>JAOUIH010000255.1 GCA_029884165.1 Gammaproteobacteria bacterium | reverse complement strand
GTCGCGAGTCCGGCGCATGTCCGGACTCGCTCCCGACGGTTCAAGCACTTACGTGCTTGAACCGCGGGCGAGACATCCTTGTCTCGCGCCAGCAGGGTGTTTTTCAACACCCTGCTAGCGGGCCTGCAAGCGGCGCCCTGTCAGCTATCCCGCACGGAGATCACAGGCAGGTCCTGCAATGCCGAATTGGCATCGGCAAGCAGCGCCGGGTCGATGACGGCGCCCGCTGCAATCAGCGGCTTGGCCTGCATGAAGTCCCGCGCGCGGTTGATCGCGTCGACCGCGAGCAGGCGGCCCTGCCGCAAGTAAAGGCAGGCAAAGGAACGTGAGGCCGGGTCGCCGCGCAGCACCGTCTGATCGTAGCCCTCGGAGATTCCCGCGATCTGCAGCTTCAGGTCGTACTGGTCGGACCAGAACCACGGGATCTGGGCATATTCGAGCGCTTCGCCGCAGAGGTTTGCAGCAGCCGTCTTTGCCTGTTCCAGCGCATTGTGTACCGACTCGAGTCTCAGCCGACGGCCCAACAGCGGGTTCGGGTGGTTGGTGCAGTCGCCGATGGCGAAGATCGCCTCGCCGGTCGTCCTGCAGCGGGTGTCCACGACTATCCCGTCGTCCGTGGCCAGGCCGGCTGTCGCGGCCAGTATCGTATTCGGGGCAACGCCGATGCCGACGATGACGAGATCGGCTTCGACAGGGCCGGCGGACGTGCGGACCGCCGCGACCCGTCGTGAACCATCGAAGCCGAGTACATCTGCGCCGAGCCGAAACTCGACTCCCTGCGCGCGGTGCTCCACTTCATAAAAGGAGGACACGGCCGGTGATACGACCCGGCTCAATACGCGCTCCAGCTTCTCGACGACGGTAACCCTCGCTCCCAGCATCCGGGCAACCGCGGCCACTTCCAGCCCGATGTAACCCGCGCCGATGACGGTAAGGCGGCAGCCGGGCACGAGACCCGGCCGGATCGCCTCGACGTCGCCGATACTGCGCAGGTAGTGAATGCCGCCCAGGTCCGCGCCGGGCAGACCGAGTCGGCGCGGCGACGCTCCTGTTGCCAGGACGAGGCTGTCGTACGGCACAACGTCGCCGCGGCTCGTGCGCAGGGCCTTCGCGCCAGTGTCGATCGCCCCGACTTCTTCGCCGAGCCTGACCGACAGCCCCGGATCGTCGTAAAAGGAAGGTGGCTTCACGAACAGGCGCTCGACCGCGAGTTCCCCGAGCAGGAACTTTTTCGACAGCGGCGGGCGCTGGTAGGGATACCAGGACTCGTCGCCGACGAGCGTTATCCGCCCGGCATAGTTCCGCTGGCGCAGTGAAACCAACAGCTGGCCGGCAGCATGGCCGGCGCCGACAACGGCGATGTGCTCGGGCTGGTCCTGCATACCTACATCGCGCTGATGCCGCCGTCGATGACGAGTTCGGTGCCGGTTACGAAGGCCGATTCGTCCGAGGCAAGGTATAGAACGGCGTACGCGACGTCTTCCGGGCGCCCGAGGCGCCCCAGCGGTATCTGCCGGGATAGTTTCGAGAGCGCGGCCGCGCGATCCGCGCCGGGGCCGACCAGGCCATCGAGGATCGGCGTATCGGTAAATGCAGGGTGCACGGAATTACAGCGGATGCCATTGCCGGCCCGGGCGCAGTGCAGCGCAATGGACTTGCTGAGGTGGCGGACTGCCGCCTTCGCGGAGTTGTAGGCCGCCATGTTATGGCCGGCGATGATGCCCGAGATCGACGAGATGTTGATGATCGACCCGCCGCCCGAAGCGGCCATCAGCGGAATGGCATGCTTGCAGCCCAGGAATACGCTGTCGAGATCGACCGCGTGCACGTGCCGCCACGCGTCGAGAGAGATTTCCTCGACGTTGCCTATCGCGCCAATACCGGCATTGTTCACGAGGATGTCGAGGCCGCCATACCGATTGTCGAGTTCGGCGACGACCGCGACCCAGTCCGCTTCGTTACTGACATCATGGCTCAGCGACACGGCGCTGCCGGGTAATGTCGTGTTCAGGGCGGCAGCCTGGCTCGCGGCTCCGTCGGCGTTGATGTCGGTGAGCAATACGCGTGCGCCTTCTGCTGCGAGCAGCACGGCAATGGCTGCACCGAGGCCCTGGGCGCCGCCGGTCACCAGCGCCGTCTTGTTTTCGACTCTTCCCATCGGTGTCGCTCGTTACCGAATGCTGCCGGCATTCTACGTGCGCGTGGCGGCTGGCGACAGTCACGCATGCAATCGCCCGGACAAGCCGGATGGAATTTGCCGTGCGGGCGGTTATCCTTGCCATCCTGCACAGGCACGGGGCGCAACATGAAGACGCACGCGATACGCATAGAAAAGTTCGGCGGGCCGGAGGTCATGAAATTCGCCGAAGTGGACCTGCCCGAGCCCGCGGCAGGCGAGGCCCGGATTCGCCACACGGCGATCGGCCTGAATTTCATCGACACCTACCATCGCACGGGGCTGTATCCGTTGGCACTGCCGGCAGGACTGGGCAGCGAGGCGGCCGGTGTCGTCGAGGCAGTCGGGCCGGGCGTCACCGATGTACGGCCGGGGGACCGGGTCGTCTATACCGGTCGTCCCGCCGACTCGTACTCGGAATGTCGCAATTTCCCTGCAGCCCAGCTCGTGCCGGTGCCTGGGGGAGTGAGCGACGAACAGGCCGCGGCCGTGCTTTTGAAGGGCCTGACCGCGTGGTACCTGCT
>JAOUIH010000254.1 GCA_029884165.1 Gammaproteobacteria bacterium | reverse complement strand
TCCATGCCGCTCGCCTCGAGCAGGCTGTAACCACTCGCCGGGTTCGCGCCGCCGTTGTCGGTGACCGACCCGTCGGGTCTCACCGTCCGCGACGGGCCCACCGGGTTGCCGCCGTCGATGACCGCGGTGCCCATGGCGCCGAGCCAGGTGCCCCAGGCATCCATGAATTCCTTCATGTCCTCCGGTTCCTCGCCGCCGTGATAGACAAACAGGTACTTGGCCATTGCTTGCTCCTTTATCGTGGTGTTGACCGAAATTGGAGAATAGACACAATTCTGGATCGTGACATTGGCCTGATTCAGTCGATCTTGCCGAATTTTATTGTGTAGACTGCACAAGATGCCTGTCGATACCGTCCTGCCGCCCCGCCTCGCCGATGCGCTGGAGCGGCTGCGCGCCGCCGGCGTCGTGCCCGTTGTCGAGGCCCGCCTGCGGGAAGCCGCAGCGCACGAGGTCGAGGCGCTCGTTGCCGCGGTGACGGCCGAGCTGCGGGCCTACGCCGAGTCCGCCAATCCGGACTTGTTGCCTGAGCTGCAGATGCATCTCGGCGAGCACATCGAGGCACTCTGCGCACTCGCCGGCGGCGCGCGGCGGCTCGACCTGGGGTTCGTGCGGGCCCACGCCGAGCGCCGGGCCGAGCAGCACTTCCCGCTCGACGCGGTGCTGCTGACCTACCGGGCCATGCTCCGGGCATTCCTGCCGCCGCTGCGCGACGCGGCACTCGCGGTAGCGGCGAAGACCGCCCAGGTCCCGAGGGTCGTCGCGGCGGTGACCGACCTGCTGGCGGAATACGGCGATGCGGCCGGGGCCACGCTGACCGCCACCTACGTAGAGCACACGCGCCACCTGTCGGAGACCGAGGGCGACCGGCGCAGCGAACTCCTGAACCTGCTGCTCTCCGGCTACGACGAGTCCGATCGCGAGGCCGCGCTGTTGCTCCGGCGGGCCGGCTACCTGGAGCAGCGGCAGGCGTACTGCGTCGCCGTCGCCCAGTCCGTGAATCCGCGCGAGATGACCAGCGCGCCACGGGCGCAGCGCGTAGTCGACGCGATCGGTGTAGCGCTCGAGGGCATGTCGCTGCGGGTCATCAGCGGCGTCCGGGACCACCTCGCCGTTGCGGTGATCTCCGGCACCCGGCGCGCCTCCGGCTGGACGGCGCCGCAAAGCCGGCTCGCGGAGCGGGTGCTGCCGGCGCTCCTGACGCTCGGGCCTGCGGTGCTGGTCGGCATCTCCGCCGATCACCCGTCGACGTCGCACATACGCCGTGCGCGGCACGAGGCCGAGATCGCGCTGGGCCTCGCGAATGTTACCGAGCGGGTCGTGGCATTCGCGGCGCTGCCGATCCGCCGCCTGCTGATCGAGCTCGGCGGCGAGCAGGTGAAGCCTGCGCTGCCGGGCTGGGCCGGCGCGTTCACCGCCGCCGACGCGAAAGCCCGCGGCAGGCTCGCGGAGACGCTCTGCGCCTGCGCGGCCGCCGATATGAACGTGCTCAAGGCGGCGCGCTCGCTCGGCCTGCATCCGAATACGATCTACGCTCGCCTCGCGCGCATCGAGGCAATCACCGGACTCGATGCGCGGCGCTTCGACGCACTGAACGAGCTGCTGCTGGCGATCGAGCTGTCGAATTGAGCCGGACGTCGCCGGTCCCGACGGGGCAGGCCCTGCAATTTCGTCGTGCCCCAGGCGTCGGTCGCCCGTCGGGACGGGCTCCTACAGGCTCCGTGCGCCTGTCCCGTGTGCCTGTCCCGACAAGCAGCCCCGACAAGCAGCCGACAAGCGCCTGGCAGGAGCCCGCTTTGCGGGCGATCGATGCACGGCCACGCGACTGGTCGCCCGCAAAGCGGGCTCCTGCGGCATTGGGGGTTCCGATCGGCCGTCCGGAGGCATAAAAAAAGCCGGGCATTGCGCCCGGCTTTTACTGTTACCGCGTGATCCTCGGGGGGAGTCGGATCAGGCGGCCTTCAGAGCTTCCTCGGCCGACAGGTACTTGTAGCCGAGGTCGTGGGCCACCGCCTCGTAAGTCACGTGGCCGGCGTGCACGTTGAGACCGTTGGCGAGGTGCGGGTCCCGTGCCAGCGCCTCGCGCCAGCCCAGGTTCGCCAGCGCCTTTGCAAAAGGCAGCGTGACGTTGGTCAGCGCGAAGGTCGAGGTGCGCGGCACCGCGCCCGGCATGTTCGTGACGCAGTAGTGCACGACGTCGTCGACGACATAGGTGGGCTTCGCGTGGGTCGTCGGCTTGCTGGTCTCGAAGCAGCCGCCCTGGTCGATCGAGATATCGACCATGACCGAGCCCGGCTTCATCGCCTTGACGTGTTCCTTCTTGACGAGCTTCGGCGCTGCGGCACCCGGGATCAGCACGGCACCGATCACGAGATCGGCCTCGACGACCAGGTCGTCGATCGCGTGCTTGGTCGAGTAAACCGTGCGGACGCGGCTGCCAAAGATCTCGTTGAGCTGCCGCAGGCGCGGCACCGAGCGGTCGAGGATCGTCACCTCGGCGCCGAGGCCGACGGCCATCTCGGCCGCGTGCGTGCCGGAGACGCCGCCGCCGATGATCAGCACCTTGCCCGGCATTACGCCGGGCACGCCGCCCAGCAGCACGCCGCGGCCGCCATTGGCCTTTTGCAGCGCGTAGGCGCCGGCCTGGATCGACAGCCGGCCCGCGACCTCGCTCATCGGGGTCAGGAGCGGCAGCGAGCCGTCCTTCGCGGTGA
>JAOUIH010000253.1 GCA_029884165.1 Gammaproteobacteria bacterium | reverse complement strand
CTGCGCCGTGATGTAGCGCAGCGTGCCGGACGAGGAGCCTGCGCCGAACAGCGTGCCCTGTGGGCCTCGCAGGACCTCCACGCGCTCGAGGTCGAAGAGATCGAGGTCGGGCGTGAACAGGGCCACGGAGATCGGCGACTCGTCGAGGTAGATGCCGACCGATTCCTTGACGCCCGGCTGGTCGCGTACGACCTGCCCGGCGCTGATGCCGCGAATGGCCACCTGGCTCTGGCCGGGTCCGAGGTCCGTGATGGCGAGCCCGGCCACGTTCCGCGCCAGCTCCGCGAGATTGCTCGAGCCCGAGCGGCGGATGTTCTCGTCCGTGACCGCAGCCACCGAGAACGGCACGTCCTGCAGCGATTCCTCGCGCTTCTGCGCGGTGACCACGATTTCCTCCAGGCCGGTTGCTTTCTGCACCTGCACCTGCGCCTGCGCCGGCGCTACGCCGGCGAGCGTGCTGGCCACTGCGAGCGACAAGGCCAGGCTCCGATTCTGTTTGTTCATGCGATCCCCCCGGCATACAGTTGAGCTTGAAGCGACGGGCGTAACTGTTGCCTATTTTGGAAAGACTGGCAATCGCAAGGTCATTGTCGTTGCCGCAGAGCAACAAGAGCGGGGATCGCATGGCAGGACACCGGGCATCGCGGGTCACGCGTCGCGACGTGATGAAGAGCATGGCGGGTGCGCTGGCGCTGTCCGCCGCGGGCCACCGGTCGCGCGCGTTGGCCGCGTCAGGGCAGGGCTGGAACACCATCGTCGTCGGGGCCGGAGTGTTCGGTGCCTGGACGGCCTGGCATTTGCGGCGATTGGGCCAGCGCGTCCTGCTGCTCGATGCATCGGGCCCGGCGAACATGCGTGCTTCGTCGGGCGATGAATCGCGCATGACCCGCACCATCTACGGCGCGGACGACGTTTACACCCGCATGGCATGGGATTCGCTCGGCGACTGGCGCTGGCTCTCCCTGCGTTCCGGCCTGCCGATCTTCCATCCGATCGGCGTGCTGATGTTCTTCGGCAGGCGCGAGCCGTTCGCCTTGCAGAGCATGGAGGCGCACCGCCGCATGGGACTGCGCCTCGACGTACTCGAACGCCCGGAACTGCTGCGGCGCTATCCGCAGATTGCCTGGGACGGGGTCGAGTTCGGGCTGCTGGAGCCGGACCTGGGACCGCTCATGGCCCGTCGTGCCGTACAGACCCTGGTGAGCGAATATGTCGCCGCGGGCGGCGAGTACCGGCTTGCGGCCGTGCTGCCGCCACCCGGTGGCGCGGCCCTGGACGGCGTGAGGACCGTGGCCGGCGAGACGCTGCGTGCCGAGCGGTACGTCTTCGCCTGCGGACCGTGGTTGCCAAAACTGTTTCCTTCACTGCTCGGCAATCGCATTTTCCCGACCCGCCAGGAGGTGTTCTTTTTCGCGCCCGAGGCTGGCGACGACAGGTTCGAGCCGCACCGCCTGCCAGGCTGGGCCGACTTCAACGACGGCGACATCTACTACGGTTTCCCCAACCTGGAGAGCCGCGGGTTCAAGATCGCTCACGATCGCCACGGACCCCGCGTCGACCCGGACAGCGAGGACCGCAACGACCGGCACGTCTCACCGGCCGGCCTGGAGAACATCCGCGCGTATCTGGTTCGCAGGTTCCCTGCGCTTGCCACCAGGCCGCTGGTCGGAATGCGGGTCTGCCAGTACGAGAACAGCTCCAACGGCGACCTGCTGATCGATCGGCACCCGGACTGGTCCAACGTCGTGCTGGTGGGCGCCGGATCCGGCCACGGCTTCAAGCACGGGCCGGCCGTCGGCCGTTATGCCGCCGACCTGCTCACCGGGCGACTTGCCCGGGTCGAGCCCCGCTTCAGCGTTACGAGCAAGGGTGAATCGCAGCACCGCGAGGTGCACTGACCAGGCTGTGCTCCGCGCCATTTCTAACTGGAGTAAGGTGCTCCCGCGGAATTTGCCCGGCCAGGCCCCGGTCACCGGGGCGTCTCGCCACTGGGAAGCGGGGGACGCCGGGTGACCAGGCAATCGAATCGGGCTTCCTGATGCAAGGAGTAACGTCGTGGCAGACGCTATGTGGGCATTGATCGGCGTCGCTGTCGGAGCTGGCATCACCGGGGTGGTCAACTGGGTCCAGCAGAGCCGGCAGTTTGCGCACGACAGGGAAATGTTCACTCTGAAGAACAAGAGTGCCGACATGGTGAAGGCGATCCTCGCCGAGATGCTCAATCACAGGCGCTACGTCGAACGCTCGTTCGAGGCGCTCAAGAAATCCGTGGGCGGATACTCGGACGAGGCGATCCGGCAGTTCCTGCACGAAATAGGGGCGAGGCGTACCGAACGGGATGACGGTGCGGAGGAATGGTGGTATCTGACATCGAGGCAGCAAGAGCGGGTTACCAGGCCCCGACCGGGGCGGACTGAGGAACTGCCGCTATTTGCAGGCGACGAGCAGCGGAGTGAAGTGCCAGTCGAGACGCAGGCGCCTGGTCATCATCAGGGCTGAATCCGTCTGGTGCAATCGGCTGTCGCATTCTCTGCCGATTCGCCGATTCGCCGATTCGCGTCGAGCCGCGCCGCGGGCCGCTGACGCGATCCTGCTATAGTCGCCGCCGCTCCCGCCGAAGACCACGCATGCGCACTGCACTGGCCGCGACCTGGACCCTGCTGCTCGGCATGGCGCTGCTGATGCTTGGCGCTGGCTTGCAGGGCACACTGGTCGGC
>JAOUIH010000104.1 GCA_029884165.1 Gammaproteobacteria bacterium | reverse complement strand
AGGGCGCGATGTACGAGTCCAGGGAGAATTTGAAGCCCCGAATCGGGGTTTTTTATTATCCAGCGGTCGCCTCCGGGTGAGCGCGCCGCGCAGAAAAAGAATGGGCCGTTGGCCCATTTTTTGTTTCTAGAACAGATATTTACGGTGAAAATAGAGTGACTGGGGACGAAATATATCGGTTGCTGGCCCCCACCGTCGAGGATCTGGGCTATGAGCTGGTGGATATCGAACTGCGGCTGGGCGGCAAGAACGGGCTGTTGCGCCTGTACATCGATAAGCCTGACGGCGTTGGACTGAGCGACTGCGAGGCAGTCAGCCGCCAGGTGAGCACCGTGCTGGACGTGGAAGACCCGATTCCCGGCCATTACGTGCTCGAGGTGTCATCCCCGGGTCTGGATCGGAGGTTGACTAAAGTGGAGCATTACAGGCGGTTTCTCGGCGAGGACGTGCGGATCAAACTGCGCTTCCCGGTCGATGGCCGCAGGAATTTTCGCGGCGCCTTGCGTGCGGCGAACGATAAAACGGTCGAGGTCGAGGTGGACGGTACGCTGCATGTGCTGCAGCTCGCCAACATAGAGTCGGCCCGCCTGGTGCCGGCCGCCTGATACGGGCGGGGCCGGCGAACTGGAGTCACGAGGGTTATGAGCAAAGACATATTGATGGTCGTCGACGCGGTTTCGAACGAGAAGGGCGTCGAGAAGGACATCATTTTCGAGGCCATTGAGGCCGCACTGGCGTCCGCCACGCGTCGACGTCACGGCGACGATATCGACGTGCGCGTATCGATCGACCGGCAAACCGGCGACTACGAGACGTTCCGTCGCTGGAAGGTGTTTGCCGACGACTCGACGGAGCTCGAGGTGCCGGACCGCGAGCTGCGGATGATCGACGCGGTGGACATCGACCCTGACACGCAGCCGGGCGAGTACGTCGAGGTGCCGATGGAATCTGTCGAGTTTGGTCGCATTGCCGCCCAGACGGCCAAGCAGGTCATCGTGCAGAAGGTCCGGGAAGCCGAACGCCAGCAGGTTGTCGAGGAGTACCAGGGGCGCGAGGGTGAGCTGTTGTCCGGCATCGTCAAGCGCGTGGACAGGAACGGTGTCTTCATCGACCTCGGCGGCAACGCCGAGGGGTTTGTGCCGCGCGACCAGATGGTGCCGCGCGAGCCGGTACGCCCCCAGGACCGCCTCAAGGCACTGTTGATGGAAGTGCGCTCGGAGCCCAGGGGGCCCCAGCTGTTCATGACGCGAACCTCTCCCGGGTTCCTCGTCGAACTTTTCAAGATCGAAGTGCCGGAAGTCGGGCAGGGCCTGATCAATATACTCGGGGCCGCACGGGATCCGGGACTTCGCGCCAAGATCGCAGTGAAGAGCAACGATGCCCGCATTGACCCGGTGGGAGCCTGCGTCGGCATGCGCGGTTCGCGGGTACAGGCTGTGTCGAACGAGCTGGCCGGCGAGCGCGTCGACATCATCCTTTGGGACGATAATCCGGCGCAGTTTGTCGTCAACGCGATGTCGCCGGCCGAGGTGGTTTCCATCGTCATGGACGAGGACTCGCACAGCATGGATATCGCCGTCGACGAGGATAAGCTGTCCCAGGCGATAGGCCGTGGCGGCCAGAACATCCGCCTGGCGAGCGAGCTGACCGGCTGGGAACTGAACGTCATGACGATCTCGGATGCCGAACAGAAGAGCGAGAAGGAAACGAAGGACCTGCTCGAACTTTTCTCGAGACAGCTGGACGTGGACGAGGAAGTTGCATTGATCCTGGTACAGGAAGGATTTTCGACGATCGAGGAAGTGGCCTACGTGCCGAAGTCCGAGCTGCTCGAGATCGAGGAGTTCGACGAGGGAATCGTTGACGAACTCCGGAATCGCGCGCGAGACGTGCTGTTGACCCAGGCTATCGTGCAGGAAGAAAAAATCGATGAGGCGGAGCCCGCAGAGGACTTGTTGACTCTCGAAGGCATGGATCGTGGCCTGGCGTTCAAGCTTGCCAGCCAGGGTGTCGTCACCCGTGAGGACCTTGCCGAACTGGCGACGGACGATCTGCTCGAGATCAACGAAATGGACGAGGAAGAAGCCGCTGCATTGATCATGAAGGCGCGAGCCCATTGGTTCGAGGCAGAGCAGCAGGCCTGAAAATGGAAATTGTTGGAGCTCGGTAATGGCTGATGTGACCGTTGCACAATTCGCGGACGTACTGAAGGTTCCGGTCGAAAAGCTGATCTCTCAGCTGGACGAGGCCGGGATCAAGGTCAGTGGGTCCGATGACATGATTAGCGAGGACGCGAAGCTCGAGCTGTTGACGCACCTGCGGCGCAGCCACGGGCAGGAGGACGCCGGTGCCGCGCCGGGAGCTCCCCGTCGGATTACGCTGAAGCGAAAGTCCCAGTCGGAACTTCGCCTGTCCGGCGCGCAGGGTCGCTCGCGTACGGTGAACGTCGAGGTCCGCCGGAAGCGTACGTACATAAAGCGCGATGTGCTCGAGGCGCAGGCCCAGCAACAGCAGGAAGAGCTCGACCGTCAGCGCCAGGAAGAGCGCGACAAGGTCGACGCAGAGCGCCGTGAACAGGAGCGAGCGCTCGAGGAGAAGGCGGCCGAGGCCCGACGTGAGGAAGAGGACCGGCAACGCGAAGCCGAGGCGAAGCGTGAGGCAGAGGATGCCGCGCGCCGGGAGGCCGAAAAGGCAGCCGCGGCGGCCGAGGAAAAAGCGCGCCTCGAGCGGGCCGAAGTAGAAGCACGCGAGCGCCGGGCCAAGGAGAAAGAGAAGGAAAAGAAGAAAGGCAAGACGACCAAGACCCGCTACGGGCGCGAAGAGCTGCACGTTGCCGGCGACATGAGCGGTCGCCGCAAGCGCAAGGCAACCTCGCGCCGGCGACCGATGTCGATCAGCTCCGAAACGCAGCACGGATTCGAGAGGCCGACCGCTCCGGTCGTTCGCGAGGTCGAGATCCCGGAGAGTATCGCCGTGTCCGAGCTGGCCCAGCGCATGGCGGTGAAAGGTAACGAGCTGATCAAGGCCCTTTTCAATATGGGTGCCATGGTCACGATCAACCAGGTCATTGACCAGGACACGGCGGTGCTTGTCGTCGAAGAACTCGGCCATATTCCGAAGCTCGTGAGCGGCGACCGGGTCGAAGAGGCGCTGCTCGCTGAAGAGACGATCGAGGGAGAAGAGGTTGCTCGAGCGCCGGTTGTTACGATCATGGGCCACGTCGACCACGGCAAGACCTCGTTGCTGGACTACATTCGCAGGACCCATGTCGTTGACAGCGAAGCAGGCGGCATCACGCAGCATATCGGCGCCTATCGCGTGGATACCGAGCGCGGTACGGTGACATTTCTCGACACGCCAGGCCATGCCGCGTTCACAGCCATGCGCGCGCGTGGGGCCCAGGCAACGGACATCGTTATCCTGGTGGTAGCGGCTGACGACGGCGTCAAGCCGCAGACCGTTGAAGCCATTCATCACGCCCGCGCCGCGAAGGTGCCGATCGTCGTTGCGATCAATAAGATCGACAAGGAAAACGCCGATATCGAGCGCGTGCGCAGCGAGCTGTCGCAGCACGATATCATTTCCGAGGAGTGGGGCGGCGATACGCAGTTCGTGAAGGTCTCCGCGAAGACCGGTGAAGGTATCGACTCGCTTCTCGAGTCCCTGCTGTTGCAGGCCGAGGTCATGGACCTCAAGGCCATCAGCGAGGGTCCGGCGCGCGGTCTCGTTATTGAGTCCAGCCTAGAAAAAGGGCGCGGCGCCGTCGCGACGCTGCTCGTACAGGCCGGCATGCTGAAGCTGGGCGACATGATCATCGCCGGCGAAGAGTACGGACGTATCCGTAACATGTTCGACGAAACCCAGCGGCCCATAAAGGAAGCCGGCCCCTCGACGCCGGTCGTCGTACTCGGCCTGTCGAAAACACCGAGTGCGGGCGACGAGTTCCTGGTCGTCACAAACGAGCGGAAGGCCCGTGAAGTGGCCGAGTTCCGCCAGGGCAAGTCCCGTGAAACCAAGCTGGCGCTGCAGCAGGCGTCCAAGCTGGAGGATATGTTCAGCCAGATGACCGAGGCTGCCGAGAAGGAAGTGCCGCTGATCATCAAGTCGGATGTCCACGGCAGTGCGGAAGCCTTGCGCGATGCGTTGACCAAGCTTTCGAACGAAGAGGTGAAGGTCAAGGTCGTGAGTTCAGGCGTCGGTGGCATAACCGAGTCGGATGCGCTGCTCGCGGCTGCCTCGAAAGCGGTCATCATCGGATTCAACGTTCGTGCCGATGCTGCGGCGCGGACGGCGATAAAGGAGTCCGGTGTCGACGTTCGCTACTACAGCATCATCTACGAGGCGATCGATGACGTTAAAGCAGCTATTTCCGGCTTGTTGACGCCAGAGATCCGGGAGACGATCGTCGGCATCGCCGAGGTCAAGGAAGTGTTCAGGTCGCCGAAGTTCGGCAATGTGGCAGGCTGCAT
The DNA here is from genome assembly GCA_029884165.1 of Gammaproteobacteria bacterium. GTDB lineage: Bacteria > Pseudomonadota > Gammaproteobacteria > Steroidobacterales > Woeseiaceae > JAOUIH01. The sequence continues at coordinate 6,300 of JAOUIH010000104.1, read as the reverse complement.
CGTGACCGAGGGTTACGTCAAACGTTCTCTCCCGATTCGCGTGCTTCGCGACAACGTCGTGATATACGAGGGCGAGCTCGACTCACTGCGCCGCTTCAAGGACGACGTCAACGAAGTTCGTGGCGGGACCGAGTGCGGAATCGGCGTCCGGAATTACGATGACGTAAAGGTTGGCGACCAGATCGAATGTTTCGAGCGCGTTGAAGTTGCGCGCACGCTGGATTGAGCCGGGGCTGCGCCCCGGCGCGAGCGAGCGCTTATGCCACGTGAATTTGCACGGAGTCAGCGGCTGGGCTCACAGATTCAGCGGACGCTGAGCGAGCTGCTGCAGTTCGAAACCAAGGATCCTGCTTTAGCCGGTGTTTCGCTCACGGCGGTCGAGTTGTCGCGTGACCTCGGCGTTGCAAAGGTGTATTTCAGTCTGCTGGATCCGGACGGGGATGTCGCTGCGGCGCAGGCCGGTTTGCAGCGAGCAGCCGGTTTCCTTCGGGGCAAGCTCGGCAGCGCAATCAAGATTCGGCACGTGCCGGAACTCCGGTTCCTGCACGACGACAGTATCGCTCATGGCTTCGAAATCAGCCGGCTGATCGAGGAGGGGTCCAAGGACGTTTCGGACCCGAATTCTGGCGGGTAGGTCAGCGATGGCGACGCAAGAAGGCAACGCCCGGCCGCCTTCGGTACCGGTGGATGGACTGCTGCTGCTCGATAAGCCGGCAGGCATGACGTCGAACCAGGCGTTGCAGAAGGTCAAACGGCTGCTGCAGGCCAGAAAGGCCGGCCATACCGGCAGTCTCGACCCGGCCGCCACCGGTATGCTCCCGCTTTGTTTCGGCGAGGCAACGAAAGTCTGCGGCTACCTGCTGGACGCCGACAAGACCTATCGCGTAACTGCCCGACTCGGGGAAGCGACCGACACCGGTGACGCGGACGGTACAGTGATCGCGACGGCGGAGGTGCCGGTGCTGGGTGGCGAAGACTGGCTGCGAACATTCGCCAGCTTTACCGGGGAGGTCGAGCAGGTACCTCCGATGTACTCGGCTTTGAAGCAGGGTGGCAGGCGACTGTACGAATTGGCTCGCCAGGGGCAGGTCGTCGAACGCAAGGCCCGGCCGATTCGGGTGCATGCCATCACGCTGCTGGAGGCCCGCGGTACGCGACTGGCGTTCCGGGTGCATTGCTCGAAGGGCACCTACGTGCGGACGCTGGTGGAGGACCTGGCGCGGGCGGCAGGCACGGTCGGGCATGTAACGAGCCTGCACCGTGTGTCGGTGGCTCATTTCCGGCAGGACGACATGCTTGATCTGGCGACGGCCACGGAAATTGCGGCGGCAGGACCGGATGCGCTGCGGCAGCGGCTGTTGCCACTGGATTCGGCCCTGGAAGGCTGGACCCGGGTAGGTCTGGATGCGGACGATGCCGGCCGATTCGTCCATGGGCAGGCGGTAGCCGACGTGGCCGGGAATGGCGGTCTGGTTCGCGTCTACGACGAGTTGGAACGGTTTATCGGCGTGGGCGAGCTGGCGGCAAATGGCCGGTTGTCGCCGCGCCGGGTGTTCCGGCCGGGGTCGGCTGACCCTGCCGGGCAGCAGGTGGCAGGGAGAAAGAGGGGCGTCTAGTGGCTCGCCCGGTTGTTCGGGCGAGCGAAAAAAGCCCTGCATTTCTGTGGTTTTAGGCTGTTATTTGGCCGAGTGGGACGCTAGAATACCGCGCTCGCAAAAGAGGCCAAAGTAGAGAGAAATCGAAGATGTCATTGTCTACCCAGACGAAGCAAAACGTAATCGAGGAATACGCCCGCGGTGCAGCCGATACCGGCTCGCCCGAGGTGCAGGTCGCACTGCTGTCCAAGCGCATTGCCGAACTGACCGAGCATTTTGCCCAGCACAAGAAAGACCATCATTCCCGCCAGGGACTCCTGATGCTGGTCAACAAGCGCCGCAAACTGCTGGATTACCTGAAAGCGAAAGACCAGGACCGGTACCGGGAGCTTATCGAGCGTCTCGGCCTGCGCCGCTGATCCTGTTCGCGGCCTTTCACGCGATGAATGCATGAGCCTGTCGAACCTCAACAAGGGTTCGCACGGGTTCATTGTCGCCATTTTTTTGTAAAGAGAAGCAACGTGAAATCAATCGTCAAAACATTTCAATACGGCGACCACAAGGTCACCATCGAAACCGGCGCGATAGCTCGCCAGGCGGATGGTGCCGTGCTCGTCGATATGGCAGAAACGGTCGTACTGGTTTCGGCCGTGGGCCGCAAAGAGGCAGATCCGGGCCGCGACTTTTTCCCGCTGACCGTCAACTACCAGGAAAAAACGTATGCGGCGGGCAAGATCCCGGGCGGTTTCTTCAAGCGTGAAGGACGGCCAAGCGAGAAGGAAACCCTTACGTCCCGTTTGATCGATCGCCCGATTCGGCCGCTGTTCCCGAAGGGCTTCACGAACGAGGTGCAGGTCATTGCGACGGTCGTATCTCTGAACCCTGACGTGGACCCGGACATTCCCGCAATGCTCGGCGCGTCTGCCGCGCTGGCCATTTCCGGCATTCCGTTTGCGGGCCCGATTGGCGGTGCCAGGGTCGGTTACGTCAACGGCCAGTACGTTCTGAACCCCGGCGCCAGCGTCCTCGAGGAGTCTGACCTGGACCTGGTCGTCGCCGGTACGGCCGATGCCGTTCTAATGGTCGAGTCCGAAGCGAAGGAGCTGTCGGAAGAGGTCATGCTCGGCGCGGTAATGTTCGGCCATGAGCAGTTGCAGACGGCAATCACGGCTATCAACGAGCTGGCCGCCGAAGTCGGCAAGCCCGTCTGGGGCTGGGAAGCGCCACCCGCCAACCAGGAATTGGCCGGCGCTGTCGCTTCAGCTGCGACGGACGGTTTCGCCCAGGCTTATCGCATCAGCGACAAACAGGAGCGGCAGGCCGCCGTAGCGGCAGTAAAGACGTCCGTGCTGGAAGCACTCGCCGGCGGCGAGGCACCGGGCTGGTCGCCGGAAGACGTTAAGAATGCGCTCGGTTCGCTCGAAAAGCGCGTTGTTCGCGAGCGTGTAATCGCCGGCGCACCGCGCATCGACGGCCGGGATCACAAGACGGTCCGCCCGATCGACGTTCGTGTCGGTATCCTGCCGCGTGCGCATGGCTCGGCGGTGTTTACCCGTGGCGAGACCCAGGCGATCGTTGCGACGACGTTGGGCACGGGGCGCGATGCGCAGATCATTGATGCGATCGAAGGTGAACACAAAGAGTCCTTCATGCTGCATTACAACTTTCCGCCTTACTGCGTCGGCGAGACCGGCTTCGTCGGTTCACCGAAGCGGCGCGAAATCGGCCACGGCAAGCTCGCCAAGCGAGGCATCCGGGCCGTGATGCCGAAGGAAGGCGAGTTTCCGTACGTCATCCGGGTCGTATCCGAGATTACCGAGTCGAACGGATCGAGCTCGATGGCAACGGTCTGCGGTACGAGCCTGGCGCTGATGGATGCCGGCGTGCCGACCAAGGCGCCGGTGGCTGGTGTCGCGATGGGCCTCGTCAAGGAGGGCGAGCGCTTCGCCGTCCTGACGGACATCCTCGGCGACGAGGATCACCTGGGCGACATGGACTTCAAGGTAGCGGGCACCGAGAGCGGGGTCACCGCGCTGCAGATGGACATCAAGATCCAGGGCATTACGCGCGAGATCATGAACACTGCACTGGGCCAGGCCCAGGAAGCGCGCCTGCATATCCTCGGCGAGATGGCCAAGGTCATATCGAGTCCGCGCGACCAGATGTCGCCCTGGGCTCCGACGATCATCACGTTCAAGATCGACCCGGAGAAGATTCGCGACGTCATCGGCAAGGGCGGTTCCGTCATCCGAGCGATCACCGAAGAGACCGGTACCTCCATCGACATCGAGCAGGACGGTACTGTAAATATCGCGTCGGTCGATGGCGCGTCGGGCGCGGAAGCGCGGCGCCGCATCGAGGAGATAACGGCGGAGATAGAGGTCGGCCGGATTTACAATGGCCGTGTGTCCCGGCTTATGGACTTCGGTGCTTTCGTCACCATCCTGCCGGGCAAGGACGGTCTCGTGCATATCTCGCAGATTTCGAACGAGCGCGTCGAGAAAGTCAGCGACAAACTGGCTGAAGGGGACCAGGTAAGAGTCAAGGTTCTCGAAGTGGACCGCCAGGGCCGGGTACGGTTGTCGATGAAGGAAGTCGACGCAGCCTGATCGGCGCCTGTTCAGCGATTGAAAAAAAGCCCGCGACGGAAGTCGCGGGCTTTTTCTTGCTCGTCTGCCGCGTGCCGTCGGGCCGCCGTGGACCTGCTAGGGCTCGCGGCGCCAGACCTCGAGCGTTTCCCCGGTTCCCGGCTCTATGATGATGTCGCCGATCTTGCACGGTGCCGTGCCCGAAGTCGCCTCGCAGGTCTGCAGATCGGCCAGTCGTTTCTGGTGAGCCTCGAGAGTGAAGTCTGCTGTCTGCTTGGCGACGCCGTCCTCCAGCTTGCGGATGCCGGCATACCGTTCATCGATGGCGGCAAAACTCTCAAAAGTATCGATGCTCCGCGCGGACCGTTCGCAGCGCGATCTCTCCCTGTCGACGATTACATTGTCGGCGAGGGACTTCAGCTCGACCAGCTCCCGGAGTGCCAGTTCGCACTGTTCCTGCTCGACGAATTGCAGGTGGAGCTCCCGCTGCTGACACACTGACTTCCCGGCAGGAGCGGAGCATTCGCTCAGGATCATGACAAATACCGGAATCCAACTCGTGTCCATGGTGCACCTCCAGATTAGCGGCGCCGGGCTTCGACCCGGTCGGGCGGCGTCCGCGCGCCCCTGGTGTTTGACCGTTGCGGCCTCGGAATTCTCCGGTCAGGGCGCGGGTTCATCGCCGCGCCGTCCGTGCAAACCGCGATCAGCCCGGAAGGTCATCTTGAACAAGATTACACATATTCCGGCGCCTTCGGCGAGGCACAGCGCGGACATCGCGCTGGTCGCCTGCGGCAGTCCTGCTATCATCGGCCGATTCCGATAGGCAGGAGCGATGCTGTGACGAGACTTGGTGTATGGATACTGGCGTGGTTCCCGCCGCTCTTCCTGGCCGGATGCGGATCCGGAACCGACGAAACGTCCACGGTTGGCTCGTCCGAGACGGTCGCGGTCGAATCAGGGTTAGCCGCAATCAGCCGGGACGGCATCGAGGCGCACCTCCTGTACCTGGCGGACGACGAGCGAATGGGCCGCATGACGGGTACTGCCGCTTATGATGAGGCGGCTGCGTATGTCGCAGGTCACTTCGAGGCCATAGGCCTCGAGCCGGCCGGAGACGATGGCTGGTATCAACAGGTCCCCATGCTCGCTCGCCGAATCGATGTCGATTCCGCTGCCGTGGTCTACCATCAGGACGGGGGCGACAATCGCTTGCGCTGGAAGGAAGACTTCGTCATGGATGGCGACGGCGCGCGCCCGGAGACTGAAATCCGTTCCGAAGTCGTGTTTGCCGGATTCGGCATTCACGCGCCGGACCTCGGATACTCTGACTACGAGGGTGTCGACGTCGACGGCAAGGTACTGGCTATTTTCGGCGGGGCGCCGTCGAACTTCCCGCACAACGAACGAGCCTACTATTCGTCGGGCCTGACCAAGGCACAGGAGGCGGTCGCTCGCGGCGCCGTCGGCATAATTTCGCTGCGCTCCCGGGTCGATCAAAAACGCTACACCTGGAAGCGTCTCTCGGAGAATGCCGGCATTCGTCCCGGCATGTCCTGGGTGAACCTCACCGGCCGGGTCGCCAATTACTTCCCGGAACTGGAGGGCAGGGCGATATTGAACGAGCCGGCTGCCGAGGACCTGTTCCGCACTGCGCCGATCTCTTACGAGCAGGCGCTGGATGCCGCCGATGCGGGTACGCCATTATCGACGCCTCTGGGTTATGAAATTACGCTCGCCCAGCGGACCGAGCACGAGACGATCGAAAGCCCGAACGTGGTCGGCGTCCTCCGTGGCAGCGATCCTGAGCTTGCGGGCGAGTACGTCGTTTACTCGGCGCACCTGGATCACGTCGGGACCGGTGTCCCTGTAAATGGGGACAGCATCTACAATGGGATGTACGACAACGCCATGGGCGTCGCTCTGCTGATCGAAGCCGCCCGAGCATTCGCCGCCATGCCGGAAAGGCCGCGCCGCTCGATCCTGTTCGTCGCCGTTACCGGAGAGGAGCGCGGTCTCGTTGGTTCGGACTACTATGCGCATTACCCGACGGTTCCAAGCGACGCGATGATCGCTAACGTCAATCTCGATATGCCCCTGCTTTTGTACCCGTTGGC
>JAOUIH010000252.1 GCA_029884165.1 Gammaproteobacteria bacterium | reverse complement strand
CGGCCTGCGGCGACTGCGTGGATGCATGCCCGAAGGACCTGTTCTCGCTGCACCCGGTCGGGCATCGCCTGTGGGTCGCCTGCAAGAATCTCGACAAGGGCGAGGCAGTGCTCGAGGAATGCGAGGTGGGCTGCGATGCCTGCAGCCGCTGCGCCGCCGATGCACCCGACGTCATATCGATGATCGACAACCTGCCCGTCGTCGATTACTCACGCAATCACAATGTAAGGGAAGCCATCGAGCGCTGCCCGACCGGCGCGATCGTCTGGTTCGACAGCAAGACAGGCCCGATCACCGGACGGGCCGCACGCCGCGTCGTGCGCCAGGGCGCCAGACGCACGACCGCCACGTAGACAGGCTGTAATCTGATGAAAACGAAGCAAGCAGGCATCAAGTACCCCGGGGTTCGATCGGCGATGGACGGCAACACCGCGGCGATCATGTGCGAGCGCGAGTCTACGGATGCTGCCGGTGCGTACCCGATTACACCCTCCACACAGATGGGTGAATACTGGGCCGAAGCCGCCGCGGCCGGCCATATCAATATTTCCGGTCGGCCATTGATTTTCATCGAGCCCGAGGGCGAGCACTCGGCTGCCGCCGTGACCGCCGGACTCGCGATGACGGGTCTGCGGGCCGCCAACTTCTCGTCGGGCCAGGGTATTGCGTACATGCACGAGTCGCTGTACGCGGCCGTCGGCAAGCGTTTGACCTATGTGCTCAACATGGGCTGCCGCGCAATGACGAAAGCGAGCCTGAACGTCCATGCGGGCCACGACGACTATCACTGCGTCGACGACACAGGCTTCTTCCAGGTGTTCGCCAAGAACGCCCAGCACGTCGCCGACCTGAACATCATTGCGCATCGAATCGCGGAACTGGCGCTGACGCCAGGCATCGTCGGGCAGGACGGTTTTCTGACGACGCACCTGATCGAATCGCTGTTGTTGCCCGAGCGCGAACTGATTGCGGAGTATCTCGGGTCGCCGGATGACATCATCGACACGCCGACACCCGCGCAACGCATTATTTACGGCGACAGGCGACGCAGAATACCGGAGCTCTGGACCGTGGACGATCCCGTGATGTCGGGCGTCGTGCAGAACCAGGATTCGTACATGCAGAGCGTCGCCGCCCAGCGGCCGTATTTCTTCGACCACGTACAGCCGCTCGCCCAGCAGGCGTTCGACGAGTTCGCCGAATTGACCGGACGCCGCTATGAACGGGTCATGACCTATCGCTGCGAAGACGCCGACTACCTGATCGTCGGGCAAGGCAGCCTGATCCCGAGCGCGGAAGCCGTTGCCGATTACATGCGCGAGAAGCGCAAGATCAGGGTCGGCGTCGTGAATCTGCTGATGTTTCGCCCGTTCCCCGGCGACCTGCTGAGCCAGGTACTGAAAGGCAGGAAGGGCGTCGCGGTCCTGGAGAGGGTGGACCAGCCGCTGGCCGCCGACCTGCCGCTGATGCGCGAAATCCGGGCGTCACTTACGAAGGCGCTCGAGAATGGCCGCAGCGACGGCAAGGCCTACCCGGAGCACGCGAGCTATACATCCGTCAAGGACCTGCCTTCCCTTTACTCCGGCTCCTTCGGCCTGGGCAGCCGTGATCTGCAACCGGAGGGCGTGATTGCCGCTGTCGAGAACATGCTGCCCGACGGGCGACATAAACGGCAGTACTACCTGTCGATCGACTTCGTACGTGGCTCGATGATGACGCCCAAGCAGGAAATCTTCCAGCAGACGGTGCTCGAGTCCTATCCGGGCGTAACGGACCTGGCATTGCGCGGCAGCGAGAACCCGAATCTCATGCCGAAGGACAGCATAACGGTCCGGATGCATTCGGTCGGTGGCTGGGGCGCGATAACGACCGGCAAGAACCTCGCGATGACGCTGTTCGACCTACTCGGTTACCACGTCAAGGCGAACCCCAAGTATGGTTCGGAGAAGAAGGGCCAGCCCACGAGCTACTATCTGTCGGCCGCGCCGGAACCTATCCGGGTGAATTGCGAGTACTTCTATGTAGACGTCGTCCTGTCGCCTGACCCGAATGTGTTCGGCCACACGAACGCTGTCGCCGGCCTGAAAAAAGGCGGCGTCATCGTGATGCAGAGCGACGCGACAACGCCCGAGGCGTTCTGGGCATCGATACCGACGAAGTACCAGCAGGAGATCGTCGACAACGATATCCGCATCTTCTACCTAGATGCTTTCCGGATCGCCCGCGACGAGGCGACCGACCCGGAACTTCAGTTGCGCATGCAGGGGATCGCCTTCCAGGGAGCGTTCTTCGCGACGTCTCCGCTCCTGGAGAAACACGGCCTCGGCGAGGTCAAGCTGCTCGACGCAATCCGCCACCAGCTGCAGGAGAAATTCGGCTCGAAAGGCGCCCGCGTCGTCGAGGACAACATGCGAGTCGTTCGACGCGGCTTCGAAGAGATAACCGAGGTAAAGGACAAGCGAGTCGGCGACGCGAAATCCAGCGGCACAGGCAACGGGCAGCTGGCGATCCCGGTGATGGTGAAGAGAGAGCCCGAGTCCGGCTCGGCGTCGTCGGACCTCCACCGCTTCTGGGCACAGACCGGCAGCATGTATGCAACAGGCAAGGGCGAGTCGATGCCGGCCGACCCCTTCATGAGCATGAGCCTGATGCCGGCGGTGTCCTCGCATTTCCGCGACATGACGTCGATCCGTTTCGAGCACCCGGAATTCCTGCCCGAAAACTGTACCGGCTGC
>JAOUIH010000103.1 GCA_029884165.1 Gammaproteobacteria bacterium | reverse complement strand
TAAAGCTCGCGTTCGATACCGTCGATGACGTGCTTCTCCACCTTGCAGATGTTGTGCGAGACGTCATAGAGAGGCTCGAGCCGTGCTCGCGGCAGCAACATCGCAAACACCTGCCGCGTCAGGTGCGTGATGATCTGACGGTTCGCCAGCGCGCAGTTCATGCCCGCGCGCATCGCGCCGAGATAGCGCTGGCCCAGTTCGGAACGTATCGGCGCGCAGGCCAGCTCCCGGTCCGGGAGCTGCAGGCCGAAGTCCTTCGCGGCGATGACCATCTCGCGCAGGAAGTCAGTGCCGATCTGGTGACCGAGACCCCGCGAGCCGCAGTGGATACTGATGACGATGTCGTCGAGACGCAGGCCGAAGGCCGCGGCGATGCGGTCGTCATAGACCTCGCTGACGCGCTGGACCTCGAGGTAGTGATTGCCCGACCCGAGCGTACCCATCTCGCGCCGCTGCCGGGCCTTGGCCTTGGCCGATACCTCGCCGGGATCGGCGCCGGCAATGCAGCCGCGTTCCTCGGTGCGCTCGAGGTCCTCCGCGTTACCCCAGCCCTGCTCGACGGCCCAGCGCGCGCCGCCCTCGAGCATCGCGTCCATGGCCTGCTGGTCGAGACTGATCGCGCCCTCGCTGCCGAGTCCTACCGGTATTTCCCGGTAGAGCGCATCCGCGAGCTCTGTCTTGCGGCTCGCAAGATCGGCGGTCACCAGCCCGGTGTGCAGGCAGCGCACGCCGCAAGAGATGTCGAAGCCGACGCCGCCCGCCGACACGACGCCGCCGCGGTCCGCATCGAAGGCCGCGACGCCGCCGATCGGAAACCCGTAGCCCCAGTGCGCGTCGGGCATTGCGTACACGGGGCAGGCCAGCCCGGGCAGCATTGTGACGTTCCGGAGCTGCTCGTAGACCTTGTCGTCCATCTGCTGGACCTGCTCGCGGTCGCCGAAGATGATGCCGGGTACCGTCATACGGCCCTCGACCGGGATCTGCCAGCGGTAATCGTCCAGTCTTTCGAGTCGTGTCAGCTGCATGGTTCTTTGCTTCCGTGACCTCAGACATCCACGACGCACTGGCCGTGCCACAGCCCGTCATCGCCGTGCTCCACCGACAGGGCGGTATAGGTCGCGCCCTTGACCTCGACCGCCGGCTGGTGCCGCTCCCGGTCGATGGGCTCGCCGAGGACGGTTGCAGTGAGGCGCCGGCCCTCGAGCGTTACGTGGAATTCGCGAAACAGCATGCGCCGGGTCGCCATCTCGTAGACCAGCGCATTGAGCCAGTCGACCATCAGCAGCGCATCGTCCGGCGCCTCGCAGGCGACCCGGACGCTCTGCGAGGCTCGCACGCGATCGGGCTCGGTGATGACCGCGGTCAGCGCCTCGGCGATTCCTTCGAACATCGCCTCACGCGTCGGCGCCGCGACACGCAGACCCATGTCCGCCTCGTGCTCGAAATGTTCCCACGTCGTATGCGCCATCAACAGGAAACTGTGGGCCTTGCGAGTGACCCTGTCCATAAGAGCTTCTGCCTACCGGCCGCAAGTTGCGGGACGAGCGGTTCCGGCCGGAGTAGACTGGTGCCCATTTGCGGAGCGAAGCCCATGCACAGATCCGTATTACTGCTCGTAGTCTGCTGCGTCGCGACGAACGCATATGCCGATGCCGAGCGTGACGTTCGTTGTCGCGAGATCGGGTTCAGCAAGGCCGCCGAGGCGAGAGACGCGGTCCGGTTCGCGTCATTCATCGATTCGGACGCGCGCTTTGTCGGCGGCGAAGTTGCCCGTGGCACGGAAGCTGTCGTGGCTGGCTGGGCGCCGTTCTTTGAGGAAAATGGCCCCGAGCTCAAGTGGCGGCCCCAGTTCGTCGAAGTGCTCGAGGACGGACGCCTGGCGCTGAGCCGTGGACCTTACCGCCTGCGTACGAAGACCGAAGACGGTTCGGCCGTCGAGGGCTGGGGCACGTTCAACTCGATCTGGCGACTGCACGACGACGGGCAGTGGCGGGTAGTGTTCGACGCGGGCAGCCAGCCTATCGAGTCGCCGACCGACGACGTCCGCGCACTGCTCGACACTGAGGTCGATTGCGCAGGTTCAGCACCGGGAAGCCGGGAATAACGGAGTCCGCTCCTCAGCCGTCAGCGCGAAGCTTCTGCTGCAGTTCATACAGCGGCGCCAGGTTAAGCCGCACCGTGCCTTCTGCCGCGCGGTCGAGGTCGGCGATCAGCAGGATCACGGACGAAAACGCGAGCGCCAGCATGAAGACCGCCACGTACTGGCGTTGGCGACCCTGCCCGAACTGGTAGCCGACCATGATCATTCCCAGCACCGCGATTGCGTAAAGGCCGAACCAGATCGTGCCCGGGATACGGTAATGAATCCCGACGATCACGCGCTTGCCGTGCAGGTCGATGAGTTCATTCATCGATTGAATCAGCAGGCTGTGCACTATCGTGGGTGTCTGCTCCGTCGCCAGCGCTTCCATCGCTTGCCAGAGTTCGTCATGAATCAACTCTGACCTGGCGATCACGTTCCGTATGTTCGTTGTTCCCGTAAGCGATTGTGCCCGAATGTCGACGTACTCGCGCAGCAGCGCCCGGACCTTGCCCGTGTATGGTTCTGCCAGCAGGCCTGCGCGCAGGTAGACGGTGCCGATCGCGTTGATCTCGTCCAGGAAGAGTTGCTTGCGTTCGTCGAAACGATTGGCCGTCATATTGAAGGTGAAGGCCAGCATAAACGCGAGCAGACCAAGCGTTGCGCCGACAACCGAACCGATCGATTCGCCCTCGCCCGATCGAGCCTTCATGTGGGCACCGAGCCGGATGCCGGCACCGATGGCCAGCAATACGAGGACGATGGTCAGGACGTACAGCAGCGGGAGCGGTATCCGATCCAGCCAGGTCTGGAGATTCATTCCGAGATGCTCAGTTTCTGGTGATAGCCACGACCCAAACGCCGGGCTGGTTCAATGGCGCCAACTATACTCCGCTCCGGCTCCCGCATCGACATGCGACGACGCGAGGAATTGGCAGGCCAGGGAGCCCTTCGCCGTGCGTTCGGGATGCAGCTTGCGCTCTCCTTGTTGAACGCGGCACTGAGCGTCTTTCGAACCGAGGCACAAAAGGGCAAGGCCAGGAGGGATATGCCGGGCCGGAAACCAACGGGGCGAGCCGACGCGTCGGCTCGCCCCCGAGAGAGCACTACCGGAGCGCGCTACTGCGCCGCGGCGCCGGACTCCACGATCTCGAAATTGACCATCGGTGCGTAGATCCAGTCCACCACGCCGTCACATTCGCCACCGAAGCGCGCAAGGCAATCGAGATCGTACTCGAATACGGCGGTGGCCGTATGCAGACCCGGCGCGAGCGAATACGGTTCGATGATGTGGCCTGCATTGAAAAATGCGCCCCTGCGCCCGTCGAACAGGGATCCCATTTTCGTTGCCGTCTGCAGGTAGTCGACAGGGCTGCCGTCGACCTCCAGGTGCCAGTCCACGATCAGGCCGGACAGCCCGGCGTCGACGCACTCCCTGGCCTCAGTGGGCGTCAGTATCGATTGACCGGCGCGGTCGGTCAGCGGGCAGGCGAACCACTCGCCAACCAGGATGTAATCGTTGTCGCATTGGGTCGAGCCGGCCTCGGACTCCGGGACCACGAAGCCGCGGCGCGACTCCCCGATCGCAGCCGCTACGAAGCCTTCCGGATTACCCGCCGCCGTATGGGTACCGCCCGTCAGGCCCGCCTGCAATCCGGCCATCACTTCGCCGAGACTGACGGCGGGGCCGGCGCATGCCGCGTACAACTCGCCGCCCGCGATCACCACGACGCCATCTCGATCAGACTCTGTGATGTGCGCCCCGTCAGTTCCGAACTGATGGACGAGCTGCTCCCGCTTGCCGATTGCGCTGCCGACCAGGTTGTAATCGAAGTTTTCCGTTTGCAGTGGCCCGCCGTTGAAGGCGATGAGCTCAACGCTGTCATCCGCGGCGGCCGCGTCAAAATCGAACGATAATTCGGAACCGGTCGCGGACAGGTATGGCCAGGCATTGCCCTGAAGCTGGCCTCCTGATGCCGAAGAGATATTGAAAGTGTCAGTACCGTCGAATACGTCGAAGGACCAGCCGACGATATTGGAGGTGCTGAGCGCACCAAGCGTTCCGTCGGTCTCTATCGTGCCGACGATGGTGCCCGTGCCGACCGTGCGATTGACCTGGTAAACGATTTGCCCCTCGGCGCCGAACGAGCAAAGAAAGAGGGCGGCTGTTGCCAGCCTGGTAATGACTTGCTGCATTTTAAGATTCTCCGAACTGCGTGTAGTTGTGGTTCATGCAGCCGCTTGGCTGCAACGATCGGGCTGGCACTGCCAACCCATGATTTACCAAAACCAGCTGTGGTTCCGGACGGGAGGCGGCGGAGCGCTTGAGGTAGCGCTATTTGTTGTTCTCGATCGCCGCGACGGGACTGATGGTCGCACGAACACGACGGCGATTGCCAATCTTTCGCGAACTAATAACGCGATTATGTAAGGCACGCCCGCGAACAATGAACAAATCGCTCTTTGCAGCCGGCTTCATGGCACCCGCTGGTCGATCTCGACCGTCACTGACCTCGTCTCTGGCAAATCTACAATCGCAGCGCCGGACTGCCGCGTCACCGTTTGCCCTGCGTCGCGCGCTGCTTGACGACAATGAGGAGCGGTACCATGCAAAGCAGCCCGGTGACGATGAAGACCAGCGAGATGGCCTCGTTACCGACGAATGGCAAAACCGCGTTCTCCGGGTTGCCGAAGCGGCCGTACAGGCCGGCGATCAGCAACAGGGTGCCGAGCGCATCCAGCAACAGGACTATTGGGGGCAATCCGCGTGTCCAGGCCTGGCTCATACCATATCCTCCCGGGAACAAGCCGACAATAGAGCCGGTACTACAGTTTGACGCAAACGTTTTTTGCGTCGGTGAAGAAACGCAGCGCCTCGACGCCGCCTTCGCGGCCGACACCCGACTGCTTGACGCCCCCGAAGGGCGTGCGCAGGTCACGGAGCAGCCAGCAGTTGATCCAGACGATACCGAATTCCAGTGCCGCCGCCACGCGATGGGCGAGTGCCAGGTTTCCTGTCCACACCGACGCGGCGAGTCCGTATCCCGTGCCGTTCGCGAGCCGCAGGACTTCCTCTGCCGTGTCGAAAGGCGCGAGCGTGACGACGGGGCCGAAGATTTCCTCCTGGTTCGTCCGGCAGTCGGCGGGCAGGCCCTCGAACACGGTCGGTTGCACGAAGTATCCGCCGGCGCAGCGCCCCGGGACGGCTGCGGCTTCTCCGCCGGCGAGGACTGTTCCGCCCTCCTCCCTGGCAAGCTGTATATAAGAGAGTACCTTCTGCTGGTGCTGCCGCGACACGACCGCACCCTGCCGGGTGGCCGGGTCGCTCGGGTCGCCGACCGCCAGCGCCTGCGTGCGCCCGACGAACGCGTCGCGGAATCTCTCGTATATAGGCCGCTCGACGTAGATACGCGAACCACACAGGCAGATCTGCCCCTGGTTCGAAAACGACGCCCGCAGGACCTCGTCCAGCGTCCGGTCGAAGTCGCAGTCGGCGAAGATCACGGTCGGGTTCTTGCCGCCGAGTTCGAGCGAGAGTTTCTTGAACATCGGGGCCGCCGTCCGCGCGATGGTCTCGCCGGTCTTCGTCCCGCCGGTGAACGAGATGGCCTTGATGCCGGGGTGCGCGACGATTGCGGCTCCGCAGTCCGCGCCCGTTCCGTGCACGACGTTCAGCACCCCAGGCGGCAGGCCCGCGTCGGCGCAGATCCGCGCCAGCAGGCAGGCCGTCATCGGCGTGATCTCGGAAGGCTTCGCGACGACGCAGTTACCCGCCGCGAGCGCCGGCGCAACCTTCCAGCTGAACAGGTACAGCGGCAGGTTCCAGGGAGAGATGCAGCCGACGACGCCCAGCGGGTCGCGCAGCGTGTAGTTGATCGCCACCGGCCCCATGCCGTGCGACTCGCTCGCCCATTGCGTGATCGCGTGCGCGAAGAAGCGGAAATTGTGCGCCGCGCGCGGGATGTCGACGCTTTTCGCCAGCGAGACCGGCTTGCCGGTATCGCGGCTCTCGGCAACGGCGAGTTCGTCGTTCGCGAGTGCAATACGGTCGGCAACCGCCGCCAGCAGCCGGGAGCGCTCGTCGACCGATACGTTCTTCCACGCCGGCCATGCCGCCTGGGCCGCAACATACGCGGCATCGACGTCGACGGCGCCGGAATCCGGCAGGCGCGAATAGACCTTGCCGGTCGCCGGTTCGATGTTGTCGAGCCAGCGGCCGGACGAGGCCGGCACGAAGCGGCCGTCGATGTAGTTCAGTATGTCTTTCACGCTGCGCTGACCTTTGCCAGGTGCCTGCCTGTCGTGGCGTCTACGGGCCTTCGGCGCGGTAGACCGTCCGCCCCTCCTTGATCGTCTCCAGCACGCGAATGGCGCCGATCGCGGCCGGGTCGACCGTCGTCGGATCCTGCGACAGGACGACCAGGTCGGCCAGCTTACCGGCTTCGATCGTGCCCTTGTCATCTTCCTCGAAATTCTGCCAGGCAGCCCAGCTCGTCATCGCCTTGAGCGCGATTTCCGGATCGACTCGATGCGCCGCACCGATAACCCGGCCGCTGCGGGTCGTGCGGTTGACGGTCGACGCCAGCACGCGCATGGAATTCGGCGGGATCACCGGCGTATCGTGGTGCGCGGTGAACCGCATGCCGCGCTCCAGGGCCCAGCCGGTCGGCGAAATGTTTTCCGCGCGGTCCGGACCGAGCACCGAGTCGCGGTGCCAGTCGCCCCAGTAGAACGTATGAGCGGTAAAAAACGACGGGAGTATGCCGAGCGCCTTCATCCGGTCCAGCTGGTCCGCCCTGGCCGTCTGCGCGTGGATGGAAACCGTCCGGCGATCGGCCGGTTCGCGTCCCTCGGACACGTCGTCCACTGCATCGAGTAGCTGCTCGACCGCGGCGTCGCCATTCGTGTGGGCCAGCACCTGCCAGCCGTTGTCGTACGCTCGTCCGATGTATCCTCGCAACGCCTCGTCCGGGATGATCGGGTAGCCCGCGTAGGTCGCATCCTGCCCCGGCGGCGGCACGAAGTAAGGCTGCGACAGCCAGGCGGTCTTGCCCTGTGGCGAGCCGTCGAGCGTCAGCTTGATGCCACCGATGCGGAAGCGGTTCCTGTAGTCGCGACCCGCGTATGGGCCGCTCATGAAAGCGGAATCGCCCAGCATCTGCGCCACGGCGTAGGCCACGACGTCGAGCTTCAGTCGACCCGCCTCCGCGGCAGCCGTGTAGTCATCGATGTTCGCCGGGATTACTGCCCCATCCTGGGCGGTCGTATATCCGAAGCTGGCATACAACTCCTGCGCCGCATCGATCAGGGCCGGCCCCTCGCCGGGGATCAGGTTGGGCGTCAGCAGACCGAAGGCCATCGAGTTGTGCGCCGTCTCCTCGAACACGCCGTTGGGCTCGTCGGACCCATCGCGGCGGCGGATCACACCGCCCTCCGGGTCGGGCGTTGTCGCATCGATGCCGAATTGCGCGAGCGCGACGCTGTTGCCGGCGCCGAGGTGGCCCGACTGGTGCACGACGTAGATCGGCAGTGTATCGGACACCGCGTCGAGATCGTCACGCGTCGGGTGGCGCTGCTCGGCGAGTTGCGACTCGTCGTAACCCCAGCCGATTACCAGCCCGTACTTCGCCGGTATATCGGATGTCGCCATCCAGTTGCGGAGCTCCTGCTGCAGGTCGGCAATGGAGCGGACGGCGCCATCCGGCGGCGCGCCGAGATTTGCAGCGACAGCTATCATCCCGACCATCGAGAGGTGACCATGACTGTCGATAAAGCCCGGCAGCAGGGTCGCACCGGCGAGATCGTTTACCTCGGTCGCCTCACCGACGCGCGCCTCGATGTCCGCGCGCGTTCCGACAGCGAGTATGCGGCCATCTTTCACCGCGACCGCCTCGGCGCGTGGCGCGACGTCGTTCATCGTGATGACCGTGCCGTTGACGTATACGGCATCCGCCGTAATCGTCGGCGCATCTTCGCCGCAGCCAGCCACTGCGAGGGAGACTACTGCCAGCGCGACGCTGAACCTGGAATACATATGCTCGCAACCTGTCCGACAGACCGGGCCCGATTATCTGCCGAATCCGGCGTCGGATCGACCCCGGCCGGACCGCGCCGCTCAAAGGTCGTCGATCAGCCTGCGCAGGCGATCGCGGGCGCCGGCCGGGGCTGCGCGCTTAGCACCCCGGCGCAGGTGCTCGTTCAGCGCTCGCTCGATTTCCGCCCGGGTATAGCAGCTGCGGCAGTGTTGCAGGTGTGTCTCGACCTGCTCGATCGAGACGTCGTCGCCAAGCTCGCCGTCGAGGTACGCATAGAGCGAGTTGATCGCCTCCATGCAGCCGATATCGCTATCGTATACGTGGTCGTCATTCATCGTCCGGGCCCGTCCTGATGCAAACGGCGAGGCCAGCGTCCACGGCCTGCGCCCACAATGCCTTCTGCAATAGCGTTCGGCCGCGCTTCATGCGGGACCGTATGGTCCCCGGCGGAACTCCGAGTGCCTCGGCCGCCTCGTCGTAGCTCAGGCCGTCGACGTTGACCAACAGGACAGTCGTCTGGAAGACCTCCGGCAAGGCGTCGATCGCGGCCATTATCCGGTCGCCGAGCGCGTCGTTGTAGAACTCGCGCTCGGGCTCCGCCCACCAGTTCAGGAACTCGTCCGGCTGGTCGCACAGCCATGCGGCAAGATCCTGTTCACCGTTCTCCGTGAACATTACGTCGTCCAGAGATTGCTCGATCGGCCGTACCGACTGCCTGCGATAGTCGCTGATAAAGCAGTTGCGAAGTATCCGGAACAGCCACGGCCGGAACCTGTCCCGGTCGGCCAGCGACCCGATCGCCGCCCAGGCCCTTGCGACGGCTTCGCCGAGCAGATCCTCGGCATCGGCGGCGTTGCGGGTCAGGCGATACGCGACGCCATACAGCGCATCCATGTTTTCCTCCACATGGCGGCTGAAGAAGGCTTTCAGATCGTCGCGGTCGCTCATGTCTCTCGGGCTGGCCGCGCCGGTCCCGTCGGGAGCCCGGCGCGGCCCGTCACTCAGAACGTTAAGGTATCGGCGCCCTGCCTGACCACCTCGAGCATCGCGACCGACCCGGCCAGCGTAACGCCGTCGATCAGGTCTTCCTTCGCGTAGCCGCGCACGCCGGCGCAGGGCGGGCAGACCAGGATGCGGCCGCCTGCGTCCAGCACCGTCCGGATCATGTCGCCGACCGGCGGGTCCAGCGGGTTCAGGCGCGCGTGCTCCGTGGCGCCTTTTCGTACCCAGTCGACGCCCGAGCTGACGAGGAACATCGTCACCTCATAGTCGCTGGCGACGCCGCCGTTGGCGACGCTCCAGGCGACGGACGACCGTTCGTCGTTGAAGCCGTTGGTGACGATGACGACCAGCTTTTTCTTGTCAGACATGTTGCTCTCCTCGATGGGGTTGATTTTGCCTGCCGCGCCCGGTGCGGACCGAAACGGCCCGCGAGGCGCGTCCATGGAGGAAAAGACGCAAGACCCGCGCAGCCAGGTCCCGAAAAACCGAAATTATTTTTAACTTGTTGTTTCTAATATATTCATATACGTCATCGGACTGGCCAGCCGCTCGCCGGGCTTCGGCTAGAATGGACCTCACTGGCGTCCACGGAGCCCTCGATTGCACCTGGCAAGCGTCCGTTACCACGGAGCCGACCGAATCGCCCTGCGCGCCGGCGACGGCAGACTGAGCCTGGCCGCTGCAGGCAGCGGCAGCATGCGCGAACTGATTGCCGCCGGCAGCGCCGCGCTCGACAGGCTGCGGGACAGAACGGCCAGCGTCGTGGCAGAGGATGTGACCTGGCTGCCGCCGGTGCCCGATCCCGGCAAGATCTGCGGCGTCGCGATGAACAACTCGGCGAGCAACGAGCGCAAGATCAGCGCGCCGGATCATCCCGCGTTCTTTCTCAAACCGTCGTCCTGCCTCGTTGCGCACGGGGAACCCATCCGCGTGCGGCGGTACTACGGCAGCGTGCACCCGGAGCCCGAACTCGCCGTCGTCATCGGCCGCCGCATGAAAGACGTCGACGCGACAGCGGCTCTCGATTACGTGTTCGGCTACACGATCATGAACGACGTCACGGGTAACGGCATGAGAGCCGACGACCTGTTCCACTACTGGGCCGTCTACGCCGACGAGCGGGATCCGGACAGGATCGAGCGGCGTGAGCAGCACCTGTCCTACGCAGCGCGCTACAAGGGCGCGGACACGTTCGGCGCGATGGGACCCTGGATTGCGACGCGCGACGAGATTCCCGACCCCGACGACCTCGCGGTGACCTGCCATGTCGGCGGCGAGCAGGTCGCCGACGACAGCACGCGTTACTACAATTTCCGCGTCGCCGAGATACTGAGCTATCTCTGCCAGTTCCAGACGCTCGAGCCCGGCGATATCGTCAGTTGCGGCACGGCGTTCCGGCCGTCGGCCGGGCAGAAGTCGATCCACCACGCGAACCTGCAGCGGGTGCCGGGGCCGGTCGAGGTATCGATCGAACGCATCGGCACGCTGGTCAACCCGGTCGTCATCGAGGAGCGGTCCATCGGCCAGTGGCGACTGCCGATCTAACAGGGTGTAGAAAGACACCCTGCCGGCGCGAGACACGGATGTCTCGCCCGCGGTTCAAGCACGTAAGTGCCTGAACCGTCGGGAGCGAGTCCGGACATGCGCCGGACTCGCGACGTTGAAAAAGGTCTG
>JAOUIH010000251.1 GCA_029884165.1 Gammaproteobacteria bacterium | reverse complement strand
TTCACGCGTATCCCTCCGGCGCCGCCCGGTGCCAGTCGGTCAGCGCCTGGTATTGCTGCGCACAATTGAGCAGCGTCGACTCGCCGAAATGCGCGCCGACAAGATGCAGCCCGACCGGCAGGCCGCCGGCGAAACCGCAGGGTATCGACATGCCTGGCAGCCCGGCCAGGTTGGCGCCGATCGTATAGATGTCGTTCAGGTACATCTGGATGGGGTCGTCGGTCTTGTCGCCCAGCGCGAAAGCCGGCGTCGGCGCAGTCGGGCCGGCAATGACGTCCACCTGTTCAAAGGCGCTGGCGAAGTCGCGGCTGATCAGCTGGCGTACCTTTTGCGCCTTGAGGTAGTAAGCGTCGTAATAGCCGGCTGACAGCACGTAGGTCCCGGTCATGATGCGGCGCTTGACCTCCGCGCCAAAACCCTCGCCGCGCGTGCGGCAATACAGGTCCAAGAGGTCCTTCGGGTTGTCGGCGCGGTGCCCGTAGCGCACGCCGTCGAAGCGCGACAGGTTGGACGAGGCTTCCGCCGGTGCCACCACGTAATAGGTCGGCACCGACAGGTCCAGGTTCGGCAGGTCGACCTCGACCGTCGTGGCACCCTGGGCCTCGAGCACGGCCAGCGCATCGCGGACCGGCCCGGCTACTGCCGGGTCGAGGCCGGCGTCGAAATGCTGCCGGACGATGCCAATTCTGAGGCCCTTCACGGGCTTGCCGAGCCCCGCCAGGTAATCCGGCACCGGCGCTTCCGCCGAGGTCGAGTCGCGCGGATCGAAGCCGGCCATGACGCCCAGCAGCAGTGCGGCGTCTTCGGCACAGCGGGTGATGACACCCGCCTGGTCCAGGCTGGAGGCGAAGGCGACCATGCCGTAGCGGGATACGCGGCCGTAGGTCGGCTTGATGCCGGTCGTGCCGGTCAGCGCGGCGGGCTGCCGGATCGAGCCCCCGGTATCCGTGCCGGTCGCGGCCGGCACGAGCCGTGCCGCCACGGCGGCGGCCGAGCCGCCGGAGGAGCCACCCGGGGACAGGGCCGCGTTCCATGGATTGCGGACGGGCCCGAAGTAACTGGTTTCATTGGACGAGCCCATGGCGAACTCGTCCATGTTGGTCTTGCCCAGCATCACGGCGCCGGCGGCGGCCAGGCGCTCGACCACGGTGGCGTCGTAGGGCGACACGAAATTGTCGAGGATCCGGGACCCGCAGGTCGTCAGTACGCCGCGCGTGCAGAACAGGTCCTTGTGCACGATCGGCAGCCCGGTGAGCGCGCCTGCTTTACCGGACGCCAGCAGCCGATCGGCCGCGCGGGCCTGCTGCAGCGCCAGCTCGGCGGTGACGGTAATAAAAGCGTTCAGCGGCGCCCCGACGCCCGAGATTCGTTCGAGCAGAGCCTCCGTGAGGTCCACGGACGAGAACTCCCGCCGGGCCAGCCCGTCGCGGAGCCCGCACAGCGTGCGGCCATGCAGGGATTCGGCATCCTGGCCCACGGTCTACTCGATCACTTTCGGGACAAGGTACAGGCCGCCCTGAACGGCTGGCGCATTGGCCTGGATACGGTCCCGTTCGTTGGTTTCGGTCACCCGGTCGGCCCGCAGGCGCTGGCCCTGGTTCAGCGGGTGCGCCATGGGATCCACGTTGTCCGTGGGCGCCGCCTGCAGCTGGTCCACGAAGTCCACGATCGCGGACAGTTTGGCGACCACGTCGTCGATTTCGTCCTCCCTCAGCGTCAGGCGCGCGAGAGTCGCTATGTGTTGAACCTGGTCTTTGCTGAGGGACATGAAATCATCCGGAACGGTGACAGACAACTCATCGCGGCGTGCCGAAGGCGCGCAATAATACACGCCGCCTTGCTGAATGTCGTGGGCATTGTTAGATTACATCGATTTTCCTACTCGCGGGACGCCGCCCCCCTCCATGCTCAAAAATATTCTAGGTTATTTCTCGAACGATTTGTCGATCGACCTCGGGACCGCCAATACGCTCATCTATTCTCGGGGGCACGGCATCGTTCTGAATGAGCCTTCTGTCGTCGCCATTCGCGAGGACTCGGGACGAGGCGGCCGGGTGGTCGAAGCCGTGGGAATGGAAGCGAAGAACATGCTGGGCCGCACGCCCGGCAATATCACCGCGATCCGCCCGCTGAAGGACGGCGTCATCGCCGACTTCACCGTAACGGAGAAGATGCTGCAGCACTTCATCCGCAAGGCGCACGGCACGCGGTACTTCCGGCCCAGCCCGCGCGTACTGATTTGCGTTCCTTACGGTTCGACGCAGGTCGAACGGCGCGCCATACGCGAATCCGCGGAAGGCGCCGGCGCTCGCAAGGTACACCTGATCCCGGAGCCGATGGCTGCAGCTATAGGCGCCGGCATGCCGGTACACGAGGCGCGCGGATCGATGGTGCTCGACATCGGCGGAGGCACCTCCGAAGTTGCTGTCATATCGCTGAACGGCATCGTGTACGCATCGTCCGTGCGCATCGGCGGCGATCGCTTTGACGAAGCAATCACGAATTATGTGCGCCGCAACTACGGCATCCTGATCGGCGAGGCGACGGCGGAACGCATCAAGCACGAAATCGGTTCCGCGTTCCCCGGCCAGGAGGTCCGCGAAATTTCGGTCAAGGGCCGAAATCTCTCGGAAGGCGTGCCGCGGAGCTTCACCCTGAACAGCAACGAGATCCTGGAAGCGCTGCAGGAGCCCTTGCAGGGTATCGTCGGCGCGGTCAAGGAAGCGCTCGAGCAGACGCCACCCGAACTCGGGGCCGACGTGGCT
>JAOUIH010000102.1 GCA_029884165.1 Gammaproteobacteria bacterium | reverse complement strand
GCTCGAATGAGAACACCAATGGACTGCTCAGGCAGTATTTTCCAAAGGGAATGGATCTCTCCAACGTACATCAGAACAAACTCAATGCCGTCGCTCGTCGACTCAACGAGCGGCCAAGGAAAACACTAGGTTATTATTCACCGGCAGAGAAATTTGCCGAATGTGTTGCGGCGATCGATTGAATCCGCAGCCGAAAGCTGCCGTTCATGTACGCTGATTTCAGGCCAATCGTACGACCGCTTATGGGAATAGCTGACGCCGCCCCGATAGTCTGTTTTGCGCCCAATGGCCGACATTCCAGGAAATTGGGCCAAAATGACTGTTAGTGATCTGCTGCGGACTGAACCATGCGTGGGATCAAGCTTTTTCAGACAGCAGCAGGTACCCTCGCTGTGCATAAGGGAATGTGTCCAGTTGGACGCTGGCGTCCGGCGACGCAATGAAATAGGCTCGAATCTCTGCGATTCTTCCGTCGCGCATCACGTACCACTCGGTCCCCCTGTTCATTAACCTCCTGGAGCTACCGGGGGGACTCCAAGCGCAGCTCCACTCGTTCACGACCTCGTCGCCCGATGCGATGATGCGCTCGACCTTCCATTCCGGATTCAGCGTCTGTTTATACTTTCGCCAAAATCGAGCGAGGTGTTCCGCCCCCCGGATTGGCGGGAATGTCTCCGGCAGGAAGTAATGCACAACATCTGGCGTCATCGTGGCCATCAGGTCTGCGACGTCGCCGGTGTTGCATGCGTCCTCGAAGTACCTCCGGACCACAGCGGCATTCATTGCCTCAACAGTATTCACTTTCCCCACCCCTTCGAGCTTTGCTCGGCTGTCGGCCTGACTAGTGTGGCCGCCTCCAAGCCTTGTGGCAACACCCGGCCAATCCGACTGCCCCGTCTCGTCAACGTGGCTACGATCTGCTTCTGGCCAATTGGTTCGGCCCCATAAAATCGGACCAGTTGATTAAGTCCCCACGGCCTGTTTCTCGTACTGTACCGGACTGACGTAGTCGAGGTACGAGTGTGTTCTTTTGCGATTGTAGAACCGCTCGATGTAATCGAAGATATCGGCCCTGGCGTGTTCTCTCGTCTTGTACTTGGTGCGCTTACAGCGCTCTCGTTTGAGCAAGGAGAAGAAGCTCTCGACCACCACGTTGTCGTAGCAACTGCCTCGGGCACTCATGCTGCACTCGATGTTGTTATCCCTGCAGATATCGCGAAAGTCATCGCTAGTGTACTGCGGGCCGCGATCCGAGTGATGCAACAAGGGACCCGCGGGCTGTCGATAACCGAGCGCCATTGTCAGCGCCTCACAGACCAGGTGACGGCCGACGGCACGATCCATGGCCCAGCCAACGACACGTCGCGAGTACAGGTCCATAACCACGGACAGATACAGCCAGCCCTGCTGCGTCCACACCTGGGTGATGTCTGAGGCCCAGCGCTTGTTCGGTCCGTCCGCTTTGAAGTCCTGTTTCAGCAAGTTGTCAGCAACCGGGTGCGTTGCGGTCGTGTTCATCGGACGCTTAAACCGGCGCTTGGGGCAGCCCTTGAGCAGATCTTTGCGCATCAAGCGCGCCACCCGGTGGCGTCCGCAGGCCTCGCCTGAGCGCAGCAGTTCCCGGTGGATCTTGCGCGCCCCGTACACGCCGTTGCTCTCGAGGTGCAGCTGCCGGATCATTAGCGTTAGCTCCCGATTACGTCGTGATCGGGAACTCTCGGCGCGAGAACACCAGTCGTAGTAACCGCTTCGCGAGACCCCGAGCAGTCGACACATCATCCTGATGGAGTGCTGGCGGCGACGTCGATGGATACAGGCGTATCTCACTTCGACTCCTTGGCAAAGTACCTGGCCGCTTCTCGTAAGAAATCCCGCTCCTCGGTGACCTTTTTCAGCTCTCGTCTAAGCTTAGCCACCTCGTTGTCGCGGGCCTTGCCGTGACCCGGGAACGCATCCTGCTCACCGTGTTCCTTGACCGCGTCCTTCCAGCGCCGCAGCTGTCGTGTGCTCACCCCCAACTCTTCGCATACCAGCGCGTCAGTCATTCCAGGTTCGGCTGCTCGTCGCAGTGCCTGGCGCTTAAACTCGGCACTAAATCGTTTTCGTCTTGCCATCTCCCACCTCCAAAACGCATTATCGCGCTTAATTAGGTGGTCCGAAAATCAAGGGCCAGACCAAATATCTGCCCTTGGTCTCGAAGCATTTCAGCCGACCTCGAAGACCGCTTCTGGTGGGAGCTGACCTTCAAACTGAGCCGATCTGGATTCGATCCAAATCCTTTCAGGCGCTGATGAACCTCGCCATCGACGAGCTGCAGAAAATGTTTCTCGACGAACGCCAGATCGAGTCCAGCCGGCTGATCATGGGGCTGGATACGCAACTCATCGACGACGGCACATACTTTGTGATCGAGAGCGACGGCAAACTGGCTGGCTGCGGCGGCTGGAGCCGCCGCGAAACGATGTACGGCGGCGACCAGACGCCCGGCCGCAGCCCCGCCCTGCTCGACCCGGCCCGGGACGCCGCGCGCATCCGGGCGATGTACACGCATCCCGAACATACGCGCAAGGGTGTAGGGCGGCTGATCATCGAGCTCTGCGAGGCAGCCGCGCGGGCCGAGGGCTTCACGCGGATGGAACTGGTGGCGACCCTGTCAGGCGAACCGCTGTACCGCGCCTGCGGGTTCGAACCGTACGAAAGCCTGGTGGACAACCGCGGCGGCGCAGGCGTGCCCTTGTGGCGCATGCGGAAAAACCTGTAACACGGCACCGTTCGAGGCGCCCGGCATCCGGATCCTCGCTCGTTCGCGTTCGTCGGGCCGGCACCGTGGGCAGCATCGCCATCGCCCCTGGTCTAAAATGACGTATCGGCAGCGCGCTGCGTATGCCACGATGCGCGCCAGTGCGCCGCGGACATCGTCCAGCGGTTGGAGACTGACGTGAACGACAAAACGAACGACACCATCGACATCGTCCGGGCCGCGGTCATGATCTGCGCGCTGGCCAGCCTGGCGCTGATCTGCGGCCACTTCATCCTCCGCGCGTTCGGCGTGAGCACGTCGGCCGGCCTGCGCAGCATGGCCGGCGTGTTGCTGCCGTTCGTCGTCGGCGGTTTCCTGGTTGCGTTCAACCGGTCGGTTTTCGAGCGGGTAGCCAGGGTGCCATCTATGCTGGCCTTCACAACGGCACTTGCCTTCGGCATCGTCGTCATGCTGCTGCTCGAGAACGCGTCAACCCTCGCGAGCATCCCTGTCGCCGAACTGGTCGTCGCATCGGGGCTGAGCCTGTTCCTGTATACGCCCGGCGCCGTCATGACCGGCAAGTCGACTCTTGATCATCGCGAAGTCTGGGTCGCGTACTATTTCGGCGTCGTCAGCGGCATGCTCGGCTACGTCGTGATCATCGGTTTCCCGTCGGGCGGCGGCTAAGCGGGCGACGACAGGAGCCGTGGTCCCGACCAGGGGCGGAACGGATCCGCGCTCACTGCCCCCGCACGGTGCGATCGTACCAGCCGAGGTATCGCTCCCAGCGGTCTTTCCTGAAACTGGGCCGCGAGATGCCATGCGCCTCGTCCGGGTAGACGACCAGCTGCGTGTCGACGCCGCGTCGCTTCAGCGCCTGGTAGAGCTGCTCGGAGTTCTGGATCGGCACATTCCAGTCTTCCTTGCCGCCCATCACGAGAGTCGGCGTCACGATCTTGTCCACGTTCTCCCAGGGCGAGATCTTCTCCCAGGTTTCCTTGCTCTCCCAGGGCAGCCCGAGTTCGTTCTCCCAGTAGTACTGGTAGTGGTCGTGGCCGTAGTTCGCAATGTAATTCACCTCGCTCGCGCCGGTGATCGCGCCCTCGAAGCGGTCGGTCTTGGTTATCACGTAGTTCGTCAGGATGCCGCCGTAGGACCAGCCGCCGACGCCCAGACGGTCGGGGTCGGAATACCCTTCCTCGACCGCGTAGTCGACGGCCGCCATGACGTCCTCGAAGTCCGGCACGCCCCAGTTCGCGAACAGCGCAGCCGAGAACTCCTGGCCGTAGCCGCTGGAGCCGCGCGGGTTCGCGATCACGACCACGTAGCCGTTGGCGGCCAGGAGCTGCGCCTCGGCATTGAAACTGAAGTCGTACTGAGACACCGGCCCGCCGTGGATACGCAGGATGGTCGGGTAGCGGCGGCCTTCGCGATAGCCGGGCGGCGTGAAGATGAAGCCCTCGACCTCGGTCCCGTCGGCGCTCGGGAACGTAACGTTCCGCACCGCGGCAAACGAGAGCTGGTCCAGCTGTTCGGCGTTCGTCCTGGTGAGCTGGCGCAACGAGCCGTTGCCCAGCAGGAAGATCTCCCCCGGAAGGTCCGGCACGCTCATGCGTACGGCGAGGTCGCCGGCCTTGCTCTGCGCGTAGTCGTACACGCTCAACTGCCCCTCGATGGGCCGGTCGATGCTGCCGGACGCGAGCGCGTAGCGCGCCAGATGCTGCTCGGCGCTGTCCTCCAGCACGAACAAGATGCCCGTGTCGTCCGGCGTGAACGCGGGATCGATGACGTTGCGATCGAGCGCTTCGGTCAGCACGCGCACCGCGCCGCCTGCGGCCGGCACGATCGCCAGGTGGTTCGTCGCATACCAGATGAGCTCCGGCTCGGTGACGGTCACGAACGCGATGCGCGTGCCGTCGTTGCTCCAGGCCGGCGACCGGTCGCTGCCCGGGTTGGTCGTCAGCCTGCGCGGCTCGCGCGTCGGCGCGTCGCCGACGGCGGAGACGACCCAGATGTCGCTGTTCTGCGTGGCGTCCGGTTCGTCGTCACGGTTGCTGACGAACGCGATCTCGCGCCCGTCGGGCCGCCAGGCCGGCTCCGAGTCGTCGTAGTCGCCGAACGTGAGTTGCAGCGGCGCTTCGCCGCGGCCGCGCGTCACGTAGACGTGCGTGCGGCTGCGGTCCAGGTACGGCACACCATCCTGCTTGAACTGCAGCCGGTCGATGACGAAGGGCAGCGGCCGGGCCTCCTTGCCCTCGGCCTTCGCGGCCTCGGCAGCCAGGTCCGCGGCGGTCTTGTCGCGGATCAGGAGCAGCATGCCCTGCCCGTCCGGCGCCCAGCGAAAATCGCTGACGCCCTGGTCGACGGCGGTGTAGGCCTGCGCCTCGCCGCCGCGCCGGTCGAGCGTCCAGACCTGGGTCTTCGGCTCCTCCTCGCCCTCGGCCGGGCCCCTGGCGGCCAGGAAGCCGAGGTAGCGCCCGTCCGGGCTCCAGCGCGGCGTCGTTGCCGAGTAATCGTCGCCCGTCAGTTGCACCAGCTCGGCGCCGTCGCGGGACACCATGAAGATCTGCGTGGCCGATTCGTCGGCCTCCTCGTCGACCGACTCGACGGTGTACGCGATCCAGTTGCCTTCCGGGCTCATAGCAGGCTCGCCGACGGACTTAAGGGCCAGCAGGTCGTCCACCGTCAGCGTGCGCCGCTCGGGGTTCTGCTGCGCCACAACGGTGGCGGATACGAATACGGCAACGGCAGCCAGCACGAGTCTTTGCGGTGTGGTCATGGTCTCCCCCAGGTCATAATGTCGGACAGTTGCTACCCTAACCCGGCGGCGGTATGTCAGGAAACGGTGATTTCACGATCCGGTCGCTGCCATTGCAGGAAAGCGTTCTGGCAGCGCAGCCATAGAGCCCGCAGGATGAAAAAGAACTGCGATGCATCGGGCCTCACTCATGCTGGCGGGATGGTTGTTGCCAATGCGCCAGATCCGGTTCAGTTCCGGCTCGGCGGCCAGTAGTAACAGGTAATCCGTGATGTTTTGCAGCGTCGCCGCCAGAGCCGCTGCGGTGTTCTGGCGGAATTCGAAACCGACGAAGTTCAGGCGGACCGGCGGGGCCCCGACCGCCGCAACGATCATTCACGGAGGAACCGGCTCCCGCCGGGGATTGCTTCGGGTGAAGCAAGCGCAGTAATGCCGAAGGCGAAGGCAAGGGCCCTGCCCGCAGTTCGCTCCCCGTTTGCGCCAGGTGTATGCTTCACCGGCACGGCGGACCCAAGGCGAACCGAGCCAAGACACAATGCGCCCACCGGCGGCGACACCCCGAAATTCTGCGCTTTCACTCCTGGCGGCGCTTCTTGTCGCCGGATGTATCGTGGTGCCGGTTCCGCTCGAGCCGCGAACGACAGAAGGCCGGCAATTCGCCGACTCGGACCTGCAATTCATCGAGCCGGGCGTCACGGCCCGGACCCGCCTGATCGAGGAACTCGGCCAGCCGACCATATGGCTGGCCGAACAGCGCGTCATGGTCTATGGGTTACGCAAAGTCGATGCGGTCGGTGCGCTGTGGTTTCTCGGCGCTGGGTACCGCGCTGCCGGCGGGCTCGTCGAGGGCGAAACCAAGGAGGGGATCTTCATCGCCCTGGACGGCGATGAGATTGTGTCGAACTGGGGCCGGCGGACGGTGAGTCGCGGGGAGACCTGGCTGACGGCGGCGACCGAGTGGTCCCGGTCCGCAAGTTCGGGATTGAAGCCGACGCTCGATCACTTTGTCGAGCAAGCGCCGACTGCCGACGAGAGCCTGGTGTATTTTTATCGGCCGCGCGACTTTCAACACTACCTGCCGCTCGTTGCACCCGCCAGGAAGTTGCCGGCGGATGTCGCGGAGTTTGCCGATATCCGCCTGGACGATAAATTGGTGGGGCAAATACGCTGGCAAAGTTACGTGCTTGTCCGCGTGCCCCCGGGTCCGCACGAATTCACGGTAGACCCGGATACGGATTTTGTCGTCAATCCCGGGCTCTACAGTAGCGCCGCGATCAGCCTGCACATCGCGCCGGGTACCGCGACGTTTGTCGACGTCGGTATCGAGGCGGGCCGAGGCGTAATCAAGCCGATCCTCGCCGAACGGCCGCGGGCCGACGCCATCTCGATCATCGAGAAACTTCGAGAGTCCTGGTAAGTCGTGGCAGAAACGCAGAAACAGCGGCTGCGATCTTTCAGATCGGGCGAACTTGTGGGGCGGCCCACGTATCGCGGCGCCCGGCCCGCCGTTCGAACCAGGCACCGATACCTAGGAAACTACGGGAGCGAAATATGCTCGACATCATAGAGATGCGGCCCGTCGGCGTCGTGCGCGGCGGGCGCCGGGAGGCGACGAAGGACCACTGGGGCGACAATCGCTGCCGGCTGGAGCTCGATGCGGAGCGCTACACCGCAGAGGCACTGGCCGGCCTCGACCAGGTGTCGCACGTCGAAGTGCTCTTCTATTTTCATATCGCCGCCGACGAGCCGACCGAAGCGGGTGCGCGCCGTCCGCGGGGCCGCGAAGACTGGCCGCGGGTCGGCATCTTCGCCCAGCGCGGCCGCATGCGACCGAACCGGATCGGTACTTCGATCTGTCGAGTTGTCCGGGTCGACGGGACGGCGGTCGAGGTCGAGGGCCTCGACGCCGTCGACGGCACGCCGGTCCTGGACATCAAGCCGGTGTGGTCGGGCTATCTCCCGCGCGGGGAACTCCGCGAGCCTGCCTGGGCAAAGGAGATCATGCGGCAGTACTGGTGATTCCCGCCGCGGAGCGAGAGCGCCGGCGAGACGGTGCACTCCGCCGGGTGTATAAGATCGACCCGGGCAGGTGAAACACCGCGCGACGAGACGATGCCGATGCCTGTGATGCGATCCGAGACACTGCGACGCCTTTTGCTTGTCTGCGGCATCCTGGCCCCGCTGCTCTATGCCGCGGCGGACGCGGTTGCCGGCCTGCGCTGGGAGGCCTACAGTTTCCGGGACCAGACGATCAGCGAGCTGGGCGCGATCGGCGCGCCATCCCGGCCGCTTTTTGCGGGGCTGCTCCTGTTCGTCTACCTGCTGCTCGCGGGTTTCGGCATCGGCGTGTGGCAGGCGGCGCGCGGCAGGAGCGCAATTCGTATGGCCGGCGCATTGATACTGGGATTTGCGGTGCTTGCACTGACGGCAGGCCAGGCGGCGCCGATGATGCCGCGCGGCATCGAGCAGGGAATCCACGGCACGTTGCATCTCGCGGAAGGCGCAGTGGCCATGCTCGCGGTCCTCGCAATCATGGGGTTCGCGGCCTGTGCCCTCGGGAGCCGTTTCCGGCTGTATACGATCGCGACGGTCCTGGTCGTGCTCGCGTTCGGCGCATGGAGCGCCGTCGACGCACCCCGGCTGGAGGCCGGCCTCGCGACGCCGTGGCTCGGCGTCCGGGAGCGGATCTTCTGGTACGCCTACCACCTGTGGTTCGCGGTGCTGGCCATCCGGCTGCTCCGGCCGGATCCGGCAACCGACGAACCGTCCTGATCGACCGAGTTACCGATCCGATCCCGAAAGCAATTTTGTTGAGGTATTGAATCCATGGCCGACAAAACCAGCTCCGTCCGACTCCACCGCGTACTGCGGGCCCCGCCTGAGCGCATCTACCGGGCCTTTCTCGATCCGGACGCGATGGCCAGGTGGCTGCCGCCGCACGGCTTCACGGGCAAGGTCCACGCCATCGACGCACGCGTCGGCGGGTCCTACCGCATGTCGTTCACGAACTTCGCCACCGGCCACACGCATGCCTTCGGCGGCACCTACCAGGAACTCGTGCCGCACACGCGCATCCGCTACAACGACCGCTTCGACGATCCTGGCCTGCCCGGCGAAATGCGGGTAACCGTCACGCTGAAGGCGGTCAGTTGCGGCACCGAGCTCGACGTCGTGCAGGACGGCATCCCGGCCGTGATCCCGCCGGAGATGTGCTATCTCGGCTGGCAGGAGTCGCTGGGGCAGCTCGCGAACCTGGTCGAACCGGAGATCCCGGACGGCGCTTGAGGATGCCAGGTTGCGGGTCTAAGGCAGAATTCCGGACCCGCCCAGGCGGCCCGCATCATCGAAAATGCTCGGCGACCAGCGCGGCGATCTCCGCGTGCATCGCGTTCAGCGTCGCGACCTCGGCATCGGACCAGGACATGTAGACGGCGATGAGGATCGGCGCGCGTCCCGGCGGCCAGGCAACGCCGACGTCATTGACGGCCGCGTTCGCGCCCGTGCCGGTCTTGTCGCCGACCCGCCAGCCATCGGGCAATCCGGCGCGCAGGCGCCCATCGCCCGTCTTGTTTGCGACGAGCCAGTCCGCGAGCCGCCGGCGCGAGGTTTCGCTCAGTACATCGGTGAATAACATCCGTTCCAGGCTCTTCGCGAACGCCCGCGGCGTCGTCGTGTCGCGTTCGTCGCCTGCTGCATTTTCGTTGAGTTCGGGTTCCCAGCGGTCGAGCCGCGTAACGCCGTCGCCGTGCCGGCGCAGGAACGCCGTCAGCCCCTCGGGCCCGCCGACCCGGCCGAGCAACAGGTTCGCCGCGGTGTTGTCGCTCAGCGTGACGGCTGCCTCGCAGAGTTCAGCGATCGTGATGCTGCCGCTCTCAAGGTACTTCTCGACGACCGGCGAGTAGGTGACCAGCGGTACGCCGGCGAGTTCGAGCGGTTCATCGAGGCCCAGCCGATCCGCGTCGACCTCGGCAAGCGCCGCGGCTGCCAGCAGCGCCTTGAAGGTCGATGCCATTGAGAAACGCTCGTCGGCGCGCCACGCGAGCTCACGTCCGCTGCCGGTATCGAGCGCATACACGCCGATCGTGCCGCCGACCTCCTGCTCCAGCGCACCGAGCTCGGCCGCGAAGGTTTCCCGGGCCTCGGAAGCGGGATCGACGCAGCCCGCCAGGAGCAGCGCCGCGCAGCCAATGAACGACCATCGATACGCTGATTTTCCGGGCATCCTGCGCACTCCCCTGAACGTCGAGCGAACAGTTTAACGGGATCGCAGAGCCGGCGCGCGGCTTGCAGTCCCGGGCCACGGCGCCGATACTCCGACCCGGGATTGCGCGGGCGACGGAGGCGATCGGGCCATGCAGAGAGACATGAAATTCTGGGTCTGGCTGGGTGCGTTCGAGGTCGCGTTCGGCTTTGCAGTGTTCGCTGCGACGCGTGCGTATTACGCGGCCGAGCCGGCCGAGCCGATGGCCGATTCCGTCGTCGTGCGCGATTCGGCGCCCGTGTGGTCCGACAGCTTCGCAGCGGGCGGGCTCCCGGTCGTCCCGCCGCCGGCATCCGGCCTGTCACTGAGCAGCGATCCGGTGGAAATGTCGCGGCAGGCGGATGAGGCCTTCGGCAACCGCCAGTACGAACGCGCCGCCGAGCTTTACCAGCGCCTGCTCGCGCTCGATCCCTCGAACGTCGAGCTGCACAACAACCTGGGCCTCACGCTGCACTACGTCGGCCGCTCGGACGAGGCCCTGACCTGGCTCGAACAGGGCATCGCGAAGGACCCGACGCATCAGCGCATCTGGCTGACGCTGGGTTTCGTCAGCGCGCAGACCGGCAATGTCGAGCGGGCGCGCGACGCGCTGCAGTCGGCAGTCCGGATGGATCCGGCGAGCCCGGTCGGCCAGTCGGCACAGCGCATGCTGGGCGACCTGCCCTGATGCTCGCTCGCAGCCAGGCCGACCCTGCCTCGGCAGCCGGCCGCGTGTGACAGCTGCGCCGGAGCTGCGGTTGTACCTGGACCCGCAAGGCCTGGCACAGGTGCCGGGACGGCTTGCGCGATCAAACTGGGTTCCGGGAGGTCCACGGAGTAGAGTCGGCACATCTTTGAGAGCCGCGCAGAAGCGGCCTGACCCCGGGGGTGACCATGACGAGCACTAACGATCAATTGAAAGATAGCTTGAAGCGCTGGACGCTGTTTCTCGGCGTTCTGCAGATTACCGTCGGCTGTGTCGTCGGGTTCATTCCGCCACCTGCCGTGGAGTGGTTCCGCGGCATCGTGATGGCACATATCGAGTTTACCGCCAATGGCGTGCTGATGGTGGTATTCGCGTTCGTACTGAACGAGATGCGGCTGGCGTCCGCCGCCCTGCTGCTCTGGTTCGTCACGCTGCAGATCGGCACCTGGGCGAACGGCACCGCTGGCGTCATCGCTGCGCTTGCCGGCTCGTCG
>JAOUIH010000250.1 GCA_029884165.1 Gammaproteobacteria bacterium | reverse complement strand
GAAACCGGGATCGCGATTCACGCCGATGATTATCTCCGCGACCGTCGGACCGACCATCTGCTCGATGAGGAAGCGACCCGCCAGGTGCGCCATGCGATCGGCCGCCGCGCGCACTTCGTCGGAATCCCGCAGGTTGATCGCGACCGCACCGGCCTCGCTCTTGTGGGCAAGCTCCGCCGAAACGGCCTTCAGTACGACGGGGAATCCCAGCGCCGACGCCGCCGTATCAACCTCGTTGCGACGGGCCAGCCGGCCGTTCGGCACGGCGATACCGGCACCCGCCAGTTCTTTCTTGCTCTGCCACTCATTCAGCATGACCGGATCGCCACCGATATCGGCCGGCTGCAGCACGGGCCGGATCTCTGCCACCCGGGCCTGTGCCCGGCCGATCGTGGCCGCGGCCCGGATCGCGAACAGGCAGTCCTCGAGGCCCTGCATCGGCGTGATCCCGGCCGCCTTCAGCCGCGCCCGGACCGGTGCCGGCATCGTTTCGGGCAGCGTCGCAACGATGACCGCACGCTGGCTCGTCGACCGCACCGCGTCGGTAAGCGCATTCTCGGCGACCACCCAGTTGCTGGTGTCGGCTGTCGCCGGCAGCGGATAGTCGAGCACGAGTACCGTGCAGCCGAAGCGGTGTTCGAGCATGGCCGAAAAGCACGCGCGGAGCTTTTCGCGATCGCCCCAGGCATAGGTGTGATAGTCGAGGGGATTCGACAGCGGGACTTTCGGTCCCAGGATGTCGAGCAGCCGCGCGGCCAGCGGCGGCGACAGCGGCGGCATGTCGAGCCCGACGGCGTCGGCACAATCCGCAATCAGCGACGCCTCACCGCCGGAACAGCTCATCGAACCCAGCGTCGCCTCGGGCAACGCGCCGACGGTCGACACGAATTTCAAAGTCTCGAGGAACTGCGACAGCGTGTGGCAGCGCGCCACCCCGAGGCGCCGGAACAGCGCCTCGTACAGCCTGTCTTCGCCGGCCAGAGACGCTGTGTGGCTCAGGTTGATCGCTGCCCCGCGCGCCGATCGCCCGGTCTTGATGGCGACGATCGGGATGCCGGCCTCGAGCGCGGCAATCGCCGCGAGCGAGAATTCATGAACCCTGTCAATGCTCTCGATATGCAGGCCGATCGCCGTCACCCGCGGATCGCGGACCAGGAATTCGATGTAATCGTGGATGCCGAGGCAGGTCTTGTTGCCTATCGTAATGACATAGGCCAGGTCCGCATCGCGCTGCTGCATGCTGAGGTTGATGCCGAGGTTGCCGCTCTGCGTGACCAGCGCGATACCGCGCTCGACACGCCGGCCACCGTGCTGATCGGGCCATAGCGCCACGCCATCGAGGTAATTCAGGAAGCCATGGCAGTTCGGCCCGACGACGGGCATGTCGCCGGCGGCGTCACGCAGCTCTTGCTGCAGGCCCGCGCCCGCCGCGCCGAGCTCCGCGAATCCGGCGGCGAAGCAGACCGCGCCGCCCGCGCCACTCGCGGCCAGCTCCCGGATGATCTCGATCGAGGCCGCAGGCGGCGCGGCGACGAAACTCGCATCGGGCGCCGCCGGCAGCTCCGCTATCGATGCGTAACAGCGGACGCCGTTGATCTCGCTCCGCTTCGGATTGACCGCCCAGATCTCGCCGTCGAAGCCGACCTTGCGGCACTGCGTGATGGCCTCGGCCGCCGAGTTGCCGCCGAACATGGCGATCGTTCTCGGCGCGAACAGGCGCCGCAGCGCAGCTTGCGTAGGCATGATTCGCGACCCGGCCTACTTGCCTTTCCAGACCGGGTCGCGCTTCTCGGCGAACGCGCGCGCGCCCTCGAGCTGGTCCTCGCTCGAGTAAAGCCTGTCGACGGTCGGAAACTCGCGCTTCGTGATCTTGCGCAGCGCATCGAGGAACTTCATGTTCTCAGCCTCCCTGACCACCTCCTTGATCGCGGCGTACACGAGCGGCGGCCCGGATTCGATCAGGCGGGCTACCTCCCAGGCCCGCCCGAGCAGGCGCTCGGCGGGCACGACCTCGTTGACGAAACCCCAGCGCTGCGCTTCCTGCGCATCGAGCCAGCGCCCGGTCAGCAGCATCTCCATCGCGACGTGGTAGGGAATCCGTTTCGGCAGCTTGATCGAGGCCGCATCGGCTACGGTGCCCGAGCGTATCTCGGGCAGCGCGAAGGTCGCGTGCTCGGCCGCGATGATGATGTCGGCGCACAACGCGATCTCGAGCCCGCCGCCGCAGCATATGCCGTTGACCGCGCAGACGACAGGTTTGTTGAAATTCTCGAGCTCCTGGATGCCCCCGAAACCTCCGATCCCGTAGTCGCCGTCGACCGGCTCGCCGGCTGCCGCGGCCTTCAGGTCCCAGCCGGCCGAGAAAAACCGCTCGCCGCCCGCAGTGAGTATCGCAACCCGCAGTTCAGGGTCGTCGCGGAATCCGGCGAACACTTCGCCCATGATCCGGCTCGTTGCGAAATCGATCGCGTTGGCCTTCGGCCGGTCGATGGTCACTTCGAGCACGCGCCCCTCCACGCGAGTCTTTATTGCGTCGTTACTCATATCCTACTCCGGGTTTCAAGCGCCCAGCGGCCGCAACAGTTCGCGGCTTATAATGTGCCGCTGGATTTCGGATGTACCTTCCCAGATCCGCTCGATGCGGGCATCCCGCCAGATGCGCTCGAGCGGCAACTCGTCCATGAGTCCCATGCCACCGTGAATCTGGATGGCCTCGTCGGCAACGAAGGCAAGCATCTCGGTCGCCTTCAGTTTCGCCATCGCCATGTCGGCGTCGGTA
>JAOUIH010000002.1 GCA_029884165.1 Gammaproteobacteria bacterium | reverse complement strand
CGCACTTCTTCGTCGGTCCTGTGTGAGCGCACGAAGTCCGGCAGCTCTGCTGCGGCATACGGGAACAGCACGTCCTTGACGAAGCTGATCGAGCTGGTCGTGCCCTCGATGTCGGTGAGTATGGCGTTGATCAATGCACGGTCCGGGATAATCGCGCAGCCGAGTCAGTTGTCGAGGCGATTGAAGCGCTCGGCGATATCGGCGCCGGTGAAATTTGCGACCCAGCCCTCGGGATTATTGAACAGCCGGATTGCGACGAAACGCGGGTTGGGGCCCATATCGAACCAGTGACGCGTGTTCGCCGGCACGCTGATCAGGTCGCCCTTCTCGCACAGAACCTCGTAAACCTCGTTGTCCAGGTGCAGCGAAAAGAGCCCGTGCCCGTCCACGAAGAAACGCACTTCGTCATCGCTGTGCGTGTGCTCGGCCAGGAACTTCTGCCGGAATGCCTTTTTGTCGGGGTGGTCGGGCGCCATGCTCACGACATCGACGGTCTGGTAGCCTTCGTCGGCCATCAGGCGATCGATATCCTCGCGATAGGCCGCTATGACCTTGTCCTGCGGGTCGCCGGCCCGGATCGCGGCGCCGGCATCCCATTGCTCGAAGCGTACGCCCCGGGCGGCGAGCAGGTCCGCTATCCTGCCCCGGTCTGACGTGCTGATCCTGGGCTTGCCCGAGTCATCATCCGAAAAGATCCTCAACTCGCTCATCGCGCTCCGCTCCCTTGTGCTGCGGGTACGTACTGCAGCCGGTGATATTCGAATAAATACTCCAGCGCTTCAAGCTGGCGCATGCAGGCGTCGAGGCTCGCTCCCCAGGTGTAGAGCCCGTGACCGGCGATCAGGTAGGCATGTCCCTGGCCGAATTCCCGCATGTGGCCTTCGACCTGGCGCGCGAGCGCCGCGATATCCTGCGAGTTCGCGAACACCGGGATATCGAGCCGGGCGTCGTGTGTGCGAATGCCGGGGAAGGCCTTCAGTATTTCGAGCCCTTCGAACCGGAGCCCGCCGGGTTCGCGCATGGACGCAAGGGTCGCGGTCACCGAGTGCGTGTGCAGTACGGCGCGGATCCCGGCGTCGCGACGATAGAGCTGCAGGTGCAGCCCGGTCTCCGCGGAGGGGCGCTGGTCCTCCAGCGCCTGTCCTTCGAGGCTTAGGCGCAGGATGTCCGACGCCGTGAGGCGGGCCTTGTCCCTGCCCGACGCCGTGATGGCGATGTCACCGTCGTCCAGCCGCAATGAGAAATTTCCGCTCGTCGCCGGGACCCAGCCGCGCATATGCATGTCGCGGCTTGCCGCGGCAAGTTCGTTCCGGGCCCGGTCAATGTCCATCGCGGCAGTGTCAGCGATATGCGCGGCGGCGTCCATACCGGCCCCGTCGTCGCGGCGCCTCCTGCTCAGCGCTGCACGATCCTGTCGGCCCGGCCGCCCTTCTCGCCGGCAAGAAATCGCTCCAGCACCTCCAGG
Organism: Gammaproteobacteria bacterium; assembly: GCA_029884165.1. Classification (GTDB taxonomy): domain Bacteria; phylum Pseudomonadota; class Gammaproteobacteria; order Steroidobacterales; family Woeseiaceae; genus JAOUIH01. The sequence continues at coordinate 103,249 of JAOUIH010000002.1, read as the reverse complement.
GCGTCCGGCATGTTGCGGCGCCCGTAGCCGATGCGGAAGTGGTCCTCCGGCGTTGCCGCCAGTGGCGAGCGATACACGCTGCCCGGCAACAGCAGAACGCCGGTCTGCTGGACGAGCCGCTCGCAGAATGCGTCCACGCCGTCCGCGCCGCGGTAGCGTGGAAACCCGATCGACCCGCCGTCCGGAACCCGCCAGTCGAACAGGTCCCGGTGGCGCCCGAAGAACGCACCCAGCCGCTCGAGGTTCGAGTCGACGAGCGCCCGGTTGCGCTCGAGTATTTCGTGCCGTGCATGCAATGCGATAACGGCGAGTGCCTCCCCCGGCGCGGAATTGCAGATCGACAGGTAGTGCTTGATGCGCTCCATTTTGCCGAGCAGTGCCGTGTCCCGGCTCGCGATCCAGCCGATCCGCAGTCCGGCCAGTCCGTATGCCTTGGACAGCACGTTCAACGACAGGCCTTTTTCGTAGACATCGGCCGCCTGCGGCAATCGTTTCGCCGGGTCGCGCTCGGTCAGCCGGTAGACTTCGTCGCTGAACAGGTACAGGTCGTGCTCCCGGGCCATCCCGACCAGCTCGTTGAACTGGTCGCGGGCAATGATCTTGCCGGTCGGATTGTGCGGGAAATTGATCGAGATCAGTCGAGTGTTCGGACGGATCGCAGCGCGCAGCTCGTCGAGGTCCAGGTTCCAGTCGTCGTCGGCAGCGAGCGCAATCCCGGTCACGGCGCAAATCGATGCGGGCAGGGTTTCCGCGGACTGGTAGTTCGGCACGATGACTATCGCGTGATCGTCCGGCTCCAGGACGGCATGCATCGCCGCGAACAGGCCTTCCTCGGCGCCGGCGAAAGCGAGCACCTCGCCGGCCGAAATGGACTCGTAGGTTTCCGCGATCGCCTGGCGCAGGGCCGGCGTGCCGAAGGTCTCCACGTAACCGAGCCGCAGCTTGTCCCAGCGCTCGCGGTCCTCGTCGCTCGCGAGTGCCAGCAGCTCCTGAAGCGAGAGCGTTTCGATGTCGGAACCGCACAAAATGTACTTCGCGCTGAATTCCCAGCGCGAGAAGTAGGTTTCGAGGCGGAACTCGGGCAGCAGCATCACTGGGTTACCTCACTGTCGCGGCCCGGCCTGCGGCCGGGCGCCTTGCAGGCCGGTGCTATAATCGGCCCGGCACGCGGCGAGCGCACACTTTATCCGGCCCCGGCGCGGGGTGCTATCCTTCGTGCATCCGATGGGAGCGGAGCGATCAGTGTGAACGCTGATCTTTTGCAGGGATTCACACTCGGGGAATTGCGTATCGAACCCCTGGCCGGGCGCGTGCGCGGTCCCGGCGGCGACGTGCACCTTCCGCCGCATGCGGCCGAGGTCCTGCTGCGCCTCGCCCGCGATCACGGCCAGGTCGTTGCCCGCGAGGAACTGCTCGCCGATGTCTGGGGCGAGGGCAAGGGCAAAGACGAGTCGCTGAACCATGCAGTCGGCGAGCTGCGCCGGGCGCTCGGCGATGATGCGCACGAGCCGCGCTACATCCAGACTTTGCCGCGGACGGGTTACCGACTCGTCGTCGAACCGGTTCCGATTACCGACGAGCGTGTGTCGAGCGATGCCGCCGCTGCATCGGCGGGCCTGATCGAGAACCTGCAACGACGCGGCGTGTTCGAGACTGCGATAGCCTACCTCGTGCTCGGCTGGCTGATCATCCAGGTCGCCGACGTCGTCTTCGACCAGCTGCTGTTGCCGCGCTGGGCCGGCACTTTCGTCACGGTGCTGGTCATCGCCGGATTCCCGATCGCGCTGGCCCTGTCGTGGTTCGTCGAATTTCGCCGCGGTTCGGCCGTGCTCGACGACGGCTCCGAGCTGTCTCGCCGGCGGCGCTTCGGGCGAAGCTACGTGTCCATCGTCGCATCGCTGGGAATCGCCGGCCTGCTCGTATTCGCGTATGACCGGTACATCGGCCTGCCCGACGAAACGCCGCCGGCCACCTCGATCGACCAGGAGGCACCGGACATCCTGCCCGTGCAGGCCAATTCCGTCGGCGTGCTGCCGTTTTTCAATATCGACGGCGGCGAACGGACGCAGGTATTCGCCCACGGGCTCGCGGAGGACGTCATCAACCGCCTCGCGATGATCCCGGGTCTTGCCGTCGCATCCCGGGGCGACTGCTGGTCGCTCGAGCCGAACACGCCCTCGCAGGACGTGCGCCGCCGGCTGCGGGTCGCATACTTCCTGGAGGGCAGCGTCCGGCTGGAAGGCGACCGACTGCGTGTCGTGGTCCAGCTCATCGATTCCCTGACCGGTTTTCACTTGGTATCGCGCAGCTTCGATCGGGAGCTGGAGGACTTCATGGACGTCCAGAAGGACGTGACCGATCTCGTCGTCGCGAACCTGCGCGTTGCGCTGCCGGCCGAAACCCGATCGATGCTGGCCGCCAGCTACGACGAAACGGATGTGGACGCCTATGTGCTGTATCGCAAGGGCAAGGACATCCTGGACCAGCCCCGCAAGCCGGGCAGCCCGGACGCGGCTATCGACTATTTCAGCCAGGCGCTCGGGCTCGATCCCGACTACGCAGCGGCTCACGCAGGCACATGCTCGGCTCAGGTAATACGCTTCGACCTCAGCAACGACCCGGGGGACCTGGCCGCTGCCGAACAGGCCTGCGCGACCGCGCTCAACCGGAATCCGAATCTGCATATGGTGCACACCGCCATCGGGCACCTGCACGAAATCAGCGGGCGACTGGGCCAGGCGGCCCTGTCCTACGAAAAGGCCATCGCCATAAGTCCGAGCGATGCCGAGGCGATCACCGGACTCGCGTGGGTTCTGAATCGAAAGCAGGACTTCGATGCCGCCGAAGCGCAGTTTCGACGTGCCATAGACGCGCAGCCCGGCAACTGGAGGTCGCTGAACAGCCTCGGGGCTTTTCACTTCGGCCTCGGCAGGTATGCGGAAGCTGCCGAGGCATTTGGCGCGATCGTATTCCTCGATCCGGGCAATTTCACCGCGCGCCAGAATGAAGGCGCAGCGCTGATCATGGCCGGCGAATTCGAACGCGGCAGGGCGGTACTGGAGCAGGCTCTCGTGCTGGAGGAATCGGCGACCAATTACTCGAATCTCGGCGCCATTCATTACTTCCTGGGGGAGTACCTGCGGTCCGCCGACCTGCATCGCCGGGCCGTAGACGCCGCTCCGGGCGACTCACCGCGCTGGGTCAATCTCGCCGACACGCTGTATTTCGCCGGTCGCCGCGACGAGGCGTCCGAGGCGTTTGCCCGGGCGGCGGAACTTGCACAAACAAGGCTCGCGGTCGATGCGGGCGATATCGACAGCCTGTACTCGCTCGCGTGGGCGAGGCAGATGCTCGGAGACGGTGCGGCAGCGGCCGAGTCGATCGGCCGGGCGCTCGAGCTGTCACCGACGAATCCCTACGGTCACTATTATCTCGGCCTGATACTCAGCCGCCAGGGCCGGCACGCGGAGGCGGTATCCGCATTTCGATCGGCGCTCGAGGCCGGTTATCCGCCGCGCCTGCTGCTGGCAGAACCCTACTTGCGCGAATTGCGGGAAACGCCCGAATTCCAGTCACTATTCACGAACGCTCGTTGATCACGGCGAGCGACAAAACAGGGGGAAAGACCATGCGTTACGAGATCTCGATTTCGGCACTCGCCGCCGCCGCCATCTGCGGTTGCGCGGCGCAGCCCGGCGGGCCGGGGCTGGCGGGTTACGCCGACGTGCGTCCGCAGTGCGGCCAGGGGAATGCGCCGCGGACCGTCACGATCAACGTCACCAGGGACGACTTCGGGGTGAATCCACCGCGCCTCTGCGTCAGGCCGGGCGACACGATCCGGTTCAAGGTGGTCGGCAATCCGAACAGTGTACGGGTCGATGTCGAATCCAAGCCCATCACGCCCGCCAGCTGGCTCAGCGGATCCACGGCGCTGGACGGGAGCTTCGAGGTCCGGGCGCCTGCCGATGCGGAAGGCACGTACTTCTACGACATTTCGGTGCCCGGTTACGGCACGATCGACCCGATGATCAGCGTGGACCGCTGACGCCCGGCGGCGCCTGCCGCCGCCCGCACAAAGCAGAAAGGTCAAAAAATCAGTGACTTGAAGGTCGGCAGGGTGTCGACGGCAGGTCTGTCTTGACGGAGATCCATATTTGAGATAAATTGTCTCACCTATGGACGACTCGAAGAACACCGCACTGCAGGCATTCCGGCTGATGTTCCGGCCGCTCGCACGTATCCTGTTGCGGGCCGGGGTCAACTGGAAGGAACTGGCCGAGGTCGGCAAGGCGACCTACGTCGAGGTCGCCAGCGAGGATTTCGGCATCCGCGGCCGGCCGACGAACGTGTCGAGGGTATCGATCCTGACGGGTTTTACCCGGCGCGAGGTGCGCCGCCTGCGCGAACTCCTGGGCCAGGAGGATCCGGCGACATTCAGCCGGATGAATTACGCGACGCGCGTGCTGTCGGGCTGGCACCAGGATGCCGATTACCTCGACGATGCCGGCAGGCCGAAGGCGCTGGCGGCCGCCGGCGGCAACCCGTCGTTCGAGTCCTTGTGCGACCGCTATAGCGGCGACGTGCCGGCGACGACGATGCTGAAAGAGCTGAAGCACGTGGGCGCCGTCGGCGAGGACAGACAGGGCAGGCTGGTTGCAAAAACGCGTTACTACATGCCGATGCTGATGGATCCCGAGCAGATGCTGCGCTCGGGCAGCGTCGTCGGCGATCTCGGGTACACGGTCGCCTACAACCTGCATCGCGGCCCGGTGGATCCGAGCCGCTTCGAGCGCCGCGCCACGAATACGCACATGCCCGCCGGGTCGGTGCCCCAATTCCGGAAATTCATCGAGCAGGAAGGCCAGGCCTTCCTGGAACGCGTCGACGCATGGCTCACCGAGCACGAATCGTCCGAAGACAGCGGCGATGCGGTGCGGCTTGGTCTCGGCGCGTACTGGATAGAAGAGGAAGCACCGCGGAGGAAATCGCCATGAAGAATTCTGGCTTCGAGCCGACCTGCGTGGCATCGAACCAACAGCATTGTGACCTCGTGCCGGCGTGCCGGGGCGAAGACTGCAACATCATTATTGGCAGCGGCTGAACCGCGGCCGGGATCCGGACTGCGCTTGGGCATGGCGCATGTCGTCACTGCAAGATCGTACTGAGAGGACAAGACCATGAATTCGACCAGACTTATCGCCATGTTCGGCATGGCCCTGCTCGCCGCCTGCGGCGGCGGGGGTGGCGGCGAGGTAGCCGGTATCGACGGCGGTGGCACGCCCACGCCGGTCGCGGGCGTCGTGTCGAAGGGCACGATTACCGGTTTCGGCAGCGTGATCGTCAACGGCGTGCATTACGACAGCAACGGCGCGGATATCACGATCGATGACAATCCCGGCCTGGAGTCCGACCTGGCGGTCGGCGACGTCGTCATCGTAAAAGGCACGCTCGGCTCCAGTGGAACCAGCGGCAGCGCCGACAGCATCGCTTTTTTCGACGCGGTCGAGGGCCCGATCACGGCGATCGATTCGACTGCCGGCACGATAATCGTGCTGGGCCAGACGGTGATCGTCGACGACGCAACTTCGTTCGACGACAGCATCAGTCCGGCATCGATCTTCGGCCTCTCGGTCGGCGATATCGTCGAAGTCGCCGGCTTCTTCCGGACGGACGGCAGCATCAGCGCCACCCGTATCGAGCCCAAGCTACCCGGCGGTGAATTCGAGGTCACGGGCACCATCAGCAACCTGACGGCGACGACGTTCCAGCTGAACAGCCTTGTCGTGGATTACAGCGCGGCAATGCTCGCCGATTTCCCAGGTGGCACACCCGCCGTCGGCCAGCCCGTGGAGGCGAAGGGCAGCCAGCTGGGAGGCGCCGGCCAGCTCCTCGCGACCCGGGTCGAATTCAAAGGCAACGAGCTGACCGGGGATGCCGGTGACCGCTTCGAGGTCGAGGGCTTCATCGCGAACTTCATGGCCGCGACGGAGTTCGAGGTCGAGGGCGTAGCCGTCACGACCAACGGCCAGACCCTCTATGAGAACGGCGTGGCCGGCGATCTGGCGGACAACCGCAAGGTCGAGGTCGAAGGCGACCTCAACACCGCTGGCGTGCTCGTCGCGGAAAAGATCGAGTTCAAGCAGGGCAGCTACATAAGGATCGAGGCGACGGTCGGGGAAGTGCAGGCCACCACGCTGACGCTGCTCGGTGTCGTCGTCAATGTGAATATCGCGACGCGGTTCGAGGACAAGAGCGACGCGCGGGTTCTCCAGTTCGACCTGGCTGACGTGAACGTCGGTGATTACGTGGCGATTCGCGGCTACGAGGACTCGAGCGGAATCGTCGCGACACAGCTCGAGCGCGACGACCCGCGCAATGACGTGTCCCTGCGCGGCTTCGTCGAGACCGTCGCGGATCCGCAATTCACGATCCTCGGTGTCACCGTCGTGACCAACGCGCCCGGCGTGTCAACCGTCTTCCGTGACGTGGACGAGAGCGCGATCGCGGCCGGCACTTTCTTCGGCCAGGCCCTGGATCGGCTGGTCGAGGCCAAGGGCACGCTGAGCAATGGCCAGATCCTCGCCGAGGAAGTGCAGCTCGAAAACCAGTAATTTCAGGTGTCTCGCAATCCCGAGAGTATTGGGCCCGTCTTCGACGGGCCCTTTTTTTGAACCCTCACGCTTTACCGGGGCCGTAACCGAAACCCCGAGCCGATCGCCATGACGGAGCGACGTCGCAGGCATGACCATGAAGGCAGGATTGCCGCCGAGCTTGCAGGCCCGGACGGGCATGCGGAAAATGCGCCCCATCCTGCCGATGCACGCGACGGAACCGACATGACGATGATCCGCAAACTCTGCCGCAGCCTGCCGCCGGCCCTTGCCGCCCTTATGCTCATGGCCTGCCAGGGACCGCCGGACGATGGGCGTTCGCCGTTGCCGATCCCGGAGGACAGGCTGCTGACCCATGAAGCGATCTTCGCGGACAAGGCATACGACGCCGAATCGCCGAAGAGCGTCCACTGGCTCGAGGACGGCAGCGGCTACACGGTCCTGGAAGACCCGGCGGGCGCAGATCGGGGTCCGGAAGAGGAGCCGGTGGACGACGACGCGGAAGATGACGAGGACGACGGCCCGAAGGACATCGTCTCCTACGATCCGGAGACGCTGGAATCGCGGATCCTCGTCCCGGCCGCGCGGCTTACGCCGGAGGGCGCCGACCGGGCGCTCAGCGTGGACGACTATGCCTGGTCCGAAGATCGCAGCAAGCTCATGGTCTACACGAATGCCGAGCGCGTCTGGCGGGAAAAGGACCGGGGCGATTACTGGCTGCTGGATTTCGACAGTGGCGAGCTCTGGCAGCTCGGCGGCGAGGGTGCCGCGGCGTCGTCGATGCTGTTCGCCAAGCTGTCGCCCGACGGCGGCAAGGTCGCCTGGGTGCGCGACAACGATATCTACGTACAGGACCTCGTGAGCCGCGACATCGTGCGGCTCACGTCCCGCGATTCGGAGTCGATCATCAACGGGCGCTTTTCCTGGGCCTACGAAGAAGAGTTCTCGATCCGCGACGGTTTTCGCTGGAGCCCCGACAGCCGGAGCATTGCGTACTGGCAATTCGACACCAGTGGCGTGAAAGACTTCCTGCTCATCAACAACACCGACGAGCTGTACCCCACGATCACGCGCATCCCCTACCCGAAGGTCGGTGAGACGATTTCCGCCGCCCGTGTCGGCGTGGTCGACCTGGAGAGCGGCGCGACCACGTGGGCGCGCCTGCCCGGCGATCCGCGCAACACGTACATACCGCGGATGGGCTGGGCGGACAACAGCGGGCAGCTGATCGTCCAGCATGTCAATCGCAAGCAGGATACGAACGACGTCTACTACGTCGATGCGAAGACCGGCGCGGCCGCGTTGCTTTTCACCGAGAAGGAGTTGCACTTCCTGGACGACTTCGTCGACGTCGAGTGGATCGAGGGCGCTGACGCGTTCACCTGGATCAGCGAGCGCAGCGGCTGGCGCCATATCCATCGCGTGTCACGCGATGGCGCCACGATCGTCGACTTGACCCCCGGCGAATTCGACATAGTCGAACTCGAATCGATCGATGATGCGGGAGGATGGCTCTACTTCATCGCCTCGCCCGCAAATCCGACCCAGCGTTACCTGTACCGCACGCGCCTGGACGGCTCCGGCGGCATGGAGCGGGTCACGCCCGATGAATTTGCCGGCACGAATTCCTACGATGTCGCGCCGGGAGCGCGCTGGGCGATACACACGCATTCTTCGTTCATGCAGCCGCCGCAGTACCGGCTGGTCGCGCTGCCCGCGCATCGCGTCACGCACGTGCTGGAGGACAACCGGGCGCTGATCGACAAGCTGGCGTCGCTCGAGCTCGGCGACCACGAGTTCTTCCGCGTTGCCGCGCGCGACGGGCTGGAGCTCGACGGCTACGTCATCCGTCCGCCGCGGTTCGATCCGTCCCAACGCTACCCGGTCGTCAACTATGTGTACGGCGAAGTTGCCGGCCAGACGGTCAGGGACATGTGGGGCGGCAACCGGCATTTGTGGCACCTGCTGCTGTCGCAGCGCGGCTTCGTGGTTGCATCGGTGGACAATCGCGGCACGCGCTCGCCGCGTGGCCGGGAGTGGCGCAAGTCGGTGTACGGAGCGATCGGCGTCCTCGCGTCGCGCGACCAGGCGGACGCGCTGCAGGCGATGCAGGAGCGCTGGTCCTGGATCGATCCGGCGCGCACCGGGATATGGGGCCACTCCGGCGGCGGCTCGATGACACTCAACATGCTGTTCCGTTATCCGGACCAGTACGAGGTCGGAATTTCACGTGCGCCGGTTACGGACCAGAGGCTGTACGACGCGATCTACCAGGAACGCTATTCGGGCTTGCTCGAGGAGTACGCGGACGGCTACACCGAGGCGTCACCGATCACGCACGCGGCGAAGCTCGAGGGCAAGCTGCTGCTGATCCACGGGACGGGCGACGACAACGTCCACTACCAGGCGAGCGAGCGACTGATCAACGAGCTCGTGCGACTGAACAAGCCGTTCGACTTCATGTCCTACCCGAATCGCACGCATGCCATACGCGAGGGTGATGGCACCGAGTTGCACATGTACTCGACGATGACGTCCTATTTTGCCGGGCATCTGCGCCCCTGACGGGGGCAGATGCCCGGCTGCGTTTCACTGCACGCTGCGTCCCGGCGTCCACGGTACGCGGGCGGCATCCAGGGATTCTTTCAGCGCCTCGTATTCTTCGTCGACGAGCCGGACGAGTTCCTGCCGGATATCGGCATACAGGTCCCTCGCAATATTGAGCGACTGACGCTGCGTCTCCGTGGGGCCATACGCGCTGCTGCGCGCCCCATAGCCCGCATGGCGCAGACGGCCCGAAACCGACATCGGACCCGGCGCGCCGAAGCCGCTCTGCGTTTCGTTGCCCTCGAGCCGGTCCCGTTGCCGCCGGATCTGCTGCTGCAACGAATTCGCTATCTCGTACAGGGCGGGGTCCGTGCGGGACCGCAGCAACGCGCTCTTTACCGCATCGATCTCCTTGATGATCTCGTCGATGGCACTCGATGTGCCACTCGATGCGCGCCGCAGTTCGTCGACCTGCATCGAGAACGCGATGCGCTGTTCCTGGCTCGAACCCGGCAATGTCGGCTCGCGGATCGAGACCAGCTCGAAGACCTGCGGCTCCGATACCGTACTCAGTTCGCCATCGACGCGGCGATGCATCGTAACCGTATACTTGCCCGGCACCACCAGCACGCCGGCGGGCTCGCGCCGGCCGTCCTCCCCGTCGTCCGGCCGCCAGGGGTCCAGCGGCGGATAGCGGAGATCCCAGCTGACGCGATTGAAGCCGGCGTCTGCCGGCGCTGGGACGTAGCGCACCAGCACGCCGGCGGCATCGCGTACTGCGAACACGACGGCCGGCTCGTCCTCCAGTTCTTCCTCGAGCAGGCGCTCCCAGCTCGGGAAGGCGACGTCCTCACTGGCTTTCTCCCGATCCTTCTCGCCTTCCCTGCGCTGTTTCGCCAGCGTTTCGATCGCCTCGGGGAGGTAATAGGTGAACGTTGCGCCGAATTCCGGATTCGGCGCGACGAAATACGCGTCGCCCTGGCTGTCCACGCAACCGGGCGATGCGCAGGACAATGGCCGCTTCGGCACGTACCAGAACGCGCGCCGGACCGGGAACAAGGTAGGCTCGCTCCCCAGCATGGACGCGCTGACGCTGCGCAGCGGCGTGTAGTCGTCCAGTACGTAAATGCCGCGCCCGAAAGTGGCGCCGACGAGATCGTTCTCGCGTGTCTGGATCACGAGGTCGCGGAACGCGATGGTCGGCGTATTGCCTTTCAGCCGGGTCCACTGGTGCCCGGCGTCGACCGTGAAGTACACGCCGAACTCGGTGCCGACGAACATCAGCTCCGGCTTGACGTGGTCCTGGACGATGCGCCACAGCAGGTGGCGTTCGGGCAGGTTGCCTGCGATGCTCCTCCAGCTGCGGCCGCGGTTCTCGCTCTTCAGAACATAGGGCGAGAAGTCGCCGTTCTTGTGATTGTCGACGACGACATAGACGGAGTCTGCATCGTGCAGGTCGGCTTTGACGTCATTGACGAAGTAACCGTCCGGCACGCCGGGCAACCGGTCGATGCGGCGCCAGCTTGCGCCGCCATCCTCGGTCACGTGCACGAGGCCGTCGTCCGTGCCGGCGTAGACGAGTCCTCTGACGAGCGGCGATTCGGACAGCGACGTGATCGTGTGGTACTGCGACATCGCGAACAGGTCCCACGGCGAGTCGAAGCTCCAGCTGCGACCCATGACCGGTTCCTCGAGCCGATTGCCGCCGCGCGACAGGTCGCCGCTGATCGCCCGCCAGGAGTCGCCGCGATCCTCGCTCTTCCAGACGCGGTAGCTCGCGAAATAAAGGGTCTCCGGGTCGTGCGGACTGATCAGTATCGGCGCGTCCCAGTTGAAGCGCTCCTCGTCCTCGTCGGCGCCGGCCTGCGGTCGTATGTACACGCTTTCGCCGGTTCGGCGGTCGTAGCGTGTCAGGTTGCCCTCCTGCCAGTTCGCGTAAACGATATCGGGGTTACTCGGGTCGGCAAAGGACTGGTGGCCGTCCGCCCCCAGCGTGAGGTACCAGTCTTCATTGCGTATGCCGATCACGTTGTCGGTGCGCGAGGGCCCGCCCACGCTCGAGTTGTCCTGCGTGCCGCCGTATACGTTGTAATACGGCTCGTCGTAATCGACGCTGACCTTGTAGAACTGCGTCACGGGCAGGTTGGCCATGAAGCGCCAGGTCTTCCCGAGGTCGAAGCTCTCATAGATACCGCCGTCATTACCGACCAGCAGGTAGTCCGGGTCGTCCGGGTCGAATGCCATCGCGTGATGGTCGACGTGCTTGGTCTCGGCTTCTATGGCGGTGAAGTCCTTGCCGCCATTCTCGGTGACGTGCAGCACGACATCCATCTGGTAGACCCGATCGAACCGGTGCGGGCTGGCGAATAGCTCCTGGTAGTAATGCGGGCCGGTGCCGCCGGACAGGTAGTCGCTCTGTTTGTCCCAGCTTTCGCCGCCATTGGCCGAACGCCAGAAGCCGCCCTTGCGGTTCGCGAGTTCGATCGTTGCGTACACGACGTCGGGTTGCTGTGGCGAGATCGCGAAGCCGATCTTGCCCATATTTTCCTTTGGCAGGCCCTCGTCCAGCTTGCGCCAGGTCTCGCCGCCGTCAGTCGACTTGTGGATGCCCGACCCGGGTCCGCCGTCCAGCAGCACCGCGACGTTACGGAAACGCTGCCACGAAACTGCGTACATCACGTCCGGATCGCGCGGGTCCAGGTGGACTTCGGATACGCCGGTGTAGCGATCGTCGACGGGTGTATTGCCGAGGCCGTCGCCGAGCACCTTGCGCCAGTTCTTGCCGCCGTCGGTCGACTTGAAGAGGCCGCGGTCGCCGCCGGCGGACCACAACGGACCCTGCGCGGCCACGAACACGATGTCGGAGTCGCGGGGATCGACCCGGATCATGCCGATATGCTGGGAGTCCCCGAGGCCCATGTTATCCCAGGTCTTGCCGCCGTTGCGGCTGCGGTACACGCCCGCGCCGAAGCCGACATGACGCCCGCTGACGTTCTCGCCGGTGCCAACCCAGATCGTGTCCGGGTCATTGGGATCGAGGTAAAGGCTCCCGATCGAATACACGTCCTCGTCGTCGAAAACCGGTTCCCAGGTCGTCCCCGCGTTGACGGTCTTCCAGATGCCGCCGCTGCCGACGGCCACGTACCAGGTGCTCTGGTCGCGGGGGTCGATCGCGATGTCGGCGATGCGGCCCGACATCAGGGCGGGTCCTATCGCGCGGAGTTCGAGGCCCTCGAACGTGTCCTCGTTGAAGCCCGGTTCGGACTTGTCCTCCTCGGCTGCGCCGGACAGGGCGGGCATAAAAAAGAGCAAGGCGCATACGAACGTGAAGCGAAGCATGGCAAGTCCCCCGGAGACGTGGCCCGGCCGCCTGCGGCCGGCCGGCTTTTTATATAAAGTGTCTTTTTTCGGGTCGCGGGGCAAGGGCTCGCCGACGGTGGCGCGAAATAGGTGCCGCCCGCGGCCGGTCTCCTGCTGGCCCGGTGCGCCGTTTTTGCGCGAATCGTGTGTGCGCCGATGGCCTTTTGCTTTCGGTCGCAATCCCGGGGCGCGGTGCGGAATACGAAACCGGACGACCGGCGCGCGCAATCCGACCGGAATTATCGTGTACAGTAATGCCCGATATCGCTGCCGGGCAGGGGCCGGGGGAAACGGCGATCCCACAAGAACAAGGGCGGTGCGTCCATGACATTCCTCGTAGTAATCAACCTGATCGTGTTCGCGGGAATCATCGTGGCTCTTGCTCGCCTGCGCGGGCCCGGGTTCACGCTTTCCCGGCAGATACTGACCGGCCTCGTGGTCGGAATCGCCTACGGGCTGCTGTTGCAGGCAATCTATGCGAACAGTCCGGACGTCGTGCAGGGCACGCTGCGCTGGACGAACATAGTAGGCACCGGCTACGTCAGCCTGCTGCGCATGATCATCATGCCGCTGGTCCTGATCATGATGATTGCCGCGGTCGTGCGCATGCGGGAACTCGGCGCGCTGACCCGGATCGGGGGCACGGTCGTCGGCCTGCTCGTCGGCACCACGATGGTCGCAGCGCTGGTCGGCATCCTGATAGCGAGCCTGTTCGGCCTCACCACCGATGGCCTGACGGAAGGTGCGCGTGAGCTGGCGCGCGCCGAGGCGCTCGAAGGCCGCCTGGAGTCGATAGCGAACCTCGGCCTGCCCGAAATGATCCTGCGATTCATACCGACGAATATCTTCTCCGACCTGACGGATGCACGGCCGACATCGGTTATCGCGGTCGTCATCTTCGGCATCCTGTTCGGTATCGCCTCCCTCATGGTCGCCCGCGAGGACGAACGCAAGGCTGCGGCTATCGTCAGCTTCGTGGAGACGGCCAGCGCGATCATCATGAAGCTCGTGCGCCTGATCATGCTGCTCACGCCCTACGGCATACTGGCGCTTATGGCCAGGGTCGTCGCCGGTTCGAGCCTTGCGGACATCCTGGCACTGCTCGGTTTCATCGTGGCGTCGTATATCGCGATCGCGATCATGTTCGGCGTGCACGCCGGTTTGCTGAAGCTCAACGGGGTCGACGTCGCCGATTATTTCCGCAAGGTCTGGCCCGTGCTCACCTTCGCGTTCACATCGCGCAGCTCGGCGGCGACGATTCCGCTGAACGTCGAGACCCAGGTGGACGAGCTCAAGGTGCCTCGCTCGGTGGCGAACGTGTCGGCGAGCTTCGGCTCGACGATCGGACAGAATGGCTGTGCCGGCATCTACCCGGCCATGCTGGCGACGATGATCGCGCCGTCGATGGGCATAGATCCGCTGAATCCGATGTTCATTGTCCAGCTCGTCGGCATCGTCGCGATCAGCTCCTTCGGCATCGCCGGCGTCGGCGGCGGCGCGACCTTCGCGGCGCTGGTGGTCCTGCCGGCCATGGGGATGCCGATCACGCTGGTCGCGCTCCTCATCTCGATCGAGCCGCTGATCGACATGGCGCGCACGGCGCTGAACGTCAATGGCGCGATAACCACGGGCGTCATCACGGCGAAGCTGCTGAAGGTCGAGGATCCCGTCGGGCAGGCCGCGCCGGCCGCAGCCGCGCCGGTCGAGTAAAGGCCGGCCCTCAGGGGCCAATCGTCAGCACCTTCGCGCCGCGTACGTGGCCTGCTCGCAGGTCCTGGAGTGCGCGGTTTGCCAGCTCCAGTGGATAGGCCCGGACCTCGGGCCGGATGCCGGCAGCGGCCGCGATCTGCAGAAAATCGGCGATGTCCGCTGCTGTCACGTTCGCGACGGTCTTGAGTTCTTTCTCGCGCCAGAGATGCTCCGCGTAATCGATCCCGGCCAGCACCGACTTGTCGGCGTCTTCCTTGCGAATCGCGTTGATGACCAGTCGGCCGCCGGGTTGCAATATCTTCAATGCGGCAAGCACGGGCAGCCAGGCCGGGGTCGTATCGATGACGGCTTGCGGTGGCACCGGCGGCGTGTCCGCCGTGGCGCCGGCCCAGGCCGCGCCCAGTTCGAGCGCGAAGGAGCGCTCGGCAGCGCTGCGCGCGAATACGAAGACCGGGCTGGCCGGGTACAGGTAACGCGTGAGCTGCAGCACCAGGTGGCCGGAACCGCCGAAGCCCGTCAGGCCGAGCGCGTCGCCGTCCTCAAGGCCGGCCAGCCTGAGCGACCGGTAACCGACGCCGCCGGCGCACAGGAGCGGCGCTGCCTCGGCATCGCCGTAGGTGTCCGGTATCGGGTATGCATAGGTTTCCGGCACGGTCATGAATTCCGCGTAACCGCCGTTCACGTCTCGCCCCGTTGCGCGGAACTCGTCGCTCAGGTTCTCGTCAGCGGCGCCGCTCGAGTGGTGAATCCATCCGACGCCGACCCGCTGCCCGGTGGCGAAGCGCGTCGCGCCGGCGCCGAGGGCGTCGACCCGGCCCACGACCTCGTGGCCCGGAACGATCGGCAACGAGGGCGGCGGCGTGCGGCCCTCGATCTCGTCGATCTCGGTATGGCAGACGCCGCAGGCGGAGACGCGAATCCGGATCTCGCCCTGCGCGGGTTCCGGGACCGGGATGTCGACGAGTCGCAATGGCTCCGGGTTCGACGCCATCGGTCCGAGTCGCTCGAGCAGCATGGCTTTCATGCGAGCCTCACGGCGCGTGTCCCGCATGCGGGCCCGGCATCAGCCACGGCAGCAGCAGCGCGATCGCCCCGGATGCGACCAGCACGGCGCCGGCTACGCGGCGCAGGCGACTGCGGCGGGACCAGCCGGCGATCCCGGCGGCCGACGCGCCGGCGGCGAGCAGGGCGGGCAGGGTGCCCAGCCAGAATGCCAGCATGATGACCGCTCCCTGCACCGGACCGCCGCTGCCGGCGGCTATGGCGACGCTGGTGTAGACGAGCCCGCAGGGCAGCATCCCCCACAGGAACCCGGCGGCCAGTGCGCGCGCAGGCGTCGTCACCGGGAGCGCGTGCCGCGCCAGCGGCTGCACGCGCCGCCACAATGCTGCGCCGGCCCGCTCGAGGGCGGCGAGCGCCCGCCAGTCGGTCAGCAGGTTCAGGCCGAGCAGCATGATCATCGCGGCGGCGAACCAGCGCAGCAGCCTGAGGCCGGCGTCGAGACCCGCGACGCGAGTCAGGATGATGCCGGCCGCACCGGCGGCGGCACCCAGCAGCGCGTAGCAGGCCAGCCTGCCGAGGTTGTAGAGCAGGCGGCGCAACGTCGGCGCGAGCGGGGCCGCGACCTGCCCGGGCGACTCGAACAGCAGCACGACGGGGCCGCACATGCCGAGGCAGTGGGCGCTGCCGAGGAAGCCCGCGGAGAGGGCGGCCGCGAGCAGCAGGCTCATGGGGGCGGCTCCTCGTCATCCGGTCCGCCGCTGCGCGGATCGGCTCGTGCGTCGCGGCGGCGCTTGCCGGGCGAACGGTCGTCGTCGAGTACGACGCTCCAGGCCGGAGAGTCGAGGTCGTCGAACTGGCCGCTCCGGGTCGCCCAGAAGAACGCGGCAACTCCGATCGCGAGCAGCAGCAGGCCGAGCGGGATCAGCAGGTAGAGAATCGTCATGCGCGGGCCCGCCCGTCGGCCGCGGCCTTGTCCGGCGCAGCGCTCGCTGGCGCCGCAGGCTGCCGGCGCTGCAGCCGCAGCGCGTTGAAGACGACCAGCAGCGAACTTCCCGACATGCCGAGCGCAGCCATCCACGGCGCCAGCATGCCCGATGCAGCCAGCGGCACGGCGGTGAGGTTGTACAGCACCGCCCAGCCGACGTTCTGGCGGATCACGCGCCGCGTCCGCACGGCGGCTCGCGCCGCATCGACGATACTGGTGAGGCGCTTGCCGAGCACGATCGCATCGGCGCTCGCGCGCGCCAGCGCCGTGCCGGCGTCCATCGCGATGGACGCGTCGGCCGACTGCAGCACCGGCGCGTCGTTGATGCCGTCGCCGATCATCACGACCGGCCTGCCGCCGGCGCGCAGGCCTGCGACCAGGTCGAGCTTGCCGGCCGGCGTCAAGCCGGCGTGCCAGTCGGCGATGCCGAGACTCCGGGCGATGACCTGCACGGCCGGCGAACTGTCGCCGCTGGCTATCGCCATGACGAACCCGTCTGCCCGCAGCGCCGCCAGTGCGTCGCGCGCGTCGGCCCGGATCGCGTCGCCCATGTCGAAGCGGGCGAGCGGCCCGTCGCTGTCGCCGAGCCACACCCGGGTCATCGCGCCAGAGTCCGCATTCGCGGGCGGGCGGCCGCCCAGTTCGGCAACGAACTCGAGGCTGCCGACCCGGTAGCGGCGGCCCGCCACGGATGCTTCGACACCCCGGCCCGGCTCGGACCGGAGATCGGCGATCGCCCAGCGGCCCGGCTGGTGGTGTGCCGCGAACGCCCGGGCCAGGACATGCTCGGATGCCGTCTCCAGGCCGGCCGCCAGGGCGCGGCAGCGTTCGGCGTCGCCGGCCCTCGGGTCGAGCACGGCCGTGTCCACGATGGCCGGCCGTCCCTCGGTCAGCGTGCCGGTCTTGTCGAAAACAAGCAGCGGTTTTTTCGCCAGCACCTCCAGGACGCGCGAGCGCACCAGCAGGAATCCGTCGCGCGCCAGCGCAGATGCGGCGGAGGCCAGCGCGGCCGGGGTCGCGAGGGCGAGGGCGCAGGGGCAGGTGACGACGAGCGTCGCCAGCATGACCTCGAATGCTCGTGCGGGATCGATCCTGGACCAAGCGGCCCACGTGATGGCGGCGACCAGCAGAATGCCGAAGACGAAGTGCGTGGCAATCCGGTCGGCAAGCTCTGCGACCGGCGGCCTGTCCGCTCTCGCCCGCTCGAGCAGGCGCCCGATCTCGGCGAGGCTGGTGCCTGCTCCGACCAGCCGCAGCTCGACCGTCGCGTTGCCGGCGCGATTGATCGCCCCGGCAAAGACGTCCATGCCTGGCTTGCGCGTGACCGGCAGCGACTCTCCCGTAAGCATCGACTCGTCAATCGCCAGATTGCCGGTCGTGACGACGCCGTCGGCCGGTATGACGTCACCGGGCCGGATCAGCACGACATCGCCAACACGCAGCCGGTCGCGGCTGACGATTTCCGCCTGGCCTCCCGCGACGCGTGCGACGGTCTCGGGCAGCAGCGTGGCGAGCGCCTGCGCATGATCGTCGGCCCGGTGTCTTGCACGCATTTCCAGGTAGCGGGCGGCGCTCAGGAACAGTACGAACATCGCGACGGAGTCGAAATAGATTTCGCCTGAATTGGCCAGCGTCGCCTGCGCGGAGGCAAGGAAAGCCGCGCCGACCGCGAGTGACACCGGCAGGTCCATGCCCGGGCTTCCGGCGCGCAGCCCGCGCCAGGCCGAGGCGAAAAACGGGCGCGCGGAGTACAGGACTATCGGGACGCAGACCAGCAGGCTCACGCCGCGCAGGAAGCGCTCGATGCGGGAGTCGATGCCGTAATGGTTCCCCGCGTACAGCGCGACGGCGAACATCATGACCTGCATGCCGGCCGCGGCGGCCACGATAAGCCGGCGCAGCGCGCCGCGCTGCTCGTCCGGATTCTCGCTGCTCTGCAGCCCGGCGGCGGTCGGTGCCGGCTTGAATCCCAGCCGCGCAATCTCGCCGAGCAGTTCCGCGAAGGACAGCCGCGAAGTATCCCAGCGCAGCACGGCTCGCCGGGTGGCCGGATTCACCGAGATGGACTCGATCGCATCGAGCCGGCCCAGTGCGTTGTCGAGCAGCCACACGCAGGCGGAGCAATATATGCCGCCTATCTCGACAGTCGCCTCGGCGCAATCGCCGTCCCGGTGGACATAGCGCTGCAACAGGTCGGGCTCGTCGTAGTGGCGCCAGTCTGCGTTCTCGACGCGCAGGCCGAGTTCCGCGCGCGGCCTGCTGCGGTGTTCGTAGAACGCGTCGAAACCGCTGCCGTGGATGAATTCGGCCACGGCCTTGCAGCCGTGGCAGCACACCGGCTGCGAGAGCTCGTCGAGGCGGGCATATATCGGCGGGCCGTCCGGCAAAGCCTCGCCGCAGTGAAAGCATTCCGGTGCGCGTGACACGGAGTTCACGCGGCGACCTACTCCCGGCTCAGTTCGGCCGGTCTTGGTCCGTCGCTGGCGTCGTCCCGGACCAGGCTGTCCGGGTGCGTGAGCGCCAGGTAGATAGTGAGGATGCAGCCCGCGATCGTGAGCCCCGGGATCGCGATAACCAGCCAGACCATCCCGTTCTGGTACCAGGCTTCGTTGCTGCCGGCGTGCATGTCAGTTCACCTCCGAGGGGCCGCGGAAACGACTCTCCTCGACGACCATGATGCCGCTGTCGTCCGCCGAGCGCAGCACGAATTCTATCGTCTGGCCGCCGAGGGCGTTTTCGTGCGGCGCGGTTACCGCGGTCGGCAGCGTGAATACCGACTCAGCCGGCACAGAGAACCGTGTCGCCGTGCCGATCTCGATCCCGTCGATGCCCCGAACGCTCAGCTCGTACTCCCGCGCGACATTGCGCTTGTTGACGACCCGCAGAGTATAGTTGTTTTCGATGCCGCGGCGACCGACATCGCGGTAGAGGGTGTTGCGGTCGCGAATGACGTCCAGTATGACTGGCTGGCTGACGATCATCGACGAGGCGAGCGTCGCGAGGAGCAGCGTCAGGAGCGCCGTGTAGACCAGGGTTCGCGGCCGCAGCAGCCGGTACGGCTCGTTCTGCAGCATGGTCTCCGTGCTGTACCGAATCAGGCCGCGCGGGTAGTTCATCTTGTCCATGATCTGGTCGCAGGCGTCGATGCAGGCGGCGCAGGCGATGCACTCGTACTGCAGCCCCTCCCGGATATCGATGCCCGTCGGGCAGACCTGTACGCACATCCGGCAATCGACGCAGTCGCCGAGACCGACTTCCGCGGGAGCCGTCCCGCGCCGACGCGCACCGCGCGGCTCTCCGCGCCTGTCGTCGTAGGTAATTATCAGGGAGTGGCGATCGAACATCGCGCCCTGGAACCTGGCGTACGGGCACATGTATTTGCAGACCTGCTCGCGCATGAACCCGGCGTTACCGTAGGTCGCGAAGCCATAAAACAGCGTCCAGAACCACTGCCAGGGGCTGGCCGTGAAGGTCGCGAGGGACACGGCC
This sequence comes from Gammaproteobacteria bacterium, assembly GCA_029884165.1. GTDB lineage: Bacteria > Pseudomonadota > Gammaproteobacteria > Steroidobacterales > Woeseiaceae > JAOUIH01. Next base: position 83,545 of record JAOUIH010000002.1, on the reverse strand, counting down.
AGTTCGCGCACCGGCACGAAGTAGCCGACGAAGGAGAAGCCGGTGAACAGTGCGAGCACGATCCAGATGAACTGCTTGAGCGATTTGCGCCAGACCCGGTTGAAGTCCCACGGTCCCCGGTCCAGCTTGATGCGCTTGTTGCGATCCCCCTCGACCAGCCGCTCGATCCAGGTGAAAGCCTCCGTCCAGACCGTCTGCGGGCAGGCGTATCCGCACCACAGGCGCCCGGCCAGCGCCGTGAAGAAGAACAGGCTGACCGCCATGATGATCAGCAGCAGCGCCAGGTAGACGAAATCCTGCGGCCACATGGTCAGGCCGAAAACATAGAACTTGCGGGCCGGCAGGTCGAACAGGATCGCCTGGCGATCGCCCCAGCTCAGCCAGGGGCCGCCATAGAAGATTCCGAGCAGCACGAACATCGCCAGCCTGCGCAGGGTCGCGAAACGACCGCGGATTTCGCGCGGATAGATCTTGTCTTCACTACGATACAGCTGGCCGTATTCGTAGCCGGAGGAGGGCGTGTTCATTGGTGACTCAGCGGCTTATGCGACGCGGCCAGTTACGTTTCCGCCGGACGAGTCGAAGCACGAGCCAGCCACTGACCCAGGCATGGATCCAGAAAAAGAAAAACCCGATAGCGTAGCCCGCATTGCTGCTTTCGATGAAAGATACGTTGATGGCGTCGACCAGTACGAGAGGATCGACGAACGCAAAGAACAGCATCGTGACGACCGATGCCGACAAAAACGAGATCCACGACAGGATCGCTATCTTCTGCGCGTCCCGCGACAGGTCCTTGACGACCACTTCTTCGTCAGATGCCACTCGTGATCACTCCGCGCCGCTCTGCCCCAGTCCGTAGACGTAGGCGGACAGTATGCGTGCACGATCCCTGCCGATCAGTGCTTCGTGCGCCGGCATGACGCCATTGCGACCCTCGACGATACCCTTGCGTATCTCCGCCGCCGAACTGCCGTAGAGCCAGTTGTCGTCGACCAGGCTCGGGGCGCCCAGCGCCTGGTTGCCGCGACCGTCGGCGCCATGGCAGGCGCTGCAGAACGTGACGAATTTCATATGCGCGGGCGATGCCGTGTCCTGTCCGTCGGGCAGCGACTGGACGTAGGCCACCATCGCGTCGATTTCGCTCTCGCCGCCGAGCGCGGCGCCGAGGGCCGGCATGATGCCCATGCGTCCGTTCAGGATCGAAAGCTCGATTGCCTCGGGCGAGCCGCCATATAGCCACGCGCCGTCCGTCAGGTTCGGGAAGCCGCGCGCGCCCTGGGCTGTCGAGCCATGACACTGCGCACAGTAATTCGCGTACAGGCTCTGGCCTATGCGCATTGCCTGCGGATCGCCGATCAGCTCGTGCGCCGCCATCGAACCGTAACGCGCAAATATCGGCCCGTAACGCTCCTCCGCTCTCTGCACCTCCCGTTCGTACTGGCCCTCCTGTGTCCAGGCGGCCGTGCCCTCGAAGTTGCCGAGGCCGGGGTAGACGACCAGGTAGCCGACGCTGAATACGATTGATATCACGTACAGGCCCAGCCACCACATCGGGAGCGGGTTGTTCAGCTCGCGGATATTCTCGTCCCAGACGTGGGACTCGGATTCCTTTATGTCTGCGTCGGACTGCCGCTGCCGGTTCGTCCAGACGATCAGCCAGAAGCACGCCAGCATCGTCAATACGGTGCCGATGATGATGTACCAGCTCCACGCGCTGCTCATGAGTGTTGCTCCCTGTCTTTGTTGATGGCCGGCGGACGTTCATCGTCGTCCAGAGGCAGCCGCGATGCGGCATCGTATTCCGCCTGCCGCTTCTTGCTCCAGCTCCAGAACCAGAGGCCGATGAACAGCACCAGCAGGATCGCCGTTATCAGCCCCCGGATGGTTCCCATGTCCATGTCGCCCTGCCTACCGTGCCGCTCTTACGGTGCCGAGGTTCTGCAGGTAGGCAACCAGCGCGTCGAGCTCGGTCTTGCCGGCCACGGCTGCGGGCGCTGCCTCGATCTCCGCGTCGCTGTACGGATCGCCGAGCATGCGAAGGGCGCGCATCTTGCGCACGATGAGTTCGCCGTCGACCACGTTCTCTGCGAGCCACGGGTACGCGGGCATGTTCGAGTCGGGCACCAGGTCCTGCGGCTTCAGCAGGTGTATGCGATGCCATTCGTCGCTGTAGCGCTTGCCCACACGGGCGAGGTCGGGGCCGGTTCGCTTCGAGCCGAACTGGAACGGACGGTCGTAGACGTGTTCGCCGGCAACGGAGTATGGGCCGTATCGTTCCGTCTCGCTGCGGAACGGCCGGATCTGCTGCGAATGGCAGACGTAACAGCCTTCCCGAATGTAGACGTCTCTGCCGGCCAGCTGCAGGGCCGGGTATGGCCGGACGCCCGGATAGGGCTCGGTCGTACTGCTGCTCGCCATCAGCGGCAGGATCTCGATCAGGCCGCCGACGCTGATCACCAGGACGATCAGTATCGCCATCAGGTTTATGCTTGTTTCTATCTTGTCGTGCTTCATGACAGCTGCCTTAGGCCGGTTGGATCACGGGAGCCGCTTTCGGTTTGACGTCCGCGACGGTCCGATACACGTTGTAAACCATGACGATCATGCCCGCGAAGAAGATCAGTCCCCCGAGCAGGCGCAGACCGTAGTACGGATAGTTGAACTTGACGCTCTCGATGAACGAATAGGTCAGCGTGCCGTCGTCGTTGAAGGCCCGCCACATCAGGCCTTGCGTGATGCCCGAGATCCACATCGACACGGCGTAGAGGACGACGCCGATTGTCGACGTCCAGAAGTGCACGTCGATGAGCTTGGTCGAATACATGCCGTCTTTGCCCCAGAGCCTCGGGATCAGGCAGTACATCGTCCCGATGGTCATCATCGATACCCAGCCGAGAGCGCCGGAGTGCACGTGCCCGATCGTCCAGTCCGTGTAGTGCGAGAGCGCATTCACCGTCTTGATCGACATCATCGGGCCCTCGAAGGTCGACATGCCGTAGAAAGACAGCGAGACAATCATGAACTTCAGGATCGGGTCGGTCCGGAGCTTATGCCACGCGCCGGAGAGCGTCATGATGCCGTTGATCATGCCGCCCCAGGACGGCGCCAGCAGGATCACCGAGAACAGCATGCCGAGCGTCTGCGCCCAGTCCGGCAGCGACGTGTAATGCAGGTGATGCGGGCCGGCCCACATGTAGGTTGCGATCAGCGCCCAGAAGTGCACGACCGACAGGCGGTACGAATAGACCGGTCGGTTTGCCTGCTTCGGAACGAAGTAGTACATCATGCCGAGGAAACCGGCCGTCAGGAAAAAGCCCACCGCGTTGTGGCCGTACCACCACTGCATCATGGCGTCGACGACGCCCGTATAGACGATGTAGGACTTCGTCAGCGAGACCGGTATCGCCAGGTTATTGAAGATGTGCAGCACCGCGACCGTGATGATGAATGCCGCGTAGAACCAGTTGGCGACGTAGATGTGCTTGACGCGGCGCCGCCCCAGCGTAGCGAGGTAGACGATGGCGAAGGCGACCCAGACGACGGCGATCAGCAGGTCGATCGGCCACTCCAGTTCCGCGTACTCCTTGCTCTGCGTTATGCCGAGCGGCAGCGTCACGGCGGCCAGCACGATGATCAGCTGCCAGCCCCAGAACGTGAAGGCGGCCAGCTTGTCGAACGCGAGCCGCACATGGCAGGTTCGCTGCACCACGTAATATGCGGTCGCGAACAGCGCCGAGCCGCCGAACGCAAAGATGACGGCGTTCGTATGCAGTGGCCGGAGGCGGCTGTAGGTGAGCCAGGGCAGGTCCAGGCTCAGCCCGGGCCAGATCAGTTGTGCGGCGATGATAAGGCCGACCAGCATTCCGACGACGCCCCAGACCACGGTCATGATGGCGAACTGGCGGACGACCTTATCGTTGTAACTCGACTCCGTCTGCATGTTGTTGATCCCGGTTGTTTTCGTCAATTTGGGGCTAGTTTGGCCATAGTCTGCCGCCCGCGACGATTTCAGACCGTTGCCGGCGGTGCCATAGGGGATATCCCTGATACGAATCCGCGGCGCAATGGTGCCATGTCGCTCAGCTTGCGTAAAACCGCGCCGCCGTCACGCCGCGGGCGGTCTCGGCGTTGCGGTGATGCCGACTGCATGCCGCGGGAACTGGCTTGCGTCGATGGTTTCGAGATAACCGTGCCAGGCGCCGTAGCCGATGACCGGCAGGATGACGGCGAGGCCGACGAAGGCCGTCACGAGGCCCAGCAGCAGCCCGACGACGATCAGGCTCATCCAGACCAGCATTGCGAGTTTGTTGCGCAGAACCGCGTTGATCGAGGTGACGACGGCCGTGATGCTGTCGACGTCGCGGTGCATGATCATCGGCAGCGAAAAGGCACTGGCGCTGAACGTGACTCCCGCGAAAATGGCGCCGACAATCGTGCCTATTGTCAGGTACATCTTGAGATCGGCCGCTTCCCACTGACCGTCTTCGGGGAAGAACACGGTGATCATCGCGCCGGCCCGTGCCCACACCAGGAAGATCACCATCAGCACGAGGGCGAACACCATCTCGTTGCCGAAATGCCGCCTGAAAGCCGCCTGCAGGCTGCGGGCGAGCGAGACCGGCTGCTTGCGTTCGAGCTGCGCGCTGATGGCGTACAGGCCGATGCAGGCGAGCGGGGCCAGGAAGACGAAACCGCCGAGCATGGCGAGCATCAGCCAGTGTGTGCCGTAGATCCATGACGCAATAGAAACGACGGCCATGACGCCGGCCATCACGACGCCGTAGATCATGCTCTCGCGGGGTGCGAGCAGCAGGTCGTCGATCCCGAGTTTCAGCCAGCGAAAAGGTGCGAGCGGCGACAGCTGGCGGCACGGTGCGACGAATGGCATCGTGTCGCGATCGAATTCCGGGCCGTTGGCGTCGGTCATGCGCTGCACCTCGTACGAGACGCAGTGTAGCAGCCGACCGACGCCCGAGGAACACGCCAGTGCGGCGCCTCTCCGGCGAGAGACCGCCGCTTGCCCGCCCCGTTGGAGGAGAAAGCAAGCTGCAAGAGATCGAGGGACATCGCCGCGAGATCCGGGGGAGCAGGCGCCGATGGTCGTAAGTTGGCTGGCCTGGCCCGGCGCGGTCGCCATCGGCATCAGCCTGGGCCTGCTCGGTTCCGGCGGATCGATCCTGACCGTGCCGGTGCTCGTGTACCTGGTGGGCCAGGACGAGAAGCTCGCGATCGCGGGCTCGCTGTTCGTCGTCGGATCGATCGCTCTGGCCGGCAGCCTGCAATACCTGCGGCTGGGGCTGATCGACTGGCGTAACGTGCTCGTGTTCGGCCTGCCCGGCATGGCAGGTACCTGGCTCGGTGCCTGGACCGCACAGTTCGTCAGCGGCCTGATGCAGCTCTCGCTGTTCGCGGTCGTGATGCTGCTCGCCAGCTGGTTCATGCTGCGGCCGGTGCCGCTCGATCCGCCGGCCCGGGCGCCGCGCGCGACCTGGAAGATCGGCGCCGACGGACTCGTCGTCGGCGTGCTGACCGGCCTGGTAGGCGTCGGCGGTGGTTTCCTGATCGTGCCGGCGCTGGTGCTGCTCGGCGGGCTGCCGATGCACCGCGCGGTCGCGACCAGCCTGTTCATCATTGCGCTGAAGTCCTACAGCGGTTTCTACAAGTATCTCGACGTATTGGAGCGCCAGTCGCTCGAACTCGACTGGCGCACGCTGTTCGTCGTGACCGCCCTGGGCGTCGCCGGCTCCTTCGCCGGCGGCTTCATGGCAAACCGGCTGCCGCAGGCGACGCTGAAGCGCGGCTTCGGCTATTTCCTGATCGTCATGGGTATCTATATCCTGTGGCGCTCACTGCCCGGTGCGCTGGGCCTCGCGACACGAGCATAAGGACAGAACTGCATGGACAGGCGGAGGGTCACGGACCAGTTTTCGGTGTCGAGCCAGCTCGACCCGCACGACCTCGAGATCCTGGCCAGGCAGGGAATCCGGACGCTGATCAACAATCGGCCGGACGGCGAGCACCGCTTGCAGCCGCGGACCGCGGACCTTGCGCGGGCAGCGAGGGAACTCGGCCTTGCCTACGTCGACCTGCCGGTAAGCTCCGGGGCCCTGACCGGCGATGTCATCGATCGCTTCGAATCCCTGTACCGGGAAGTCGAGGCCCCGGTGCTCGCCTTCTGCCGGTCCGGTACCCGGTCAATTTCGCTCTGGGCGCTGGCCGAGGCCCGCACTCGAGGCGCGGACGAGGTGATCCGGCAGGCAGCGGAAGCGGGTTACGACCTGTCCGGGCTGCGTCCCCGGCTCGCCGAACAGGCGCGAGCCAGGGACTGAGGGGTCGCTCGGGGAGTGCTGCGACGGCGGCCTCCCCGACGCGGCCGGGACACGAATAGCGGGGGAAACGCGATGCATGCGGGGATCGGGGTAATCCGGCTGGCGCTGGTTCTGTTGCTGATCGGCGGCTGCCAGCCGGCGCCGGTGGTCCTCCTGCCGGCCGACGTGATCTACCACAACGCGATCGTCGTGACGGGTACGCCCGGGGCTGTGCGGGCGGAGGCGGTGGCGGTGAGAGACGGGATGATTGTCGCCGTCGGTGCGGCCGCGGACGTTCTGCGACTCGGGGGCGATTCGACCCGGCTGGTGGACCTCGGCGGAGCAACGCTGTTGCCGGGACTGTTCGACAATCACGTCCATGCCGGGATCGAGCGCGGCGAGCTGATGGAGTGGGAAGGCGGCTGGATCGCCGCGGTGCCTGCGTGGATCCGGGAAGCGCGAACCATCCCGGAACTCGAGGCGGCGCTGCGCGGCGAAGCATCGCGCCGCCCACCGGGCGAGTGGATCACCGGCGCGCTGAGCCGGGAGGTCTGGCCGAACCAGCAGCTTCCAACACGGCACGATCTCGACCGGGGCGCACCCGACCACCCGGTGCTGCTCACGCGCGGCCCGCACACGACGGTGCTGAACAGCCGCGCGCTCGAACTCGCCGGCATCGATCGTCACACCGGGTTTTCCGGTGGCGGCGAGATCGGGCATGACGCCGACGGCGAGCCGGACGGGCGCCTCTACGACGCCGCGCGCAGGCTGGCAAGCGGTGCGGCGCCGCGCCCCGCAGCCGGCGAGCTGACGGAACGCGAGGCAATCGACAACCTGCGGCGGCTGATGCGGCAGTTCGCGGAGATGGGCCTGACGAGCGTCAACGTTGCGGGCGTTCGCCCCGACGAGCTGCGCTATTTCCAGACCCTGTACCAGCGGCACGGCGACGAGCTGCCGCGGGCCGTCGTGCAGATCCGCCTGCGGCCGGGTTTCGACGCGTACGACGACCTCGAACTCAGCGTGCGCGATGCGATCGCGGAGCTGGAAGCGCTGGGCTTCGTCACCGGCTTCGGCAACGACAGGCTCAGGATCGGCGCGATCAAGATGAGCATTGACGGCGGGCTGAGCGCGCCGGCCTACTGGTCGCTCGAAGCGTACGAAAGCAAGCCGGATTTCACGGGCGTCGTCCGCATTCCGGCCGAGGCCTTCTATCCGGTCGCCCGCCGCGCGCACGAGCTCGGCTGGCAGCTCGGCATTCACACGATGGGCGACGCTGCCGTAGTAATGGTCGTCGACGAGCTGGAGCGCATCCTGGCGGAGTCGCCGCGCGACGATCACCGCCACTACCTGCACCACGTGGCGGTGAAGCCGCCGCGGGCGACGATCGACAAGATGGCCGCCCTCGGCATCGGCGTCGCGAGCCAGCCGGCGTTCACGGTCGGCCTGGGCGCATTCGCCGTCGAGTCGCTGGCCGGGGCGCGTGAGGCGACGATGAACCCGACGCGCTCGCTGCTCGACGCGGGCATCTGGATGAGCTGGGGCTCGGATGGCGCGCCCTATGGTCCGCGCGTCGCCCTGTGGACCGGCATCACGCGCAAGGGCTGGGACGGCGCAGTCTACGGGCCGGAGGAGGCGGTTGATCGTGCCGAGGCGCTGCGGCTGCACACCCTGGGCCCTGCCTTCCAGACGTTTGCCGAGGGCCGCCTCGGCACGATCGAGCCAGGCAAGCTGGCCGACTTCACGGTATTCGCCGAGAACGTGCTCGAGATCGACGCGGACCGGATCCGCCACGTGCCGGTGCTGCGGACGATCGTCGGCGGCAAGGACATCTGGATGGCGGTGCCCTGATGCGCCGCTGCCACAGCGGGTAGACGCGATGCGTTCGAGTGCGCTGGTCCTGCCCTGCCATAGTCTCGACGAGACGCTGGCGTTCTTTACGGAGCGGCTCGGCTTCAGGCTCGACGAGATCTACCCGGCGGACGCGCCGCGAATCGCGGTCGTGTCGCGCGGGGGGCTCGTGGTCCGCCTGGAGGAGGGCCGCCGGGCGGGGCCGGGGCTCAGGCTGAGCCCCACGACCCCGGCGCCGTTGCCGGGTGCAACGCCTGACGGTCTGCCGCTCGAGTTCGTCGCCGGTGGCGAGAGGCCGCTGCCGCCGCCATTGCCGGCGGAGCGCTTCGCGCTGCACCGGGGCAGCGCGGGCGACTGGGGCCGCGGCCGCGCCGGCATGCAGTACCGGGACCTGATTCCCGGGCGCATCGCGGGCAGCTACGTCGCGTCCCACATCCGCATACCGCAAGGCGGGCCGGTGCCCGATTACGTGCACCATCACCACGTACACTTCCAGGTCATCTACTGTTACCGGGGCTGGGTACGCGTCGCCTACGAGGACCAGGGACCGCCGATCACAATGCAGGCCGGCGACTGCGTCCTGCAACCGCCGCACATCCGGCACCGCGTGCTCGAGTGCTCGGACGGGCTCGAAGTCGTCGAGATCGCCTCCCCGGCCGAGCACGTCACCCTTGTCGAGCACGAACTGGCGCTGCCGACCGGACGGATGCTGCCGGAGCGTGAGTTCGGCGGGCAGCGTTTCGTTTTCCACCAGTCGGCAAAAGCTTGCTGGCATGACTGGCGGCTGCCCGGTTTCGCGGCCCGCGATACCGGTATCGCCGTGGCCTCGCGGGGCACTGCGTCGGTCGTCGTCGCCCGGGTTGCCGGCCCGACGCGCGAGGAATTCGTCGCGCACGCTGCCGGCTTCGTATTTGATTTCCTGCTCGCCGGTTCGGTGACGCTGGACCACGGGGACGAATCGGTCGTCCTGCAGCGGGCCGACGCCGTCGTACTGCCACCACGGCAGCCGTATCGCTATCGTGCTGCGTCGCCGGACCTCGAGATCCTCGAAGTCGCCATGCCGGCGAAAATCGAAACGTCGCCGGCAACGCGCGCGCGCTAGCGGCCTGCGCCTGCCTGCAGTCGAAGATTCGATCCCCGGCCTCAGCCGCGCAGCAGGTCGATCAGTACCACACCGATCGCGACGGGCGCGACGTAGCGGTTCGCGAAGCGCCAGTAGCGGCGCCAGGCGGCGGAGTCGCCTGCGAACTCCTCGGCAATCACCGCAGGGTGAAGGACCCAGCCGGCGAACAGCGCGATCAGCAGCGCGTTCAGCGGCAGCAGCACGTTGGCGACGGCGAAGTCGGCGATGCCGAAGAAGTTGCGCTCGACTCCGAGGAAGCCGAGCGGGTGGAAATCCGCGAGTGTGCTGAAAGAAAGAACAGAGCCGAGCCCGAGCAGCCAGATCGCCAGGCCGGCCGCGCCGGCGAGCCGTCGACGCCCGCCCGGCAGCCGCTCGAGCAACAGGGCGACGACGGGCTCGAGCATCCCGAGCGCCGTCGTGTAGGCGGCGAACAGCATCAGGACGAAAAACAGTACGCCGATTACATGGCCGCCCGGCATCGCGCCGAACGCGATCGGCAGCGTGACGAACACCAGGCCGGGGCCTTCGGCGGGATCCAGGCCGCTGGAGAAGACGATCGGGAAGATCGCGAGCCCGGCCAGCAGCGCGGCCAGCGTGTCGCCGAAGCAGACCGCCATCGCCGACGTGCGTATCGAATACTCGCGCGGCATGTAGGCGCTGTAGGTGATCAGCACGCCGGCGCCGATTGCGAGCGAGAACAATGCCTGGCCGAGCGCGATCAGCACGGACCGCCCCGTTATCTCGCTGAAGTCGGGTTTGAACAGGAATTCGGCCGCGGCTGCAAAATCCCCGGCGACCGCCCCGAAGCCGACCAGCAGCAGGATCATCGCGTAGAGCGCGGGCATCAGGATCTTCGAGAGGCGCTCGATGCCCCGGTTGATGCCGCCCGCGATCGCCCACGCGGTCAATGCCATGAACACGGCGTGCAGGAATGCCTGGTAAACGGGGCGGTCCGCGCGCCGGCCGAACGTCTCCTGGGAGGCGCCCGCATCCAGGCCCTCGAAGAAGCCGGCCGTCGCGAGGCCCAGGTAATCCAGCACCCAGGCTGCGACGACCGCGTAGTAGCTGAGTCCCACCAGGGGCACGACGATCGATAGCCACCCGATGGCGCGCCAGGCGCCGGGCGCCTGGTGTTCGCGCAGCAGTTCGGCCATCGAACGGATCGCGCTGCCGTGACCGCGGCGACCGAGCAGCATTTCGCCGGCGATGACCGGCAGACCGAGCAGGAATACGAAGGCCAGGTAGATGAGCACGAAGCCGCCGCCGCCGTTGTCGCCGGCGACGTAGGGAAAGCGCCAAAGGTTGCCGAGACCGACGGCGCCGCCGATCGTGGCGAGCAGGAACGCGCCGCGGCTGCTCCATGCCGGGGTCGCGCCTTTATCCGCCACGCGTCACGGTTCCGTCATCAGCCACTGGAAGAACTCCACCGTGTAACCGCCCGGGTCCTCGAGCAGGAAACTTCGGATGCGGCCGCCGTCGCCTATGTCTTTCAGGAAAACGATGTCGTCGCGCGTTTTCAGCCGCGCGTACCAGGCATCGACATCCGGCGTAACGAGACTCAGCATCACCGCGTTGTTCGGCTGGGCCTCGTGCCATGCGCCGGGTCCCTCGCGCACGATGCCTGCCATGCTCGCCGGGCCAGTCCGGTACATGCGTATCCAGTCGAGTTCGAACGTCTGCTCCAGTCCGAGGGCGCCGCCGTAGAAGCGGGTCGGGGCGTCGATATTCTCGTAATAGAGCATCGTAATCTGTTCGGCCAGCGGCGGTATGCCGGCGGCGCGGCAGCCGGTGGCGCCAGCCGGCAGGGTCGGAAGCGCCAGCCTGGTAGTCACCGCGCGCGTGGTGAACGCGGGGACACCGCCGTGGCGGCCGGTGTCGTCGAGCAGGGCGTGCTCGACGCTGAGCGTGTAGGTCGAGCCCGGTTCGAGGACGTCTCCCGGGATCACGTACTCCGCCGCGGCATAGGTAAGGTAGGGCTTGCCCTCGAATGGCCGGCCGCTGTGCGCGACGCGTATGCCGGCCGCATCCTCGAGTATCACGAACACGAGGTCGTCCAGTATGCCGTTCGGGTCGGGGCGTCCCGCCGAGAACGGGCTCCAGCGGACCGTCGTATCGATGCCGGCTGCCAATTGTGAGCATCCCGGCACGCCGTCCTGCTCGACATGAATACGCGGCGCAGGCGGCAGGGGCCGCTCCCGGAATTGCAGTCCGGCGCTGTCCACGGCTCCGCTCGGCGTCGCAAAGCTGACCCGGTACGTGCCATTCGGGTATCGCGCCTGCAGCGCGTCGAAATCCGGGTAACGCGCCGCGCCGGTAACGAGCAGGATGTTGTCACGGGCGCCGCCCTCCGCATCCCGCATGTCCCGGTAAGGGATCGTCTCACCGCCCGGCAGCGCCAGTGTCGCGTCGCCACCGTCTCCGCCGGACGCGAGAAAGATTTCGGAGAAGAACGAATAGTCGACCGGCGTCGCAATGCCCTGCGCGTCCTGCTGGAAATTCGCGTGCTTGCCAATGACGAAAAACGTCACGTCCGGCTGTTGCGCGAAGGCCTGCGGGCCCGCGGCCAGCAGCAGCAGCGTCGGCAACGCGATCGACTTCATCTTTCCCCCGGGCAGTGCGGCGCGCGGCAAGCATAGCAGCAGTCAGAGCAGGCGTCGCGGGTCTGCGGGTCAGCGGTCGCGATGCTATGATCGCCGTCCCGAATCGATACCCGGCGAGAAGGGCAGGGGAGACCAACGATGACTTTGCGCAAGCTGAACTCGGTGCTGCTGATAACGTTGTTTGCGGCCGGCTGCACGCCTGCGGATGTGCCGGTCGACGCGCCCCCGGCGGAGCCGGAGGCGACCGCGTCGGCGGCAGCCGACCCGATGGCTGAATTCGGCACCCTTGCCTCCAACGTCTTCTTCTATTACGCGGACCTCGACGCGGCGCACGCGTTTTACAGCCAGGTGCTCGGCCTGCGGACCGCCGCCGACTACGGCTACGCGAAGATCATGCAGGTAGCGCCCAGCGCGTTCGTCACCCTCGTCGACGCGGCGCAGGGCATGCACTCGGCCGACGAGCCGAAGACGACCGCGATCGCGCTCGTGACCGACCAGCTGGATGAATGGTGGGATCATATCAATACGCAGGGCGTCGACATGCGGTCCACGGAGTACTCGCCGACCCAAGGCAGCGCCCACGACGGCTTCGTCGCGGTCGACCCGGAAGGCTACCTGCTGGAATTCGAGCGCTTCAATCCGCATCCGGAGAACGAGCGCTTCGTGCCGGTGCTAGACGGGCTCCCGACGCTGTACCCGGAGCCGGGTACGTCGAACGTCCCGACCGGCCTGGGCTTCAAGGCCACCATCGTCTGGTTCTATTACAACGACCTCGACGCGATCCAGCGTTTTTACGAAGACGTGATGGGTTTCGACATGATCGTCGACCAGGGGTGGACGAAGATCTATCCGATCGGCCCGGCCGGGTTCCTCGGGCTCGTCGACCAGTCGCGCGGCATGCATCGATATACCGAGCAGAAAGGCGTGACGCTGTCGCTGATCACCGGGAACATCGACGGCTGGTTCGGCTACGTTGCCGGGCGCAAGGACATCCGGATGCGCCACGACGCGGTGGTTGACGAGGAGCTGTACCGGGCATTCGTCGCATACGATCCCGAGGGATACTTCCTGGAATGGGACGTCTTCAAGTCGGCTCCCGCGAACGACACGCTGCTGCCCGCGATCGAGGGACGCTGAGCATGGCAGTGCCGACGTCACGGCCGGCGACGGGCACGCTGCTGGCGCTCGAGACGCCGGCGCTGATCGCCGACCGCGGACGGGTCATCGCCAACGCGGACCGGATGCGCGCGCGAGCTGCGGCGCACGGCGTTGCGCTGAGGCCGCATCTGAAGACACTCAAGTCCGCGGATGGCGCGCGCATCGCGCACGGCGGTCTTGCCGGGCCCGTCACGGTATCGACGCTGCGCGAAGCGGAGTACTTCCTCGAGCGCGGCTTTGCCGATATGACCTACGCCGTATGCATTGCGCCCGCCAAGTTCCGGCATGCCGCCAGCCTGGTGGACCGCGGGGCCGATCTCAAGCTGCTGCTGGACAACCCTGACGTCGCGACCGGGCTCGGCGAATTCGCGGCCGGCCGGGAACGTCGCGTCTCCGTCATGATCGAGATCGACTGCGGCGATCACCGCACCGGGCTCGCGCCGGACGCGCCGCAACTCGTCGAGACGGCTCGGCGCATCGAGCAGGCGCCCGGGCTGCGCCTGCATGGGCTGCTGACACACGGCGGGCATTCCTACCTGTGCCGTTCCACCGATGCGATGGCGGTCGTCGCCGAAGAGGAGCGCCAAAGCCTGCTGGAGGCCAGGGCGCGCATCGAGTCTGCGGGCATCGGCGTGCCCGTGCTGTCCAGCGGCTCGACACCGACGGCTGTGCACGGACGCAATTACGAGGGTCTCGCCGAGATCCGGCCCGGCGTCTATCTCGCCGGCGACCTGTACCAGGCACAGCTCGCGACTTGTGATCTCGACGACATCGCCGTCACGGTACTCGCGTCGGTCATTGCCGTCGATCGCGCACGCAACCGTGTCGTCATCGACGCCGGCGGGCTTGCGCTGTCGAAGGACCGAAGCACCGCGAGTGCGCCGATCGACTATGGCTATGGCCTGCTGGCGCGCGTCGACGGGAGCCGGTACGCGTCCGATCTCGTCGTCACCGGCGTATCCCAGGAGCACGGTGTCGTCAGCTCGCAGGTGCCGCTGCCCTTCGACGAGCTGGCGCCCGGCGCGCTGGTCCGCGTGCTGCCGAACCACGTCTGCATGACCGCGGCGAGCTACGATCGCTATTACGTCGTCGATGGCAAGGACCCGACGCTGGTCGATACGTGGGACAAGGTAGCGGGCTGGTAGAACTCGTTTCGCGGCGAGTCTGATCAATACAGGATTATCCTGATACCCGCCTGCCGGACGTGTTGGTAGTTTCACCCTTGCGATAGGATGTCCGTGCGTAGCAATCGATGCGCAACTCCTCCCGCGCGTCGCGCACGGACATCGAACTGGGTGAAACATGAACAGTTCGAATCGGCACTCGAAATTCCTGCTCGGGTGCATTGTTCTGCTCGCGCCGCCCGCACTGGCCTACACCGAGCTCGATATAGCCGACGAAGCGATCGTTCTCACGCCGGATCTGATGATCCATGCGGACAAGGCTCGAATCCTCGATATGCCCGACGGTACGCTCGTCGTCTTCTGGCACGCACAAAACGGAACACCCGGGCAGGCGTGGGACCTGTTCGGCAACACCTTTGCGCCGCGCGACATATTCGCCCGCACGTCGACCGACGGAGGTGTCACGTGGGGAGAGATCGTAAACATCTCCGACACCGCCCGGATGACCGATCCGTCGGTCGTCTACGACAGTGTCGGTGACGGCAGTGGCGTCGCCAATTTCTACGGCGACTCGGACAAGCCCACCGTCTTCGCGAGCGGCGGCAATGTGGTCGTGATCTGGAGCGACACCTGGTGCGGGCCGGGTGTGCACGGGCCGGCACGCTACGAGGTCCCGCTCGGTCTGCTGGAAGTTCCGTATCGGTGCCTCTACGCGTCCCGCATGACGGTCGCCGCCGGCGCCATCGACGTGATAGCAACCGAAAGGCTTACCGACGGCGCGCGCGACGTCACGAACGAAGTCCATCGGGGAACGGGCGCAGGATTCGCCATCGCCTGGCAGGAGGACCCGAACGGTCTGCAGCTGGGCGAAGCACGCGGCGAAGGCGACGGTTCGAGCGGCGCAAGAGTCTCGCCGGGCACCGATATCTGGTACACGTGGATACCCGGCAGCAGCTTTGCGGACCCGGCGAAGACCTGGCGCACGCCGGTACCGGTTTCCGACAATTTCGACTACGGCACCGGGACGGTGACGGGCGGGGGCGCCTCGCGGCCGTTGCTGGCGCTGGCCGGCTCGCCGCCGACGGCGATCCTCGTCTACGAGGAAGCGAAGAATGCGGGGCCGGACGATCCCGGCAAGTACGTCCGGTATCACCAATTCGCCGGATCCAGCCCGCCGGAGCGCGAGGCCGGGACCATCATCAGCAACCCGGCGGAGAACGCGCGGCGTGCGCGGATCACGGCGCAGGGATCGCCCGGGCCGCTCGGGACGCGGGTTGCGATCATGTGGCGCCAGGGCGCGGGCATCATGGGCGCCCCGGCGGATTTCATGATGCGCGTCGGACGGGTACCCGCAGGCACCAGCCTCGCGACCAGCCCGAACGCCGGTTTCCGCGTCGAGGACCTCTGGCCGGCCGTGGACGCAACGGACCCGACCGCGAACGGAGCGCCGCTGAACCTGAGCGGCGCCAGCGTCGATGACGAATCGTCGATCGACCCGCTGGCGGACGCGAAAGCGCACCGGGACGTCATGGACGGCGACTTCATCTTTGCGGCGTACACGCAGGACGCGAACGTCGAGGATCCCGCCGAGCGCTATGCCTATTTCGGGCGCTGGTCGGACGACGGCGGAACTACGTGGAGCCAGCCGTTGAACGTATCCGGGCAGACGCCGGGCGGGATGGACGTCATCGAGCCGAGACTGCTGCGCACCCCGTCCGGGACCAACTCGGGCAAGCCGGAGGATGTGCGCAACCCGGACGCATACCTGTTCGCCTGGGGTACGCAGACCGTGCCGGACGATGGCAGCGAGCCACAACGGTCCAGCCTGTACCTGACCCGGTCGATGGACCGCGGCGTATCCCTCGAGCCCGTACAGTCGCTGGACGTGACCAGGACGTCGGCCTCCCAGACCGACGAGCAGATCCAGCTCAAGATCACCCCGGACGGCGAACAGGTCGCGATGGTCTGGGTGCGGTTCGACGGCGCGGTCTCGAGCGTCGCGTTTGCCACCGCACAGGGCGTAAGGCGAACCGCGGACCTGTCTGTAGCCGTCTCGGCGGCCGATCTCAGTCCCGATATCGGCGTCGGGTTCGATGCCGTCATTTCCGTTCAGAATGCAGGGCCCGACGCGGCGACCGGGACGACCCTGGATATAGACGTTCCCGCGGGCCTGGCCGTCGACGGCGTCGCCGCCTCGACCGGCTCGTGCCAGGCAGCCGGGTCGATCGAGTGTGCTTTCGACTCACTGGCCGCGGGCAGCAATGTCGCCGTGACGCTCGCGCTGGTGGCCGAGGACGCGGAAGTCCACGTGATTCGGGCCAGCGCATCGGCGCTGGAGGTGGAACCGACGCCCGGCGACAACGAGGCCGAATTGCGGATCGAGGGAACGCCTAATGCCGACCTTTGGGTCACCGCGACGCCGAGCGTCACCGATGCCACCACCGGCGACGACTTCAGCATCGACGTGACCATCGGCAACGACGGGCCGCAGGCTGCCACCGATGTGCGCCTCGTGTTGCGACTGTCGGATAAGCTGGTCGTCAAGGCTACGCAGGGCTGCGCCATCGGAACGCTGCAGGTCGACTGCGCCATAAGCGCGATCGCGCCGGGTGAACGGGTGGCCACGCGGGCGATAGTCGGCGCGCAGGCGATCGGCAGGGCGACCGTAGGGGCACAGGTCGAGGCAGCCGAACAGGACCCCGTCGCCGGGAACGACACGGCCGAATTCACGGTCGACGTCACGGGCTCGCTCGGCGGGGGTTGCGTCTACCGGCCGGACGGTCGTGGCGCCGACACGTTGCTGGCACTGATGCTGGCGCTGGCCTCGCTCAGGCTGCTGCCTCGCCCCGGCCGGCGCGAACGCGAGGTAGCCTGCCGTGACTAACCTGGCAGCCCGCAACTGGCGCGATCTCGCAGGCGATGCGGGGCTCAAACTGCCGGTATCGGCGCCGCGGTCGTCGACTTTCGGTCTGGTCTGGCTGGCGGGTTCGCTGATCGCCTTCGTCATCGGATCGCAGACGGGCGAACCGGCCGGCATCAGGCCGGCGCTGTTCCTGTCGCTCGTCCTTGTGCAGCCGGTCCTGGAGGAATTGCTGTTCCGCGGTGCCGTTCAGGGTTACCTGCGGCAGACGTCTTTAGGCGGCTGGGCCTGGCACGAACTCTCCGTTGCAAACGTGCTGACATCCTTCTTGTTTGCGGCAGCTCACCTCGTGTATCAGCCGCCGATATGGGCGGCGGGAGTGCTGCTCCCGTCGCTCGTTTTTGGATTTTTCCGTGACCGGACGGGAAGCGTCATATCGCCTGTCGTCCTGCACGTTTCGTTCAACGGGATGTTTTTCCTGGGCAGGTTGCTGATTCACTGACGAACGAAGTTTGACCTGACGGCAAAGGAGCAGACAAGACTGGATTTCCCTTACTTGTAACGTGCGATTGAAGGAAACATATCGTACACGGGGACGAATCGAACGGCGCGCGATTCCCCCGATGCCTGTCGCGCCGGGACTGGTAAGTCACATGAATGTCAAAAAACTACTCTCCACGGCACTGGCGGCTGCGGGGATCTCCATGTTTTACGTGCCAGCGTACGCAACGACATTTTCCGTCGACAGCAACCTGGATGCTGTCGACGCCCAGACGGGAGATGGTGTCTGCCTGACGGCAGACGGCACTTGTACGCTCCGGGCAGCGATCATGGAGGCGAACGCAACGCCTGGTGCCGACATCATCGACCTGACCGCCATCAACAACCCGGCGGATCCGATCGTGCTGACCATCCAGGGCGTCGATGAAATCATCGGCGACGCTGATCCGCAAAACCAGCTCCCGTGCACGGCTTCGATTACCGCCGAAGCAGACAAGGGTGACCTCGACATTACCGAGGACCTGCAGATAGTCGGCGCAGGACCGGGCCTGACGGTCATCAAGTGGAACGAGCAGTCGATGACCGATCCGAACGTCGGTGACCGCATCTTCCACATCCAGGCCGTCGACGGCGGCACCGTCAACCTGGTCACGATCTCCGACCTGATGGTTACGGGCGGCAGTGTCGGCATACCGAACGAGCCGACCATGGCTAACCCGTATACCTGCGAGGTCACCGGCGAGGCCGGCTCGATCGTCGCCTGGTACTTCAAGCGCTTCGGCGGCGGCATCGCGGTCGGACCGGGTGCCGGCGTGGCGCTGTTCGAGGAGACGGTACACGGTCCCGGCGGCGGTGGCGGCGGCGGCGAGGGCCCGCCTCCTGACGTCGGCCCCGGCGGCGACGAGGGTGAGGGCGGCGTGACGGCCGTCGAGTTCGTGCGCGTTGCGGTCATCGGCAACCAGTCAGGCGCCGATGCGGGCGGCATCATCGCTGCAGCGGAGATGACGATCGCCGACTCCGTGCTGAGCGGCAATCTCTCCAACGCGAACGGTGGCGCGCTGTACCTCGACTCCGCCACGACGATCAGCGGGACGTTGATCGGCAAGGCGTCATTCGACGTTCCGTACGAGTCCGGCGCGATTCCTGCCGCTCTCGTGGCGGCCGGAAACACGGCGGAGAACGGTGGCGGTATCTTCGACACCGGTTTCCATACGACGAGCATCGATGCCAGCGCGATCAACGGCAACACGGCGATCGGCGGTGGCGGCATCGCGGCGCGCTCGCTCGTGGCCGTCAACATCTCCAATACGACGATCAGCGGCAACACCGGCACCGACGTGGGCGGCGGCATCACGACGAACGGGGCGATCAGCCTGCAGAACGTGACGGTGGCGGACAACACCGCAACCACCGATGCGCCTGGCGGCGGCGCCGGCCTGAACTCGTTCGGCAGCGGAACGTTCGTGTTCTTCAACACGATACTGAGCAACAACGTCGTCGCAGGCGGCGAGGCCGGCCGTGAAGCCAACTGCGGCTGCTCGGGCGGCGCGACCACGTGCCAGACCGGCCGCATGGTATCGACCGGTTACAACATCAACGATGAGGTGATCGATACCTGCTCGCTGAACGTGGCACTGAATGACCAGCCGAACACCGACCCGCTGCTCGAGCCGCTGGCCATGAACGGCGGCCTGACGGAAACGCACAAGATTCCGTCTGTTGCCAATGGCGACGCGGCAACGAGTCCGGCGGTCGACACCGGCCACACGCTGCGTTGCCCGAACAACGACCAGCGCGGCCTGCTGAGGCCGGATGACGGCGACCTCAACGGCTCGTTCGAGTGCGACATCGGCGCGTTCGAAATGTTCATCTTCCGCACGGATCTGCACATCAACAACGTGGTGGTTCCCGCGAAGGTGGACAAGGGCGCGACGTTCGACGCGCTCGTCGAGATACACAACGACGACGGCAACAATGCGGCGCTGGGCGTGACCCTTGCCAGTACGCTCGATCCGGCAACCGGGCTGGCATTTACGGCGGCGGTGCCGACGGCGGGAACCTGCGAAGTCACCGGCCCGTCCGCACTATCCTGCGCCATTGGCAACATGGCTGTCGGAGCGGTTGCGACCGTGACGGTTACGTTGAGTGCGGTCGACCAGGGCAGCTACGCGATGACGTCGGTCGTTGCGGCGACGGAGCCGCTCGACCCGGTGCCGGGCAACAACACGGTCGTTACACATCTCCGGGTAGTCGGCAACAGCGATATCGGCGTCAGTGCGGACGCGCTGCCGGCCATCACCGAGCAGGGCGACACGGTGACGATGGGCTTCACGGTCATCAACAACGGTGAAGACGTCGCGACCGGCGCGCGCCTCGGAATGGTGGTGCCGGCCGGCACGTCGTTCGTTGCTGCCACGTCGGTTCCGGGCGCATGCACCGAGTCGGCGAGCGAGATCGTCTGCACGATCGGTGAACTCGCGCTCGCCGGTACCGCGGCCGTCCAGGTTCAGCTGGCCGCCGACGAAGCGGGCGACGTCGCATTCCTTGCCAATGTCGGGGCAGACCAGACCGATCCCGACGACAGCAACAACGCGGTGACGCTGAGTACGACCGTGAGGGCGAACGCCGACCTGGCGATGCTGGCCTCCTCTGTCGGCGCGGCCCAGACCGGCGGCAGCTTCGCCATATCGCTGGGTATCACCAACAATGGCCCGCAGGCAGCGACCAGCGTCGTGGCAACGGCCAACCTGCCGGCACTCGTCAGCTTCGTGTCGTCGCCAGACTGCACGGCCAGCGGAGCGGTGGTCACCTGCACGCTGGCGACGCTGGCAGCCGGTGAGCGTGTGACGTTTGCGGCGACCGTGAGCGCGTTGAGCGCGGGAACCGCAACAGTAAGCGCGTCTGTCAGTGCCGACGAGAACGACCCGAATCCTGACAACAACAGCGGGTCGGTCAGCATCACGATCAGTTCGCCGAGCACCGGTGGCGGTGGCGGCGGCGGTGGTGGCGGCGGCTGCGTATACAACCCTGCCGGGCACTTCGACCCGACACTGTTGATGCTGCTGGCAGGTGCGTTGATGGCGCTCAGCCTGCGCCGGCGCAGCCCGGCCTGACGGAGAGCCGGCCGCCGCGGTCAGCAGGCCGCGGAGGCCAGTCGCCGGTGCCGGACCGGCGCTGGATCAGGGGCCCGCGAGGGCCCCTGATTCTTATTTTGTGTGTGCGCTGGTTGCCTCGTCAGTGCCCGGCAACTGTGGAATGATACCGGCCATGAATGTCTCGCGATCCGGGCCAGGGCTGCTGCTGGCAGTCATCCTTGCAGGGGTTGCCGCCTGCAACGGAGCAGGCTCCGGCGGAGGGGACGATGCCGCCGGCAGGGCGGATGCGGTATTGCGCCGGGGCAATGGCGGCGAGCCGGGGACGCTCGACCCGGCGCGCGCCGAAGACGTGCACGCCTTCAACGTACTGGCCGATCTCTACGAAGGGCTGGTCGCCCACGACGCGGACGGCCGGCTGGTGCCGGCGGCGGCCGACAGCTGGGGCATTTCGGCCGACGGGCTGGTCTATACGTTTCGTTTGCGCCGGGAGGGTCGCTGGTCCAACGGCGAGCGCGTCGTCGCGGCCGATTTTGTCGCGGCATTCCGGAGGGTCCTGGCGCCGGCTACCGGGTCGACGTATGCCTACCTGCTGTACCCGATCCGCAATGCGGCGGAAGTCGGCGCCGGCGACTTGCCGCCCGAGGCTCTGGCTGTTACCGCCACGGATCCCGGGACGCTGGTCATCGACCTCGAGGCGCCGGCCGCTCATTTCCTGTCCGTGCTGGCGCTCGCGGTCGCGTATCCGGAGTGGAGCGGACAAGGGTTCGGCGCGGCGCGCCACCCGGAGCCCGCGGCGTTCGTCGGCAACGGGCCGTATGTGCTCGACAGCCGGGAGCCCGGGCACCGCTTGCGGCTACGCCGGAACCCGCTGTACCGGCAGGCGGATGAGGTCGCGATCGAGTTCGTCGACTATTTCGCGGTTGTCGATCCGCTGACCGAGCTCAACATGTATCGCAGCGGCGAGATCGACATCACGGCGACGGTGCCGGGGGCGCAGTTCGAGTCGCTGCGCGCCGAGCGGCCAGGCGAACTCGTGGTGGCGCCGGCGCTCGCCGTTTATTACCTGGCCTTCGACCTGAGCGAGCCGCCGTTTGACGACCGCTCGCTGCGCCAGGCCCTGTCCATGGCCATCGATCGCGATCGGCTGGTCCGCCTGCTCGGCCGGGGCGAGGCGCCGGCCTGGGGCTTCGTGCCGGACGGGGTCGCCGACTACGAACCCGCGCGCTATGACTGGCGCGAGCTGGAATCAAACGAACGGCAAGACGCGGCGCGGCGACTGTACCGGGAGGCAGGCTACACGAGCGCCGAGCCGTTGCAGGCTACGCTCGTGTACGACGCCGGCGACGACGTACACGAGACGATCGCGCTTGCCGTCGGTGCAATGTGGCGCGAGGTCCTGGGAGTCGAACTCTCGCTGGACAAGCGCGAGTGGAAGTACTTCCTGTCTACGCGAGACCAGCGGTCCGAGTGGGACCTGATGCGCTTCGCGTGGAGCGGCGACTACAACCATCCGCGGACATTCCTCGAGATCCTGCACTCGCAAAGCCCGCAGAATCTTCCGCGCTACTCGAGCCCGGCCTACGACACCGCATTTGCCGCGGCGGAGGAGGCCACCGCTGCGCGGCAGCAGTTCGCCGGTGCCGAGGCTGCGATGCTGGCCGATTACCCGGTCGTGCCGCTGTATTTCTTTGTCAGCAAGCACCTGGTGCGACCGGGAGTCACCGGTTTCAGGCCGAACGTACTGGACCGGCATCCGAGCCGGTACCTGCGGCTCGACGCGGCGGCGAGACCGCGCTGAGCGCGCAAATTCGGGCCACCGCAGCGGGCCCGCACGGCGTGCGGCCTGCGCAAAATGCCCGGCCTTGTCGCCTCGGTCATGGAAAAAACTTATTTTTTCAATAACTTGTGCCGCGAGGGCCGGCGAGCGCCGGTAACGGCCCAAAATAGTGCTTGCAATACCTCATATGTGTGCAAGAATCGCACACATATGAGGTATTGCACGTCCAGGCGCCGATGAAAGAGCACGTCATCCAAAGCATTCGTTACCTGCTGCGGCCGCTCGTCCGTTTCCTGCTGAAGCATGGCGTGACGTATGCGGAATTCGCGGACGCCTGCAAGGACGTCTACGTCGACGTCGCGCGGCAGGAGTACGGCATCCAGGGGCGACCGACCAACAACTCCCGGGTCGCGATGCTGACCGGCCTCAGCCGGCGTGAGGTTGCGCGGGTTCGCGACCGCCTCCTGGAGGGCCTGGCGGAGCCCGCTGAACTGCAGGGCAGCCGTATCTCGCAGATCCTTTCCGGGTGGCATCTGGACCCCGAATTCGCGGGCGAAAATGGCCAACCGAAAGATCTGCCGCCAACTGGTCCAACGGGGAGTTTGCCCGCCTTGCTGAAACGCTATGCTGGCGACCTGCCCCATGGAGCAATCCGCAAGGAGATGTTGCAGCGAGGACTGATCGAGGAGCTGGCAAATGGCAGCACCCGAGTCCTGAAGCGGGATTATGTCTATTCGAGCCTGGACCCCGATATCGTGCGGCAAATGGGGATTGCCCTGCACGATCATGCTGCGACGCTCGAGCACAACCTCGACGACAACCGCAAGGCGGACGCACGCTTCGAGGGCATCGCGGACAACGGTGCCGTCTCGACGAAGGCCGTCAAGGCATTCCACCAGCTCATCGCGGAGCGTGGCATGGAGTTCCTGCAGACGGTCGATGCCTGGCTCAGCGACCACGAGGTTGACACGACGCCGAACCCCGGCCGCAGGGTGCGACTGGGTGTCGGCGTCTACACGATTCATGAGGAAATTTGACAGGAACCAATGAAATGATTGCGCATTCCCGAAAGATTCTGGCCCTCCTGGCGCTTGCCACGCTCACGCTCTCCGCCTGCGGCGGTGGTGGTTCTGGCGGCGGCGCCAATCCCCCACCGCCTCCGCCTCCGCCCCCACCTCCATCGGGAGGCATAGTGCGTACGGGCGTCGCGGTCGCCGTCGGTGAAATCACCGGTTTCGGCAGCATCATCGTCAACGGCAATCACTACGAGACGGATGGCACGACGCAGTACTTCAGGGACGATAACCCGTCCTCGGAAGACCAGTTCAAGGTCGGCCACATGGTGCTGATCAAGGGCACGATCAACGACGACAATACGGGCGCGAAGGCGGGCACGGCAGAAGTCGAGGAGACCGTCGAAGGTCCGGCAACCGATGCCGATACGGGTACGAACACGTTCCGCGTGCTCGGGCAGGTCGTGCAGTACACGCCCGGTCAGACGTCGATCGACAACAACTGCGGTACGACGACGGACATCACGCTGTTGCCCGGATTTGCAGCCGTCGAAGTCTTCGGGCCCTACGACGGCAGTGGCGTCATCCAGGCCACGCGCGTCGAGTGCAAGGCGGTCGTCGACGTAGACGGCTACGAGATCAACGGCTTCGTCAGCAATCACGATCCGAACGCGAAGACCTTCAACATCAACGCGCTGCAGGTCAACTACAGCGCGACCGGCGTGCTCGATGACATTCCGGCCGGTGGCCTGAGCAACGGCGACCCGGTCGAAGCGGAAGGACTCGATTTCACCGACGGCAATCCGCCGGTGTTCCGCCCGGCGAAGCTCGAGTACAAGGGCAACCGTTTCGGCGAGAACGAGGGCGACCACTTCGAGATCGAGGGCTTCATCACCGATTTCGTTGCCAGCCCGCTGAGCTTCAAGGTCCTCGGCTATACCGTATTGCCGAACAGCAGCACGGTGTACGAGGGTGGCACGGCTGCGGATCTTGGTACGAACCTCAAGGTCGAGGTCGAGGGCGAGTTCGACGGGGACGGCGCGATCGTGCCGACGAAAATCGAGATCAAGCAGGCGAAGAACGTGCGCGTCGTCGGCGTCGTGGATTCGGCCAACGGGACGGCCGGCACTTTCGTGATCCTCGGCATCACCGTCACGACGGACGAGCTGAAGACCCGGATGGAGGACAAGCGTGACGACGTCGACCCGTTCCGGGTGTCGGACATGGCCACGGGCGATTACGTCGAAGCGCGAGGGCAGGAAATTCCCGCCGGCAGCGGCCAGATCGCGGCGCTGATCGTCGAGCGCGACAAGCTGGACGAGAAGACGGAGCTGCGCGGCTTCATCGAGGCCTTCGACGAGGGCGCACAGACCCTGCAGGTGCTGGGCGTCACGATCAACGTAAGCGGAGCCATCCTGCGCGATTCGTCCGGGCTGGCGTTCAATCCGCAAAGCGCGTTCTGGGATGCAATCGATGTTGGCACGCTGATCGACATCGACGGAACGGAGACGGGCGTTACCCAGTTGAGCGCCGTCGAGGTCCAGGTAGAGCCGGAGGATTCGCTTTAAGACAGGCAAGTATCCGATCGCCGAACAGGCGAGGGTTGGGGGAGAGGCGTACCGGCCGGGAGAGCCGGGCGCCTCCGTAACAGAGCGATAACAACAATGCGCGACAAAGCCTCGTTGATGTATTACTGCCGCAACGGAGAGGGCGCGGGCCACCTGCGCCGCGCCCTCGCACTTGCCGGCGAGCTGGCCGAGCAATTCCAGGTCACGATGCTGGTGAGCGAAACATTGCCGACGGGTCTGGAAGTACCGGCCTCCGTCGATATCGTGCAGTTGCCGAAACTCGACATGGACCCCGAGCAGCGCGTCGTCGGCGTCAACAGGACCCAGGCGCTCCGCAACCGGATCATCGAGCGCCGCGACATCATCCTGAACCGGTTTTCGAGGCTGAAACCCCGCGTCGTCGTCGTCGAGAAGTTTCCATTCGGGCAGCACCTGCTGCGCGGCGAAATCCTGCCGATGATCGAACGGGCGCGCTACGGGGTCTATGGCGAGTCGCTCGTCGTGGCGCTCACCGACGGGGTCATCGCCTCCGACCGGCCGAACCGCGAGCAGCTCGAGGACCGTTCCGCAAAGCTGCTCAACAAGTACTTCGACCTCGTGATCGTTCACTCCGATCCCGTATTCGCCCGCCTGGAGGAGTTTTTCCAGCCGAAGAATACGATCGATACGCCGATTTATCATACGGGCTTCCTGGTCCCGGGGCCGGCGAACCTGGTTCCTGCGGCCGGCGCCGGCCGGAACGGAATCCTGGTCAGCGCCGGCGACGGATACTGCGGCGGACCGCTCTTTCGGGCGGCCGTGGAAGCACAAAAGACGCTCTGGGGCACGCTCGGCCTGCCGATGAGAATCGTCTGCGGCGAGCGTTTGCCGGATGCCGAGTGGCAGCAATTGCAGGCGGCCGGCGAGGGTGTGCCGTCCCTCGAGCTCAGGCGCTCAGTGCCCGATATGAGGGCTGCGATCGCCTCGTCGAACTGGTCAGTCAGCCACTGCAGCTACAACACGTCGATCAACACGATCGGCAGCGGGACGCCGGCGCTGTTCGTGCCCTGCCCGGACGGACACCGGCTGGAGCAGATAATTCGTGCGCAGCGCCTGGTGTACTGGGGCGCTGGCCGCATGCTGATGCCGCATCACCTGAACGGCGCATCGCTGGCCAACGAGATTCACCAGTTGACGAAATTCAAGCCGCGCGACATGTACTTCGACTTCAACGGCATCAAGAATGCCGCAAACCTGATTTCGAAGGTCGTCTACGCAAACAGCTACGCCCCTATCGCCGTGAGGCCTTCAGGCGAAAAGCGATTGCACTGAGTTCAGCGCGGACGGCGGCGATCCGGTGCCCCTGGCCCGGTAGTAACTTCGATCCCCAGTTCGGTGATGTCATCGCCTCTCTTGAAAACGGCTGTGCCGCCTTCCACGCTCTGCAGGGTCCAGCCATTGTGCGATGCACCTTCCGCCACCTGGACGAGCGAATTGCTACGCGTGTCCCGCAGCAGAGCGACCCGTGAATCACCTGAGATCGCTATGCCCTCGAGAGTCAGCAGGAGCGGCTCTGCGGGCGCCTCGGCGGCTTGCGCGACCTCCGGCGGTGGCGGCAGCCTGCGGTCTTCATAAAAAAGCGGCCTTTCGAGCACTTCGGCAAAGGACTCGAAGGTCGGCGCTACGTAGGGAGGCAGGTCCCCGAGCGGCGGCAGAGTGACGTCGGTCGCTTCCACGCGTTTCCCGCTATCGCCAGTGCTGTTCGGAATCGCCAGTTCCAGTGCGATGACCAGTGTGAGCGCGCCGCAGGCAACCGCCAGCGCGCGGGTTACCTGGCTCCGCCCGAGTGGCAGGTTCATGACATCTCCTGCATATACGCGATGAGGTCGAAATTCGCCTCGAAGCCTTCCAGTGGCACGGTCGCCCGGATCCGGCGGCCGGTCGCCTGTCGCATCGAGAAATTCTCCAGGAAGAGGAAGACCTCGTTCGATTCGAGGTCGTAGACCGATTCCATTAGGCCCGGCATGGCTCCGGAGATCCGGACGCGCAGGCCGATACGGAGCATGCCGTCTTCGTCCGCCGCCGGCAGTATCTGGGTGCTGAGCAGCTGCGTCCCGTTGGCGGACGAAATTTCCTTGATGATGCGCTGCAGTTCGGCGGCCGCAGTCGCCTCGGAATCGCCAGCGAGAAAATGCCCGCGGCTCGACTGGGCTCTCTGCAGATCGGCGAACCTGCGCCGCAATTCCGGGTCCTGGGCTGCGATCGCCCCGAAGCGCTGCAGCCTTTCCTGCAGCTGGTCGATACGGGCCTGGTAGCCCGAGTTCACGAGCCAGAGGGGCAGGACCGTTACGCTCAGTATTGCCGCCACGATGAAGCCCAGGATGCCGAGCGCAAGCATGCGCCGCTGCTTTTCGTCGAGTCTCTCGATCATGGCGCGCTGGCCCCGGGGGGCGACCATTCGGCTGACAGATGGAAGCGTTCGAGATTCGACCTGGGCACCTGCGTAACCGGAGACCGGAACTGCGGGTCTGCAAAACTGCTCGATGCTTCCAGCAGGCCGATCAGCGATGCCGCCGCCGGCGACTGGCCCTGTAACTGGACCTCACCGCCTTCGATATTGATCTGCGAGATCCAGGTTCCATCGGGTACGACGCGGCTCATTTCGTCGATGATTCGTATGACCATCGGCGCCGACTCCTTCTTGCGCACGAGGATCTGTGAACCGGCCACGATCTTCTCGACGTTCTCGCGCAGACGCGAGCCCTCTCGTGCTGCTTCGGCTGCGGATGCCACCCGCGGTTCGAGTTCGGCAATCGCCAGCCGCTTCTGAATGACAGGCAGAGCCACCGCCGCGGCCAGCAGCAGCAGGGCGGCAATGGCCAGGCCCGTATTCAGGCGGTCGACGACGGCGGGCCGGCTGGCCCTGCCGTCGGAGGGCAGCAGGTTGATGGCATACATGCTGCTCGCATCCCGGCGCGCCGTGACCACGTCCGGCGCGAGATCCAGCGCACGCAGCGAATCGAGCAGCTCGTCCAGTTGCTTGCGCGGCGCCACCACGAGTTCGACCTCGACGGTCTTCGCCGCCGCGGACCGGCCGCTGATGACAAAGTCGTAATAGACCTGGTCCGGCGTGAAAGGCGTCTGCTGGTCCATCTCGAAGGCCAGGACCTCGCGCAGATTTTCCTCGGTCGCTGCCGGCAGGGTGATCATTTTCCGGAGCATGCGTTGCGGCGGCAGCAGCAGGATGACGCTGCCGGCCTCCGCCGGCACCCGCAGCGCCTCACTGGCGCCGCCCGGCGTCACGCGTCCGATCTCCTGCATGCGCTCGATGCTGCCGTGAAAAGCGACGATCTCGGACCCGGACAGCTGCAGGAAGGTCTGCTGGCGACTTGTTGCCAGGGAAGCCCGCAGTGCTTCCGGAAGCATCGCGGCGAGTTCGCCGACCCACCACGTCCATGCCTCGCCAAACCACCGCTCGAGCGGTCCGACGTAATTCAGGCGCCAGCGCCGGATGATTTTTTCGAAATCCGCCTTCATATGTCCTCGGACTCTTCGGGCTCTGCCAGGAGGCGCGAGTTCTCGCGCCACTCGAGGACCGAATAGGGCCGCTCCGTCTTGCCGGTGAGCAGCACGACCGCCTCGCATGATACTAGAACCCCCATGGAACCGCGCACGGCCGCGTTTATGTGAAAAGCGCCAGTGCGCACCCGGCCGGCAACCGGCCGCTGCCGTTGCTGCAGTTGCTTCCCGGTCAGCGCTTCGACCAGGAAGTCGGGTGCGAGATCGAGGTCGAGCCCTGCTTCGCCGGAGTGAACGGTGAAATAGGCCGCCGATGCCCGGAACAGCTCCGGCGTCATGCCGAACACGTATCGAAGTTCGTCGACGCTCGCGAAGTTGCGATTCGCGGCGCCGAAGGGCAGGCCTGCGGCGCCGTATTCGCCCGCTTCGGCCCCGTTCAGCCGTCGCTGCTCGTCTGCGTCGCGCCAGTCGATCGTAGCCGCGGCAACGGCTACTGCGGCGTCGGCGTCCGCTCCCGCAGCGGCGAATACGGCCGCCAGCAGGGACTCGTCGGCGCCGTTCAGGTCGACGAGGCCGCTTGCCCGCCTGACCGAGAGCACGAGGTCCCGGTCATCGAACCTGAGTTCGCGACGGCGTCCATCGGCCGGCGGTGCGGCGTCGACGTCACGGTGCAGCAGTTCGAGTATCGCCATGTTGACGGCCGCCTCAGCCACGTGACGCGCGGTCCCGGACTCGACCTGGCGCGTTGCGAGGCGGGTTTCGACATGCGAGTTGCGGCTGTGGCCGGCGGCAAGTACCGACATCAGCAGAATCAGGCAGAGTACGATGACCAGGGCAATGCCCCGTTGGCGCTGCACCGGGCGTCTGCCCTGCAAGCGTTTGAGGGAGATCCCGCCGCTCACCGGAGTTCCTCCGCGTGTACGGTGAACAGCAGCTCGGGCAGGGCGGGTTCGCCGTCGAGTGGCGACATGGCGATGCGCAGGGCGGCCGGATAGCTTTCGTAATCCGGGGACCACTGGTCCGTCCACTGCGGCTGCGCGTCCGCTTGCGGGGCACCGTAATACAGGATCGTCGCGCCAGCCAGGTCCCGGACGAGAAGCGTACTGCGGACGGGTGGCAGCTCGAGCCAGTCGTCGCTGCCGGGATCGAGCGGGGCGATATCGAGGTACAGGCTGGTCACGTCCCCGTCGCGCGCGACGCGGACCGTGAGCTGCAGCAGCCCGGTACCGGCCAGGCTGTCCGGGGCCGGTGCGACGAAGCGCGCGGCATCGGGGTCGCCGCTGAAGGCGATTTCCCGTTCCTTGCCCTCGTGGCGGCTGAGCGGCACGAGCTGTGAAAATTGCCGCCGGAGGAAATCGGCGGAACTGCGCAATTCCTCGGTCCGGTCGGCGCGGCGTACCCCCTCTTCGAGGCTGCGGCTGCCGAGCCGGAGGGCGCCGAAAGCGGCACTCATCAGGAGCCCGAGGATCGCGATCGCCACGAGGAGCTCCACCAGCGTGAAGCCACGAGCGGCCATGTTCCGTTGTGCGCCCGCCGGCCTCATCGCCGTGCCGTCCTGCCGTCTTCCGGTCGATCCAGCCGGATCGTCGCCAGCCCCATGCGGCGCTCCGCACGTTCCCTGTCCCAGCGAACCTCGACTTCCACGCGGTAGGCGCTGACGCCGCTGTCGCGAACCGGCTCGTAGCCTTCGGGCTGGAACTCGCTGATGCGGCGGGTCCAGTGAAACCGGTCCGCGGCGACGCCCTCGGCGATCCCCTCACGCAGCTCTTCGACATTGCCGGGGGCGGCCAGCAGTCCCTCCGCGACGAGCAGCGCCTGGCTGTAGTCGGCCGAAACGTCCACGTTGCGCAGGCCAGAGGAAAAGATCCGGAACAGCACGGTCAGCGCCATGGCGAGGATCGTGAAGGCAACGAGTACCTCGATCAGCGAGTAGCCGGTCTGTCGGCGCTTATGGCGCGTCATCGCCCGCCACTCCGGCCGTAACCCGCCCGTTGAGCCAGTCCACGTCGATTCGATAGGCGCCGGCACGGTTGGCGAGCTCGATTGCCGCGCCGCTCGAGCTGCCGTCCGGGTAGAAATGCACCACGAACTGTCGTTCATCGTCTGCCGGCTGGGCACGCTCGCCCGCGATGGCGAGCTGTGACGCCCGTAGCGTGGTGCCCGATGAGAACACGGTCGCGGGATCGCTTTCGACTGCGAAGTCGGGGACCTCGGTGTCGAGGCGGACCGACGTAATCCGGCTGCCGTTGACAGCACGGTTCCGAGCGTCCCGCAGCGATATTGCGAGATCGTGCACTTCGGCGCGGAGACGAGCCCCCGGCACGGCTGCCGTGTACATGGGCCTTGCCAGTACTACCAGCAGCGCGGCGATCGTCAGTGCGACCAGCAGTTCGATCAGGGTGAAGCCGGTTTGTCTCTGCGCCCGTTTCCGGGTGCTTACCAACTCACGACATCCGCGTCTTCGCCCTCGCCGCCGTCTGCATTGTCGCGGCCGAGCGAATAGAGGTCGTAGTCGCCGTTATCGCCAGGGTACTTGTATACGTAGGGATTGCCCCAGGGATCGGTCGGCACGTCCTTCTTCTTTATATAAGGTCCGTTCCAGTTCTGCACGCCCGGCGGCGACTTCGCAAGCGCCTCGAGACCCTCGTCCGTCGACGGGTAACGGCCGACCTCGAGGTGGAACAGGTCGAGACCCGCCCCGAATTCCTCGATCTGCAGCTGCGCGGTGTCGCTCTTCGCGCCGCCCAGGTATTGCAGCACGCGCGGGCCGACGAGGCCGGCCAGGAGCCCGAGTATCATCAGAACCACCAGCAGCTCGATCAGCGTAAAGCCGGATCGGCGGCCGGGTGGCTCCGGGTATCGTCGCTTCATGATTTGTCCTCCGCTTTAAATCACAAGTTCGTTGATGCCCAGTATGGCTACGAGAATCGAAATGATGACGGCTGCGATAATCGCGCCGAGCACCAGGATCAATAATGGTTCGAGCAGCGCCAGCGATCGCTTGATCGTGACCTGCGTGTCGCGGTCGTAGGTCGACGCTACCTGCAGCAGGATCTCGGGCAGGTTGCCCGATTCCTCGCCGACCTTGATCATCTGGACGGCGAACGCAGGGAAGCGCGTCGATTTCGCAAGCGGGTCGGCCAGGCTCTGGCCCTCCTTAAGGCCGCCGGCGACGCGGTCGAGGCCGGCAGCAAGCACGCGGTTGCCCATCGTGTCACGCACGATGCCAAGCCCCTTCAGCAAAGGTATGCCGTTCCGGAGAAGCGTCGCCAGTGTACGCGCGAACCGGGCGACTTCGATCTTCAGGACGACCGGCCCGATGAGCGGCGCGCGCAGCAACCGATCGTGCCAGCGGTACGCCTTTTCCGGGTCCTCGAGCTGCCTCTGCAGCAGGAGCGCGCCAAGCACAGCGGCGACGGCCAGCAGCCAGCCCCAGGACTGCAGGAATTCGCCGGTCGCGATAGTGATCCGGGTCGACAGCGGCAGCGCCTGGCCGACGCCCTCGAACATTTCGGTGAACTGAGGCACGACGTAGCCGAGCAACACGAAGATCGACAGCAGCGCGACGACGATCAGGATTGCCGGGTAGATCAGCGCGGACTTCAGAGCGTCGCCGATTTCGATATTGCGGTCGAGGTGCTCGGCCAGCCGCTCGAGCACGATTTCGAGCGCGCCGCCGGATTCGCCGGCGCGCAAAAGATTCACGTAAAAACGGCCGAACACGTCCTGGTGCGCTTCGACGGCTTCCGCCATCGTGGCGCCCTCCTTGACCTTGCTGCGGATATCGCCCAAAACGGCGCCTACAGGGTCATCCCCGGACAGTGTGACCAGCGTGCCGAGTGCCCGGTCGAGTGGCATTCCGGCCGAGAGCAGCGTCGCCAGCTCGCGCGTTGCGTCGGCCACCTGCTGACTGCCGATCCTGCTGCGGCGGAAGCGGCGGCGACGGGCTGTCGACTCCGCGGCCCGGTTCTTGCGGGTTTCGTCGATCCGGATAGGGATCTGACCCAACGCCCGCAGCTGACGTACGACGTGTTCGCGGTTTTCCGCCAGCAACAGGCCGTCGACGACGCCGCCGTCGCTGGTTGCGGCCTTGTACTGGAAAGTGATCACTCAGCCTGCTCCGGCGTCACCCGCAGCACTTCTTCGATCGACGTGATTCCCTGCAGCGCCTTCTGGAAGCCATCTTGCCGCATCGGCACCATGCCTTCGGCGAGAGCCAGGCGGCGGATGCCGCTGGCATCGGCGTTGCTGAGCACGAGGCGACGCATTTCGTCGCTGATCCGCAATATCTCGAGAATTGCCCGTCGGCCCGAGTAGCCCGTGTGGCCGCAGGCATCGCAGCCCCTGGCCCGATATAACGTGGCTTCCCGCCCGAGCGTCGCCCGGTCGAGGCCCCAGCGGCGCGCGAGCTCGGCCATCGGCTGGTACGGCTCCTTGCACTCGTCGCAAAGTTTTCGTACCAGCCGCTGGGCCTGCACGGCATTGACTGCGGAGGTCAAAAGATAGTCCTGGACGCCCATGTCGATGAGCCGCATCACGCTGCTCGGGGCGTCGTTCGTGTGCAGCGTCGACAGCACCAGGTGACCGGTCAGGGCCGACTGTACGGCGATCTGCGCCGTCTCCGAGTCGCGCATTTCGCCGATCATGATGACGTCCGGATCCTGCCGGACGATCGAGCGCAGTGCGGTAGCGAAAGTCAGCCCGATCTGCGGTTTCACCTGCATCTGGTTGATGCCCGGGATGTTGTACTCGACCGGGTCCTCGACCGTGATGATCATGCGCTCCGGGTCGTTCAGGTGGTTCAGCGCCGCATACAGTGTCGTCGACTTGCCGCTGCCGGTCGGTCCCGTCACCAGCAGGATGCCGTGTGGCATCGCCAGGATTTCCTTCATCGTACCGGTCTGCTCCGGCGTGAAACCGAGGGCCTCGAAATCCTGCGCCGTCTGGTCGCGTTGCAGCAGACGCATGACGACGCTCTCGCCATACATCGTCGGCACGGTGGATACCCGGAAGTCGTAGTCGACTCCGCGAACCCGGTGCCGGAAACGGCCGTCCTGCGAGAGCCGCCGCTCGGCGATATTCAGGTTAGCCATGATCTTGACGCGCGAGATCACTGCGGCCGCCGACTCCGTAGGCGGCGATTCGATCTCCCGAAGCAAACCGTCGACGCGAAAACGGATTTTCAGCTCGCCCTCGAACGGCTCGATATGGATGTCGGACGCGCCGGATTCCGCCGCGCGGATGATGACCTGGTTGACGAGCTTGATGATCGGCGCCTCGCCGGCCAGCTCCTTCAGCTGCTCGACGTCATCGAGGAACTGCAGCGAGTTGAGGGCGAGCGGTGCCGCGGCCGTGGCCGGGCCTTCTTCGAGCTGCTTCAACGTCGCCTCGATCTCGGACGGCACGCCGACGCAGGGCAGCACGGTCTTGCCGCTGCAGAGGCTTACCGCTTCGATGACGTACTGGTCCCGTGGGTCGGCCATGACCAGGGTAAGCGCCTCGTCGTCTTCATCCAGCACGAGCGCGAGGTTCTTCTTGAGAAAATTGAACGAGATTTCTGTTGAACCCCAGGGTTCGTCCGGGAAACGATTCCGCTCGACGAAGCGCAGGCCGAGCTGGTCGCGCAGGCTTTCCGCCACATCGCGCTCGGACACCAGGCCCAGCTTGACCAGGATCGACCCGATCTTTTCGCTTTGCTGTTGCTCTGCCTGCAGGCGCAGCGCCCGGCTGACGTTGTCGGGCGCGAGCTTTCCGGAATCCACCAGGTACTCGCAGATGGCGCGCTGACCGGCGTCGCTCTGTCGCCGGGAAGCGCTATCGTGTAGTTGCAAATGCACGTTTTCGACTCCAACCCCGGCCGGAAGCAGCCTTCGCTCTGGCTGTGCGCCGCCCGGCGCAATCCGGCCTTTCTTGTTCTTCTGCAAGTCCGCGCGCATCGTCGTATGCGCGGCGCGGATTTGACAAATAGCGGGAAAACGGGGATACGGAGTGCGAGCAGGGCTTCGCAGGACCGCAGCATGCCTGCCAACCGGGAGGCTCCCACGCTTTGCCACAGGCCTGAATCATAGTGAAAACAGGCATGTCGCCGCATCGACCATGAGTGCTGGTTTTCACTTACCTTTGTATAGGTTTTGGCCCCATTGAAACCTGATCTAAAGTCGGGTTTTCCTTTGCTGCGGGCAGGCGTAACCTGTCAGGGACCAAACTGCGGAAAAAAAACAATGATTACCAAGGCAAATCGCGTCTTCGCCATTTGCGTTGCCGTCGTACTGCTCAGTTCCTGCGCAACAGCACCGCGCCCCGCCGCGGTAGCGGACTCCCTGCCCACGGAATCGCTGCCCGCAACAGAAACGGAGCGCCCCTCGGAGGCGCCCGGAGTCGCGGCACCCGCCCAGGTGCCGGAGAGGCCGGCCGAGAAGATCGTCCTGGGTAGCGGCGACTTCGTGCAGGCGGCTCGCGGTCCGGAACCGCAGATTCACGCCAGCGGCGACGGCGTCACGCTGAACTTCGAAAAGGCCGACCTCAGGGAGTTCCTGCGGGTCATCTTCGACACGATTCTCAGGGAGAACTACCTGGTCGATCCCGCCGTCAACGGGCAGGTCACGTTACACACCACCCGCCCGGTCGTTCGTGACGCCGTGATACCCACGGTCGAGGCCGTCCTGGAACTGAACGGGGCGGCGCTGCTGTTCGACGACGGGATGTACAAGGTGATGCCGCTGGCGGCCGCGGAACGCTCGGCCCGTGCTCCGTCGATAGGGCGATTCTCGTCGAATCGCGGCGGCGGCTTCGGCATCCAGGTCGTGCCGCTGGAACACGCTTCCGCGGCGGAACTGCAGAAGATCCTGACGCCGCTCGTTTCGGATGGCAGTTCGATGCGCGTGGACACCGCGCGCAATCTCCTGATCGT
The DNA here is from genome assembly GCA_029884165.1 of Gammaproteobacteria bacterium. Lineage (GTDB taxonomy): Bacteria > Pseudomonadota > Gammaproteobacteria > Steroidobacterales > Woeseiaceae > JAOUIH01. The sequence continues at coordinate 48,159 of JAOUIH010000002.1, read as the reverse complement.
CGCAGGGCCGCGCTTCCGCGTCGAAGAGCTGCTCGCGACCGTCCGAACCTTCGACGTCGATTGGCTGAAGGGCATGTCCTTTGCGCTGTTCCGACTGGAGTATGCGGACGCGGCGACCATGGTCGAGGAGCTGCAGCAGGTGGTCGGCGGCGAAGGCGAGACGCCGCTGTCGGGCATCGTCCGGCTGATGCCGATTGCGAGGCTGAACGCGGTACTGGTCATCGCGCATCGGCCGGACCATATCGCCCGCGTCCGTGAGCTCATCAACGAGTTCGACTGGGGTGTGGAGGGCAGCGCCGGCCGGCGCCTGTTCGTTTACGAACTCCAGAACGGTAAGGCGGAGAACATCGCCGCGTCGCTGCAGGAAATCTATGGCCAGGGCGCGGCGGGAGGCGCGTACCCCGGACTGTTCGATTCGCAGACCGATACCTCGGGCGTGTTCCGGGGGCCCGCGGCATATTCGCGGCCGCTGCAATCGCCGGGCAGCCTGGCCGCCGGGCCGGCCGACATGATCGTGGACGGAGCCGTTGCGGCGGTCCCGGAGGAGGGCCTCTCCAACGTCAAGATCATCGCCGACGACGACAACAACTCTATACTCGTTCTCGCCAGCCAGGAAGACTATCGCTCCATCGAGGCGGCGATCCGGCGCCTCGACGTGCCGGCCAGGCAGGTTTTGATCGAGGCTACGATCGCCGAAGTCTCCCTGAACAGCACGCTGGACTATGGCGTCCGCTGGTTCATCGAAAAGAGCGATTACGAGCTGGGTTTCAACGCGCCCGTTCCCGGCGGCGCTTCGGGCGACGGGCTGGCGTTCGCATTCTTCGACCAGGACAGCGACGTGACGGCGTTCTTCGACCTGCTGGAAACCGCCTCCGACGTTCGCTTCCTGTCCACGCCGCAGGTGATGGCGCTCGACAACCAGACCGCGACGATCCGGGTCGGCGACCAGATTCCGGTGACGACGCGAAGCTCCCAGAGCACGGCCAATCCCGATGCGCCGATCGTGACCGAGGTACAGTTCCGCGATACCGGCACCCTGCTGACCGTCACGCCGCGCATCAATGCCGGCGGCCAGGTCACGCTGGAGATCAGCCAGGAGGTCAGCCTGCCGGGCACCGAGCCTGCGGTCGGGGGCGGTGGCAACGTGTCAATTGCGCAGCGCACGATCACGAGCACGGTTATCGTCCAGAGCGGACAGACCGTCGTGCTCGGCGGCCTGATTCTCGAAACCAACCGCGAAGGCCGCTCCGGCGTCCCGATCCTGATGGACATACCGCTGCTCGGCAAGGCGTTCAGCACGACCTCGCAGGACGTGTTCCGCACCGAGCTCCTGATCACGGTCAAGCCGGTCGTCGTCGAGAGCGAGGACGCGATGCGGCGCGTTACCGAGGAGCTGCGAGAGCGCATGCAGGAGGCGAACGCCTTCGAGCAGACGATCAAGTCGAGGCAGGGGGGCTTCTGAACCCGGCTCCCGCCCAGATCCGGCTGATCGGGAGCGGCCGGCGAGTCGGGACTGCCCCGTGAGCAGCCGGTTCTGGCGCTTCGCGCTGACGGCGCTTGCCGGAACGCTGATCGTCGCGTTCGCGCTGGCCTTGTCCTATCGGCAGATTGCCACCGAAAACCTGACCGAGATGCGGGCGGAGCACAATGCCGAGCTCGCCCGTTCGCTGTCGAATGCCCTTGAGGGCGACCTCGAAGCCCTGCTGTCCTATGCAAGCGGCGTCGGTGCCGACCGTTTGCCGTACAGCCCGCTGGTTGTGCAGATTGCGAGCGTGCTCGACGAGCGCCTCGAAGACCTGGCCGTGCGGCGCGTCAACGTGTTCGCCCCCGACGGGCTGGTCGTTTTCTCGACGAGCACGGATCGCATCGGCGGCAGCGCGGCAGGCAACCCGGGCATCGTCGCTGCGCTCAGCGGTCGCGTCAGCACCAGCATCATTCGTCGAGACCGGCTGAACGAATTCGACCAGGTCGTCGAGCAGGACGACCTGATCCAGTCCTACCTGCCGCTGCGCAGCGACGGCGGGCGCATAATCGGCGTGCTCGAAATCTATTCGGACGTCGCACCCTTGCTGGCGAGGATCTCCGAGACCCAGGCGACGATCGTGCTCGGCGTGTTTTCGACCCTGGGCGCATTTTACCTGTTGCTCGTCTACATGTACCGCCGCACCGATCGCCAGCTCCTGACCGAGCAGGCGGCGGGCGAGATTCACCTGCGCAGCGTCGAACGGGCCAGGGACGAACTCGAGCAGCGTGTGGCGGAACGCACGCTCTCGCTGCGGAAAGAGCGGGACCTGATGCAGCGCGCGATCGACGGCATCAAGGACCCGGCAATCGTGACGGACCTAGATTACAACGTGACGATCATGAACAAGGCGGCCCGGGATGCGTTCGGCTCGAGACTCGAGCCCGGCGGAGCCATCCAGTGCTACCACATGCTGCACAACCAGGACGGGCCGTGTCAGGGCGCCGACGGTTCCTGCGCCATCCACACGCAGGACTCGGGCCGGAAGCTGCTGGTCGACAAGGACGGGAAGACGATCGAGTTTCGCTCCACGCCGCTTGTCGACGAGGACGGCAACGTTAACGCCGTACTCGAGGTCGCGCACAGCCTTAGCGAGCACGAGGAAGCGGCACTCAGGCTGCGCAGGGAAAAGGAAGCGGCCGAAACCGCGAGCAGGGTCAAGTCGGAATTCGTCGCAACGATCAGCCACGAGATCCGTACGCCGATGAACGCCGTACTCGGCATGACGGACCTGTTGAAGCTCACGCAGCTTACGCGCAGGCAGCGGAGCTATATCCAGACGATCCAGAGCAGCGGCGACATGCTGCTGAGCCTGGTCGACAACGTGCTGGACTTCTCGAAACTGGAGGCCGGCGCATTGCGCCTGCAGGAGCAGGAGTTCGATGTCGTAGACCTCCTGGAGCGCGTGCTGGAGATCATGGGTTACCCCGCCGGCTCGAAGGGCCTGGAGCTCATCGGCACACTGCGCTGCGATCCGGGGCTCAGGGTCTGCGCCGACAAAAGAAGGCTGCGCCAGATCCTCGTCAATCTCGTCAGCAACGCGGTCAAGTTCACGGAGCAGGGCGAGATAGAAATCCAGATCGACGCAACGAGCGAGCGCGAGGGGGGGCTGGACCTCGGTTTCGCGGTCAGCGACACGGGCATCGGCATAGACAGCAAGACCCGGGCGCAGCTCTTCACGCCCTTCGCCAGCAGCGAACGGCCGGCGTCGACGCAGCATTACGGCAGCGGCCTGGGGCTTGTCATCTGCAAGCGGCTCGTCGACAACATGGGCGGCAGCATCGATGTCCGGGACCGGGACGGCAGGGGAACCACCGTGGCCTTCTCGGTGCCGGTCGCACGTGCGATGTCACACCGGACCGGTGAGCCGGCGGCGACGGGCGCGCCGCCGCTGCGGCAGGTGCTGGTCGTGCACGCGAACGAATCCGCGGCATCCAGCATCCGCACCTACCTGCATGCGTGGGGGGTCGGGTCGCAGCTCGCATTCGGCGCGAGCGACGCGCTCCACAAGATGCGCTCGGCGGCAGCGAAAGGGCAACCGTTCGACGCGGCCATCGTCGATGCCGCAATAACCCGGCCGGATCCGCTGCTGCTCGCGCGGCGCATACGGGAGACCGACGAAACGGCCGATCTCGCGTTGATCCTGCTGACCTCTATCACCGAGCCGCTCGAAGTCGGGGAGGTGTCGCAGATTGGGCGCTTGCGCTGCGTAAACAAGCCAGTGTTGCCGCTGGAACTGCGTTACAACTTGCTGCGCTCGTCACTGGCCGGCCAGGAGCCGGCGACTGCGGACGAGACCGGAGAGGATGCCGCGCCGCGGGGTGCGCTCAGCATCCTGGTTGCCGAGGATAATCCCGTCAACCGCAGCGTGCTCATCAGCATGCTGCACTCGGAAGGCTACGACGCCGACGTCGCCGAGGATGGTCAGGCGGCGCTGCGGGCCCTGCAGGCCAACGATTACGACCTGTTGCTCATGGATTGCCAGATGCCGGGCCTCGACGGCGACGAGGTGACGCGGGAGCTGCGCGCCAATCCCGAGAAATACGCGCAGCCGGCCGTGATCGTCGCCGTGACGGCGGACGCGACGGAACAGCACAGGGCCCAGTGCCTCGATGCCGGCATGGACGACTTCATTCCGAAGCCCGTCAGGCTGGACAAGCTGCGCAGCGGGCTGGCGCGCTGGGAGGCTGCCGCCCGGCAGCAACGCCGGGCGGGGCCGGTCGAGGGAGAAATCAGCAGCATCCGGGCGCACCTGATCGAGCGGACCGGGCAGGTGGACGATACCTTCCTCAGCAGTTACATCGGGCTTTTCATCGACGACACGGCGGAGCGGCTGCAGAGCCTCGAGGCCGCGGTAAGTGAAGGCGACCCGATGCGGATTCGACGCGAAGGGCACGCGCTGAAAGGCGCCTGCCTCGAGTTCGGTGCGGAACGCATGGCGCGCTATTGCGAGGACCTGTCCGCGGCCGCCAGCAGCCACAACCTGGCCGAGGCCTCGGCCGTGGCGCAGAAACTCGTCCAGGAATTCGGCCGGCTGCGGCCGGTATTCGAGTCAGCAGCGAGCCGGGTTCACTAGCGCGACCGGTGCATTTCGATGATGCCGTGTTGCGCGGCGATCGAGACCGCCTCGGTGCGGTTATTCGCTTCCAGCTTGTTCAGGATCGCGTGGACGTGGAACTTCACGGTCGATTCCGAGATGAACAATGCCTCGCCGATGTCGCGATTCGTTTTGCCCCCGGCCAGCAGCTGCAGAACCTGTCTTTCGCGCTTGCTGAACCGCAGCGTGTCCGTTTGCCTGCGTGAACTGCGCTTGTTCATGTGCTGCATCAGCTTGCTGGCGACGCTGGATTCCAGCGCCGTGCCGCCGTCGTGCACGCTATGGAACGCGCTCAGCAGCTCGCGCTGGCCGCAGCCTTTCAACAGGTAGCCGTCGACACCGAGTTCCGCGGCCTGCACGATGCGGTCTTCCTCGTCGTGCGATGTGTAAATGATGACCCGGGTTGTCGGCGACGCCTCGCGCAGGATACGCAGGGCATCGACGCCGTGTGCGTCGCCCAACTCGAGGTCGAGCAGCACGATATCGGCCCGGGTCTCTGCCAGCATCTCCGGCAGCTTGTCTATGCCGCCGAGTTCTCCGACCACTTCGATCTGGTCATCGGCGCTCAGCATTTGCTTTACGCCGAAACGGACGACCGGGTGGTCGTCGACGATGATTGCCTTGATCAAGTCCGCTTCTTCCGCAGTTCGCCGATCTGTGCCGGCATTGTCCTGAAATTCCCGGCCCTCGAGCCCGGCAGATTATTCTTGTTCTTGCTGCACCGGTAGCGACCGAATGCGGAGGGTAGGAGTCGCAGTTCCGGAGTCACACTCTACAAACTTTCAGTCCGCATTGCCAGCGGCAAGAAAGCGCTTATGTAAGGACCGCGGCGAGGGCGCCACCATCCGTACCAGGTGACCGCTCAAACCTGATCGAACGATCGGGTTTGCTGATCGATGGTTCGGGTTTTCCCTGCCTTTGGAACGGGTCCAAATCCGTTCCGGCAGCCAGTAGTTCTGGACGGACTCGTACGTAGACTAATCGAACCGGAGACCGCGTCTCCGTGTCGGCTGCTGGGGATATCGACAGCCGCGCGAGATGCCCGGAACGAGTGAAGAACAAGAATTTCTCGGGAGAGAGCCATGAAGGGTTGGAATCGAAAATTCGGCGGCTTGCAGAGCCTGGTCGGCCGCATCGTGTTCGGCGCGATCGCGCTGGTAGCATCGACGGCCGGTTACGCACAGGACGTGTGCGAGCGCAATCTTACCGCCGATGTCGTGGCACTGGACATGCCGCTGATGTGGAACCGCCTCGGCGCGCAGAACATCAACGGCATGATGTATGCGCTGAAGCGCGACGTCGTCCGGCTGAATGCGGACGGGACGGTCACGCCCCTGAATGAGCTGGCGGCAGGCGAGATGGCCGACCTCAAGGCCGCGCTTGCGGCCGGCTCGAGCAACGTCGCGTTGCGGCCGGACAAGCGGCCTCGCCCGCTCGTGCTGCGCACCGGCGAAGGGGACTGCCTGACGATCACGCTGACGAACCTGCTGGCGACTCCGGCGAATCCCTTCCAACTCCCGAACAAGGACCCCGCCAGCGGCTGCACGGTCGACGCGACGACCACATCGACAGTCGAGCGCAGCGGCATCCCGTTCAACTGCCACAACGACGACCAGGTCGCCGGGCGCAGGATCAGCCTGCGTTTCCAGGGCGCCGAGCTTGTCGGTGGCATCCATTCCGACGGCTCGTTCGTCGGCAATAACGCCGACGCGACGATCGGCCCCGGCGAATCGACCGAGTACACGATCTACACGCCGCACGACGGCGCCAACCTGGGTGTCAGCTATGGCGGTACGGTCGGCGGCGAAGGCCAGGGCGGCCAGACGGCCTCCGGCCTGTGGGCAGTCCTGAACGTCAACCCGCGCGGCTCGGCGTTCTACCGCAGCACGCTGACCAACGAGGAATTGCAGCTTGCGACGGCCTGCTTCGACGGCGCCGTGCAGGTCGACCGCGATGCGTTCGGCAATTGCCCGATGGGCAGCGCGCCCGGTGCCACCGAGGACGGCCAGCCGATCCTCGACTACGAGGCGACCTACCCGAACGCGGAGCCCTGGGCCAGCGAAGGCAAGGCCGGGTTCCCGATCGTCAACATGGTCCAAAACAACGAGATCGTCCATACCGCGATCGATGCGATCATCGCGTACGGGCCAAACTTCGTACTCGGCTACCCGGCGACGGGCGGCTACTCGGCCGAAGCGGGCTACCAGAATTTTCTTGGCCACTTCCCGGACACGATCTATCCGCTGGAGTCGGTCGGCAAGCGCAACCCGACGGTCCCGAACCGCCTGGAGCCGTTCCGCGAGTTCACGGTCGCGTTTCACGACGAGACGCAGACCACGCAGGTCTTCCCCAAGTGGTACAACGACCCGGTTCTGGGCCACACGCTGCACGGCGTGCGTGACTCTTTCATGATTAACTACGGCTCCGGCGGCATTGGTTCGGAAATTATCGCGAACCGCCTCGGCGTCGGCCCGATGCACGACTGCGTCAACTGCGCCTACGAGGAGTTCTTCCTGACCTTCCACGCGGTGGGTGAGGTCGGCCAGCTGGTCGACATCCCGGCCAACGTCGGCCTCGAGAACTGCGACCCGACGCTTGCGAACTGCGGCGCGGTCGGCCCGAAGGCCAACTACGTGCTCTACCCGGACGACCCTTCGAACGTTCACCACAGCTACGTCGGCGACAACACGGCGTTCCGGAACCTGCACGCGGGACCCGGCGAACAGCACGTGTTCCACCTGCACAATCACCAGTGGCTGTTCAACGCGAACGACGACAACTCGAACTACCTCGACGCCCAGGGTCTCGGCCCAGGCGCCGGCTACGGCTACTGGATCAACTTCGGCGGCTCGGGCAACCGCAACAAGACCGCCGGCGATGCGATCTTCCACTGCCATTTCTACCCGCACTTTGCCCAGGGCATGTGGGAGATGTGGCGCATCCATGACGCCTACGAGCCCGGCACCGAGCTGATGGTCACGGAGCTCGGCGGCGGCGTGCACACGTCATTCGCCGTCGACGGCCTCGGCCTCGGCGACGGCACGCCCGCCACGGGCGCGCGCGCGCTGCCCGACCCCGAGATCGTCGCCGGTGCGCCGCAGCCCTCGGTCGTGCCGCTGCCCGGCAAGGCGCTGCCGCCGATGCCGGCTGACGGCGTCACCGTGGTTGCGAACCACAACGAGGTCGAGGCGTGTTTCGCCGATCTCGGTACCGACATTGACGGTAACCAGGTGCTCGGCGCGCAGCAGCTCCGAGAGGCGGTCACGGGCAACTGCCCGGTCGGCACCGTCGCGGACCTGCGGCCGGTCGGTAGCCTGTCCAAAGTCGATCGCGCCGAGGTCCTCGGCGCCGACGGGGCGGTCGGCGGCGAAGGCGCCAATGCCGACAAGAACCCCGGCTATCCGTTCTGGATCGCCGGCATGGAACACACGATCGGCAGCCGTCCCCCGACGCCGCCGCTCGACATGATCACGGGCACGCAGGGCGCGGCGCTGAAGGCGAGCGGCGGCCCGCTGTGGCAGCATGCCGGCTGGAACGACCCGAACGCCATCGACGGCTGGGACGGCGGTCTACCGCGCTTCGCGGCCGAGGGCTACAGCGCCGGCGGCGAGGCGATCGTCGCGATCTCGCGGCTCGACATGAGCAAGGAGATCCACGCGATCAAGCCGGTGTTCTTCCCCGAAGAGGGCACGGACCTCGAGCAGGTCGCGATGGCCTACCACGCGCAGCGCTGCCACGACACCAATCGCATCATTCTTGACGCAAGCGGCAAGCTCGTCGTCATACCGGCGGACTGCCACGACGACCCGAACAACAGCACGCCCGGCATGACCATTGGCCTGACGCCGATGGACGCGGCCGGCAACCCGATGACCCACGGCGGCTTCCTGACCAACGGGAGCCTGCCGATCGGCGGCGCGCCGTTCCAGGATCCCTGCATCGACGATCGCGGCGTGTCCGTCGGCGGCGAGGAGGGCTGGTTCTTCTCCGGCCAATCGAACCGGCCGATCTGGGATACGTCGGAAATGCAGACCAGGGGCGTCTCGCCCTTCTCGGCGGCGACCCCGCGTGTCTACAAGGCCGCGAACGTCCAGTTCGACGCGGTGCTGAACAAGCTCGGCTACCACTTCCCGCAGCAGCGTATCATTGCGCTGTGGCAGGACGTCGTGCCGACGATCACGCAGGAGCGCCCGCCGGAACCCTTCGTACTGCGCATGAACACCTTCGACTGCACGGCCTACGTGCACGGCAACGTGGTGCCGAAGGCCTACGAGCTCGACGACTACCAGGTGCGCACGCCGACCGACATCATCGGCCAGCACATTCACCTGCCGAAGTGGGACCTGACCTCGGCCGACGGTTCGGCCAACGGCTGGAACTACGAGGACGGCACGTTGGCGCCCGAGGCGGTCGTCGAGCTGATCGAGGCGATCAACACCTGGGTGGATCATCATGGCCCGGTTACGACCGACGTTATGGGTGACCCGGTCCTGAGCTCGGCGACGCGGGTCGACGAGACCGTTCCAACATTCGACGAGAACGGCCACCTGGTCCCGTCCGACCACCCGTTCTTCGGCCAGACCCAGTTCGCGGCCAAGTGGGTTGGCGCGCGCAGCACGCTGCAGCGCTGGTTCGCGGACCCGGTCGTCAACGTCCAGGGCGTGGATCGCGGCCTCGGTATCATCTTCACGCACGACCACTACGGCCCGTCGACGCACCAGCAGATCGGCCTGTACGCGACCGTGCTGATCGAGCCGGCCGGCTCCAAGTGGCTGCACAACGAAACCGGTCAGCAGCTTTACACCCGCACCGGCGGCGAAACGCCTGCCATGAACGACGGCGGCCCGACCTCCTGGCAGGCGGCGATCCTGACCGGCAACCAGGGCATCGGCGGCTACTCGCAGAACGTCAAGGCAGAGCAGATCGAGCCCTACCGCGAGTTCTACTTCGAGTACACGGACTTCCAGCACGCCTACCAGCCGGACACCTGGGTCGGCATCCGCTACGACGAGAACTTCAACTGGATCCCGGTCGAGGGCGAGTATCACCCGGTCGACGCGAATGGCGACGGCATCATCGACAACCCGCGGACGGGCGCGCTGTACACGGATACCTTCCGTGACGCGATCCAGCCGCCGGTGCGCAAGCAGGCGTCGGTGAAGGACGGCTTCCCCGTCGACATCTGGGAGTTCCCGGGCTACTGCAAGGGCAGCGACCCGACCAACGGCATCATCGTGCCGCGGCCCTGCCCCGAGGCGATCACGGCGGACGACCCCGGCATGTACGTGGTCAACTACCGCAACGAGTCGCTGCTGGCGCGCATCTACGACCCGAACAAGCCGGGCCCGGATGCCAACGGCAACGATTGCAGCGACCCGCTGAACCGCACCGGCTGCGGCGCGCAGGCCGACGGCAGGGCCGGCGACCTGGCGTTCGCGATGGATACGAATACGCGGCGCGCGATCGACGCACTGAACAAGGTCGAGGGACTGGCTCCGGCCACCTACTTCGACAGCACACCCTGCTCGAACGGCGCGGGCGGCACCGTGTTCTGCCCGCCGATCAATGACCCGGCGGCGCTCGCGGGCGGCGACCCGTTCACGCCGATGGTCCGGGTCATGGACGGCGACAACGTTAAGGTCAAGATGCAGGCCGGCGGCCAGGAAGAGGAGCACACCGCGAACATCCACGGCCTCAAGTGGCTGCAGGGCGGCTCGGGCTTCGGCGAGTCGAAGAACTCCGGTTGGCGCAACGCGCAGGCCGGCGGGATCTCCGAGCAGTTCTCGCTGAAGATGCCGATCTACGCGGACTACGGTCAGCGCGGCAACATGGCCGACTACTACTACACGTTCAACCCGAGCACGGACGGCTGGGCGAGCGGCGTGTGGGGCATCGTCCGCAGCTACAAGGGCGGCCAGGACAAGGGCCTGTACCAGCTCGACAACCCGATCACGTCCGGCTTCTCGGCCAACAACTCCAATGACTTCAACGGGGTTTGTCCGAAGTCGGCCGCCGTGGTTGCGTACGACATCACTGCCGTGCAGGCGAACGACGTGCTGGGCAGCCTGCCCGGCATCATGATCCAGGACCTGTTCGGGGCAACGACGCACGTCGGCGCCGCGCCGGACAAGAAGGGCGGCACGCTGGTCTACAACCCGCGCAACAACGTGGTGGCGGACGTGGCATCCCCGGAAGGTGACGGGGAGATGGTCCGCGGCGGCGTCGGCCCGCTGCACGACCCGACGGCGATCATCTACGTCCACACCAAGGACCTGGTCGCGCTTGACGGGCACGGCCACCAGATCCTCGAAATCAAGGTCGAGGGCAAGCGCGGCAAGGGCGGCTGGACCTACGAGGCCTGGGACAAGGATTCCTACGGCAACTACGCCAAGGTGCACGACATCGGGTCGGCCGACTGGGGCGCGGTGGACAGCGCCTGCTACACGGCCGGCACGACGTTAAAGTACCACCCGTTCACCTCGGGCTGCCCGGCCAAGCTGCGCCACGATGCACCGGTCGAGCCGCTGGTATTCCGTGCGGCGGCGGGCAACTGCATCGACGTCACGCTGCGGAACAAAGTGCTGCAGCCGGGCACGATCCAGGATGCCTACGGGAAACAGATTCGGGTCTATCGCAACGGAGACCTGAACTCGCCGGCGTTCTACTACGTCGCGGGCCAGGACATCCGGGCCGACCTGAACGGCGACGGCGTGATGGAGACAGTGGATGGCACCCAGGTCAACTGGGACCAGACGCTGGACCTCGCGAACGGCAACCCGCTATCGGCGGTCGTCCGCCGGGATCCCGGCATCGTCGGCGACCCGCTGTCGGGCCTGACCTTCTTCAACAACAACCTGATCCAGCCCTCGGCCTACGTGGGACTGAAGCCGCAGCTCGTCGAGTTCGACGTGACGCGTTCGGCCGGCGTCAACATCGGCCAGAACCCGGCGACCCAGGCGGTCATGCCGGGCGGCATGCAGACCTACAAGTGGTATGCGGGCAACGTCGGGTTCACGGCGGAGATGGGCAAGGGCAACAAGATGGGCCAGACCTTCGCCGGCACCCCGATCGAGTTCGGCGGTTTCAACGTCATGCCGACCGACCCGATCGAGCAGGGCCAGAAGGGCCTGGTCGCGGCGGGCGTGATCTACCCCGAGGGTTCGTCCTGGACGGTCGACGCCGGGGGCAATACGTCCGCTACGGTTACCCGCAGCGAGGCAGCCGTGAGCCTGGGCCCTGTGGGCCTGAAGTCCTCGTTCCGCGACTTCACGACTGTCGCGAGCAAGGGTCTCAGCATGTACTTCGCAGACAGCTACCCGATCCCGAACGTCCTGGGCGAGGGTGAGTTCGCCGTCGGCGAGGACGCGCAGGACATGGGCCACATGGCGATCAACTACGGCAACGAGGCCATGTGGTTCCGCTTCGGCAGGAACCCGGCCGCGGCGGCGGGCAATGCCGACTGCAACGGGTTGGGCGCCAATGCCTGCCTCGGCGGCGTGGCCAACGCCCACCAGGCGTTCAGCAACACGCTGACGGGCGGCGATCCGGAAACGGCCGTGTTCACGGTCAAGGCCGGTGACGAGTACCGCATGCACGTGCTGATGCCTTTCGGCCCGGGCCGCGGCTCGACCTACGACCTGCACGGTGCGGTATTCCTGCGCGATCCCTACGTCTGCCAGGGCGAGACCGACCTGGGGCTGCCCGGCAAGTGCGACATGGAGACCCGGGGAGGCCTGCCCGGCGGATCGGCCGGCTCGCGCAGCATCGGCGACAACCCGGTCGGATTCCGCCTCGGTGGCATCGAGAGCTGGTTCCCCGGCGAACACTACGAGATCTTCATCCCGAGTGCCGGTGGCACCGCCGGGGTGCCGGGCGACTACCTGTTCCGCGACCACATGGGTCTCGGCAACACGGGCGGTCTCTGGGGTATCGTACGGGTCGGAGGCGGCGACTGATCGGCCAGCAGTAAAGTAACAACCGGCACGGGGCCGCACGCGCAGGCGTGCGGCCCCGGAGCCCGGACGGCGCCGTCGGGTGAAAGCGGAGGGGATCACAAGCCCGGCGTTGCGCAAGGACAACCAGGAGGAAATGAAGGTGTCACGTTTCTCGTATCTTTCGCGGCTGCGGAGCCTCATGCTCGCGGCCGCCGTGTTTATCGGCCTCGGCACGAGTGGCGGGGCCGGCGCGCAGGAAACCGACGACCTGGTCGGGCCGGTGGCGCCGCAAGCCGTCAACCGGGAATCCATCTTGCGCGAAGGCATGACCGTCGATTTCTCGGTCAAGCCGCTGCACCCGGAACTGACCAACGGCGAGGTGCTCGAGGGCGCGTTCGCCGAAATCGAGTTCCGCATCGCGGGCGAGGCCGACGGCGAACCGCTGCGGGGCGTCTATCCGGGCGTCTGGGTCGACCTGGTGCAGACCGCCGACGGGCAGCAGAAAGGCGTGAGCCTCGAGTGCCGCAATCGAGTCGGTAACTACCTGCAGGGCCTGGTCGGCATGCGGCCCCTGATCGACCTCAACAGCTACTACGTGATGGTGCTGAACCAGGACGCGACCATCTCGGTGATCGACCCGGTCGTCGGCATAACCGGCATCACGAGCCTGTATACCAGCATCCCGCTGGAGCGGCCAGGGACCGACTGGGCGAAGACCCGCGACGAGAAGCGCATGTTCGTCAGCATGCCGCGTGCGGGCAAGATCGCCGTCGTCGACCTCGACACGTTCAAGGTCCTGAAGAACATTCCCGCCGGCGAGTTCCCGGTTCGCGTTGCACTGCAGCCGGACGAGAAATACCTGTGGGTCGGCAACAATGCGGAGGGCGGCCGCAAGGGCGGCGTCACCGTGATCGACACCGCCTCGGGCGACATCCTCGCCAGCATCCCGACCGGCGCGGGCCACCACGAACTCGGGTTCTCCGACGACAGCCGCCGCGCGTTCGTGACGAACCGCGAGTCCGGTTCCGTCAGCGTCATTGACATCACCACGCTGGAGCGACTGGCCGAGGTCAGCACCGGCCCGGTGCCGATCTCGGTCGCGTATTCGACGCTCAGCGATGCGATCTACGTGGCCGATGGCCTGAACGGCATCGTCACGGTCATCGATCCGGAGTCCGGCGAGGCCTTCGGGAAGATCGAGACCAAGGCCGGCCTCGGTCCTATGCGTTTTTCGGGAGACGGCCGCTGGGGCTTCGTCGTCAACCCGGAGGAGAACGAGGTCTACGTCATCGACGCATCGACGAATTCGGTGGCGCATACCGTCCCCGTCGCCGACAAGCCCTTCCAGGTGACGCTGACGGACACCTTCGCGTACGTCCGCGTGCTGGACAGCGAACGCATATCGATGATCAACCTGCAGGAGCTGAATCGTGGCGGGCAGGTAATCGTCAACAATTTTGCGGCCGGATCCTTCCCGCCCGGGCAGGTTGCCGATATCCGCATCGCGGACGCGATGACGCGCGCGGCGCAGGAAGCGGCCGTGCTGGTCGTCAGCCCGGCCGATGCGACCGTCTACTATTACATGGAAGGCATGAACGCCCCGATGGGCGCGTTCCGCAACTACGGCCACAAGCCGAGGGCCGTGCAGATCGCGAACCGCGCTCTGAAGGAGACCAGCCCCGGCGTCTATTCCGCCACGGTCAAGGTTCCCATGGCGGGTACCTTCGAGGTGGCGTTCCTGAACGAAGCGCCGCAGTTCCTGCACTGCTTCACGATGGAGGCCAAGGTCAACCCGACGATCAAGCGGGAGTACGACCCGGTGGCAGTCGAGTTCCTCAACGACCGGGAAGCGATTTCCGCGGGCGACACCATGACGCTGCGCTTCCGCCTGTACGAGCCGGGTAGCGGCAGGACGCTGACCGAGGCCGGCGGCGTGACCGTAAAGTACTTTCGCGCGCCGCGCTTCGACCTGAACGAACTTGTCGCTACCTACGTAGGCGACGGCATATACGAGGCCGAGCTGCCGTTCCGCAACGCCGGTTCCTATTACGTTTACGTCGCCGCACCCGGCCTGAAGGCGGATTACAAGGACCTGGGCTACATGACGGTGCTCGTCGGCAAGGCCCGGACCTCGAGGAACGAATCGGTCGCGAGGCAGTAGGCGTGCCTTGGCGACTGATTGGCGCCGTAAGCGCGGCTTTGCTCTGGTTGCCCTGCGGCGCGCTCGCGCAGCAGGAAGACCACGCCCGGCTCGACCCGCACGCGGCACATCGGCAGATGATGCAGTCGCAGGCCGAACCGGGCGCCGGGTCCGCCGGGATCCGGATTCCGGACACGCGACTCGTCACCCAGGCGGGCGACGAAGTGCGGCTGGCCAGCGACGTCGTCGGCGACCGGATCGTCGTCATGGATTTCGTCTATACGACCTGCACGACGGTATGCCCGGTGCTGTCCGCGATCCTGTCGCAGGTGCAGGGCCAGGTCGCGGACCGGCTGGGCGAGGACGTCGTGCTGGTGTCGATTACCGTCGATCCCCAGCGCGACACGCCGGCGCGCCTGCTGGACTATTCGCAGAAGATGCGCGCAGCGGACGGCTGGTACTGGTTGACGGGCGCCAAGACGGACGTGGATGATGTTCTGCGCGCACTCGGCGTTTACACGCCGAATTTCGAGGACCATCCGGCCGTCGTCCTGGTTGGCGACGCCGCCAGCGGTGAGTGGACCCGCCTCGTCGGTTTTCCCGGTGCCGGGCAGATCGTCGAAAGAATCAACGAATTCAGCGCCGCGCGCAGAACGCAAGCGGCAGTAACGGAGTGAACAAAATGAAGCTCAAGTCTCAATGCCTCGCTTGGCTTGCAGTTGCGCTGACCGCTCTGTCCGGGCACGCGGCCGCGGATGAGATCGAGCGGGCACGTGACTATTTCACGAACCTCGAACTGATCAATCAGGACGGGGAGACTGTCCGGTTCTTCGATGACGTGCTGAAGGACAAGGTCGTCGTCATTAATTTCATCTTCACCAATTGCGAGGGTGCCTGCCCGTTGATGACTCACAAGCTGACGCTCGTGCGCGACAGTTTCGAGGGCAAAATCGGCAACCCGCTGCAGTTCGTGTCGCTCAGCATCGACCCCGAGCGCGACACGCCGGCGGCGATGAAGGAATTCGCAAAGACCCATCGTGCCGATCACGACGGCTGGGTGTTCCTTACCGGCAAGCCGGAGAACCTGGAGACCATCATCAAGCGGCTCGGGCAGTTCACGGACGACGTCGAGGCCCATTCGACGATGATGCTGGCCGGCAATGTCAACGCCGCGCACTGGATCAAGATCCAACCCTATGAGCAGCCGCCGCAGATCACTGAGAAGATCCGCCTGCTGCTGGGGGACGGCTAGTCTGCAAGTGCGTTGCGGAGCCGTTGCCGGTGTGACAAGGACACGTCGAACCACCCTGGCCATGCTTGCTCTCGCGCTCGCCGCGAGCGGGCTGATGACGAGCGCACGTGCTGCCGATCAGCCCTTGTCCGCCCAGGAATTGCGCGGCAAGCGGATTTATGTCGAAGGCGAGGCCGAGTCCGGCGTGCCGATCACGGCCGTCGTAGCGCGCGGCGCGACGCCGATTCCTGCCTCGATCCTGCCCTGCGCCGGCTGCCACGGCGAGGACGGCAAGGGCCGTCCCGAGGGCGGCGTCGTGCCGCCCGACATCACCTGGCAGACGCTGTCCGCCGCCTACGGCCACGAGCACGACTACGGCCGGCGTCACCCTGCCTTCGACGAGAATTCCCTGGCGCGCGCGGTGATCCTGGGCAATGACCCGGCAGGGAACCCGCTCGACGCCGTCATGCCACGCTACGACATGCCGGCGGCCGAGATGGCGGACCTGGTCGCTTACCTGAAGCGGATCGGCGACGACCTCGATCCCGGCCTGACAGCGGACAGCATCCGGGTCGGCAGCATCCTCCCGGCGAGCGGCGAACTGGCGGGACTCGGGCGGGCGATGCAGAACGTGCTCGAGGCGAGCTTCGCGGACATCAACGCGAGCGGTGGAATCCATGGGCGGCAGCTCGAACTCGTGGCCCTGGATGCCGGCGGCGAGCCCGGGGAGAACCTGTGGCAGGTTCGCGACCAGCTCCGGGAAGGCTCGATCTTCGCCCTGCTTGGCGGCTACGCGGAGGGCGCGGACGGTGAGCTGGCAGCATTGGCCGAAGAAGAAGAGATCCCGATGATCGGCCTGTTCACGCAGAGTCCCCGCGCCGGCAATGGCCTCGAACGGCACGGCTTTTACCTCACGGGCGGCCTGGCCGAGCAGGCCCGGGTCGCGCTGCGCCGGGCTCTGGACGAATCGGCGGACCAGCGGGACGCCGTCATCGGCATCGTGCACCTGGCGGGCCCCGCCTACAGCGAGGTTGTGCGGCAGCTGCAAAAGGACCTGGCGGGTCGCCGGATGCCGGCGCCGCTGGTCATCAGTTACCAGCCGCCGTTTCTGGACAAGGTGGACCTGGTCAACACCTTGCGCTCGAGGGGAGCACACACCGTCGTGTTCATGGCGCCGGTCGACGAACTGAAGCGCTTCGTGGCCGAGGCGGCTCGGCAGGACTTCGCGCCGACGCTGCTGCTGCCGGGAGTATTCGCAGGCCAGCCGATGTTCGAACTCGACCGGACCTTTGGCGGGCGCGTGCTGGTGGCGTACCCGTCGATACCGGGCGATCACACGGCGGACGGCGTGCGGGATTTCGAGGCGCTGCACGCTCAGCACGGTTTCGGCTACGAATACAGCACGGCGCAGATCTCCGCCTTCGTCGCCGCGCGCGTTTTCGCCGAAGGATTGAAACGCGCCGGGCGTGCATTGAGCCGGGAGAAGCTGCTGGTCGCGCTGGAAGGCATATCGGACTACCGGGCCGGCCTGATGCCGCCGATCAGCTACAACCGCAGTCGCCGCATCGGCGCTTACGGTGGCTACGTGATCGAGCTGGACACTGCCGAAGGAAAATTCGGGGCCACGTCGAACTGGATCGGGCTGGAGCTTTGACAGCGACGCCGCCCGATTCCCTTGGAGGGCGGCCGGCGCGCGAGGAATGAGAAATGCGATACAAAACGGGAATCTCGATCGTCCTGCTGCTGGCGGCGGCCTCCGCTGCGGGCCAGGTGGATTTTTTCGGACCGGCCGCGACCGTCAACGGCGTAGAAATTTCCCGCGCCAAGGTGCAGGCGCAGTCGGACCACCTGGTGAACCAGCGTGGCCTGGGTTCCGGCGGCCTGACGCAGCCCTCCGAATTCAGGAAGATCCAGGACGAGGTCGTCGAGCAACTCGTCGTCCAGGAACTGCTGTGGCAGGAAGCGCAGAAACGCGGCTATGTCGTCAGCGACGAGCAGATCGACGCCGAGATGAACCGGATCAAGGGCGGCTTCCAGAGCGACCTCGCGTTCCAGTTCAAGATCAAGGAGGGCGGCTACACGGAGGCATCGTTCCGGGAGAACATTCGCCAGCAGAAATCGGTCCAGCGAATGATCGCGGCAGACGTCAGCCCCGCCGCGGAACCGAGCGACGAGGACGTCGCCCGGTTTTACGACGACAACCTCGAGCAGATGGCGATCCCGGAACAGGTCCGCGCGCGGCACATTCTCGTCAAGTTCGACGCCAATGATGCCCCAGGGCGCGAGGCGGCCCTCGCGCGCATTCAGTCGGTGCAGGCGGAACTCGAGGCCGGGGCCAATTTTGCCATCCTGGCGACGGAACGGTCCGAGGATTCCAGCGCCCGCTCGGGCGGCGATCTCGGGTTCTTCGGGCGCGGCCAGATGGTGAAGCCCTTCGAAGAGTCGGCGTTCGCGCTGCAGCCGGGCGAGGTCTCGGGAATCGTCGAGACCGGTTTCGGCTTCCACGTCATCCGGGTCGAGGAGCGGATCGACGCCTCGACCGCGAGCCTCGAGCAGGCCGGACCGCAGATCCGGGATTTCCTCCGGCAGCAGAAACTGGGCGGCGCTATCGAAGCCCTGATCGAGCAACTACGGGCCGACGGCGAGGTCGAGCTGCACCTCAACCAGCCCTGACGGCCGCCAGCCGATATCGTGACCGCGCGATGCGCGGCGGGGTATATTAAAACTAATAAAAACAATTGGTTGTGACGGATTTTGACATAATCGAAATACTGGACTTTCGGCCAGACCAAATTCGCTCTTTCGGGCGGCGCGCGCATCCGGGCGCTCTTATAGAGTCGATATAAGGGTGGAAGTACCCCGAAAAAACGAGGACGCGGGTCCACGCCGCGGCCGACAAGGAGCGCTTGAAATCGTGGAATTCAAAAATCTGCGGAGGACACAACATGAAGACTGTAAGGCTTGGCAGCCTGTTTGCTGCCGTGGCATCCCTGCTGGGTGCCGGAGTGAGCGCTGCCGACGGAGCGGGATATTCCTGCCCGCAGGCGGGCGATTATGCGAACGGGTATCCGCGCAGCCGCGCCTACCTGGTCGAGTGGGCACAGGAGCTCGCACGCTTCGTGCGCTGCGACGGCTACCCGGACAACGTCCTGGCCGGCCAGTGGGACCCGACGGACCCGATCTGGCAGTGGCGCGGCGACATGGGTGACGGCTGCGAGGTGCACTGGAAGCTGTCGCGGCAGCTCGACGAAGGCAACGAAAACGGCAACACGACGCCCGGCAAGAAGGGCAGCAAGGCTAACCAGGGCGCGGCTAACGCGCTGGCATCCGGAAACGACGACGGAGCCCTGCTGCACCTGACGAATTTCGTCACGACGATCGAGGAAAATGCCCGGGTGCGGGACGAGCACCTGTTTACGTACACGGATGCCAACGGCTACGAACAGCAGGAAACGCACAGCGCGACGTTCCACGAACAGGACGCGCAAGACCTGGCCTGGGAAGGCCGCGAGATCATGCGCTGTGTCGGTGACCTGAAGGACTGAAGGGCCAGGAAGCAAGAAAATCGCTGCAGGGTCATGCGGCTGTCGTGACCCGGGCAGGAAAGAGTAAGCCAGTTTGGTGCTGGTGAACGGTTGGTGACAGCGAGCGGGGATCGGTGTGGGCTACGACACCACTCTGGTCCTCCGCAGTTCCGGGGTAAGTGTCTACATAGATCTTCGCGAACTAGCACCGGCCGTTTACCAGCGCCTTCTTTCGCGGATCGCGCCTGTCCAGGCAGAGCGTGGTCCGGTCGATCTCTCGACGCGATCACGGAAATGAGTCGCGCATTTCCGTAGCTTGTTACCGGTACTTCGTCCGGGGCCTAGGCTTGGGCGCGAATGTCGGTATTCTTTACATTCTGCTCAACTATCCTTTGTAATTCATTGATTCTTGTAGTAGGAATAGGACTTGCATCTGCAAGTACAATGATTGACCGACTGGCCCGAACCGTGGCCAGGTCGCTGCGCTCGGGGAGGGTTACAGCAGCGGCCCCGCCCGGTCCGGGAGCGAGCACTACACGATTTGATGCATCTGAGCACGCGGTCCTTTTCGCTCCGCACACTGGTTGCTGCCATCACGATGGCCGGCAGCTTGTCCGTTGCCATCGTCATCTACTCGCAGTGGCTGACCTCGCGTGACTTCCAGCAAAACACCGCGCTGATCCGCCTGACCCAGGCCGTGCAGCAGGATGTCGCTACGGCGCACCTGTGGTTCGAGGAGGCGCTGGGTGGCGACACCTACATCGACCTGGACCGGGACGTGCACGGCCGCATCCGCATGGCCATCGAACTCGTCGATGCAGGGTTGAACGGCGGCATGACCCGCTTCGGTTACGTGACGGCGATGCCGCAGGTCCGCCCGACCCTGCAGGCGCTCAGCGAAAAGATCGTGGAGCTTGATCGCCTGGTCACCGAGCGCTGGGCCGGGCGTGAAACGACCGGCGTGATCGGCGGTGAGCAGGACCAGGTGTTCGACTCGGTCTTCGCCCAGATCCTGGGACTGTCCACCGCGACGGCATTCCAGCTGGACGCGCTGATCGCGGCCGACCAGAAGCGCATTTTCTCGATCAATCTGATGATCATCGGCCTGCTGGCCCTGCTGTTTTCGGCTACGGCCGTGCTGCTGGTCCGTAACCGGCGCGAACTCGATGCGCGCGCCGAGGTGCTGGAGCGGATGGTGGCCGCGCGGACCAGCGAGCTGGCGACGCGCGCGGCCGAGGCGCAGCAGCGCAGCCGCGAGCTGGCGGTCGCGCGCGACCAGGCGAACGCGGCCAGCGAGGCGAAAAGCCAGTTCCTGGCCAACATGAGCCACGAAATCCGCACGCCGATGAACGGCGTGATCGGCATGGCAAGCCTGCTGCTGCGCACCGGGCTCAGCGAGCAACAAAAAGAATATGTCGAGACTATGCACAGCTCGGGCCTGTCGCTGCTCAAGATCATCAACTCGGTACTCGACTTCTCCAAGATCGAGGCGGGCAAGGTCGTGCTCGACCAGGCCGACTTCTCGCTGCGCGGCGCGCTGGCCGACGTCGTGCAGCTATTCTCGGCCGAGGCCGACCGCAAGAAGCTGACGCTCGGCTACGTGGTTGCCGACGACGTGCCCGACGCCGTGAACGGTGACCCGGTCCGGCTTGGCCAGATCCTGTCGAACCTGGTCAGCAACGCCATAAAGTTTTCGCAGAACGGCGCGGTGTTCATTCGCTGTTCTGCTACGGATGAATTAAAGGCCAACGGGGGCGAGTTCGGCGTCCGTTTCGCAGTTCGCGACTGCGGAATCGGGATCAGCCGGAAGGACCAGGACAAACTGTTCCGGCAGTTTTCGCAGGTCGATGCATCGAACACGCGCAGCCATAGCGGCACGGGGCTGGGGCTTGCGATTTCACGCGAGCTCGCAATGCTCATGGGCGGCAGCATCGGCGTCGAAAGCGAACTGGGCCGCGGCAGTGAATTCTGGTTCACGGTACTGCTGCGGCCGGGACTACGGCCGGCTGCTGGTGGTCCCCGCGCAGCACAGGGCAAGACGGCTCGCCTGCAAGTGGCACCGGCACCGGGCCAGAAGATCCTCGTGGTCGACGACAACGAGGTGAACCTGCTCGTCGCGCAACGCATGCTCGAAGAGCTCGGCTTCGAGGTCGACCTGGCGACAAACGGCAAGGCCGCGGTTGCCGCCACAGGCGCCCGCCGGTATGCGGCCGTGCTGATCGACAGCCAGATGCCGGGCATGGACGGCAACGAGGCGACGCGGATCATTCGGGCGCGCGAGGGCACCGGCGAGCGAACGCCGATTATCGCGCTGACGGCAAACGCGATGGCGCCGGACCGGGACGAGGCCTTTGCGGCGGGCGTCGACGATTACCTGTCCAAGCCCGTGTTCATCGAACAGCTCGAGGCAGCATTGGCCCGCTTGTTGAACGCCGGGCGGGCGCCCGACCGCCGCCCCGCTGCGGCTGTTTCGACCGTCGATCGCGACGATGCGCCGGAATCGGTCTTCGACAGCCACATCATCGACGAGCTCTCGAAGATCCCAGGGGCCGAGGCCGACCTGTTCAGCGAGCTGGCGGACCAGTTCCTGAACCAGATGCCGGCCTGGATCCGCGAACTCGAGCAGGCTGCGCGCGACGACGACCTGTACCGGGTGCAGCGCCAGGCGCACAAGCTGCTGGGCCTGTGCCGCCAGATCGGCGCCGGGCGCATGGCCGAACTTTGCAGCCGGCTCGAGAACGCGCAGGCCGGTTCGTCCGATGCCGCGTTGCTGGCGGAGGTCGCAGAGCTACAGCTGGAATTCGAGACCGCGTACCGCGAGCTCGACGACCGGCACCTGCCGGACTGATTTTCCTCGGCTGATTTTCCCGGGCTGATTTTCCTGGCCACTAATGAAAACGCCCGGCAGGATGGTCTCCTGCCAGGCGCTTTCGCGACCGTCACGGCCGCGCGAATTTCGGTTCTGCCGGCTCCGGAGGGGGCTACCCCTCCGCGCCGATCGGCTCAGCACCTCATTTGAAAAGGTGCCGGCGACAGCGCCACTCCGGTCCTCCGCAGTTCCCGAGCAAGCTTGGCTAGTGCCGTCGCCGGCATACCCGATCTTCTTACTCGTAAAACGAGCGGTTGCGGCAAGGGTTGCGGGCATTGAACATAATTCCAAAAAAGTATTGCGCGATTTATGCGTGCCAGGTAACTGAATTATCCAGGCTAACCGGCTCGGCAATCCGGCCGTCAGTCGGCCCTGGTCACTTCCGGCGCGAAGGCAGCCCGCAGGTAGGCAACGATCGCGTCGATGTCGCCGTCGGCCAGTACGCCGCCCCAGGCCGGCATCGACGTCCCGGGCAGGCCGGCGCGGATCCGCGCGGCCAGCCCGGCGGGGTCCTCGCGCAGGTCGAAATCGGACGCCGTCAGGTCCCTCGGTCGGGGCTCCAGGAAGCTGCCGATCCAGTTGCGCCCGGTGCCGTCCGCCGCGTGGCAGAACGCGCAGTTTGCCTCGTAGAGGCGCTTGCCGCGTGCGGCCTCGCCTTCCAGGCCGGGGACTTCGGGCGCGACGTCGTGCCTGGCATAGGGCGACGCGCCGGACACCAGGTCGGCGTTGTCGACCCGGGGCGAGAAATGCCGGCGTGGGTAGGACACGGCGCGCGGGGCCCAGGGCTCGTCGTCCGGGGCCCCGGCGCCGGGCAGGTCGTGGCAGCTGACGCAGGCCGTCTCGTACAGGCGGCGTCCCTGCCGCTCCCGTGGCGTCAGGCCGTCCCAGTCCCGCGCGAGCGGGATTTCGCCCAGCACGAAAGGGAAGGCTGCCGCGTAGCGCTCATGGTCGGCCCAGCCGTTCTCCGGGCTGTGGTAGTACGCCGGGACCGGGTCCTCGCGCAGGAAAGCCGAGCCTATGTACAACGCGACGGCCTCGGCCTCGGCCTCGTCGAGCACCGTCGCGAAACTGACCATCGCGGTGCCCGGCCGTCCCTCGGCCAGCGTCTGCACGATCCGGTCGAGCGGCAGTTGCTCCGGCGCCGTTGCCGTGAAGTCGCGCGGCGGCGGCGCCAGGTAGCTGCTGGCGAGCGTCCGCGCATCGCCGGCGTAGCCGTGGCACTGGTAACAGTAGTAGCGGTAGATTGCGCGGCCTGCGGCAACACGAGGGTCCTCGGCCGGCGACGCCGGTACGTCGGCATAAGCCGCTGGCACGACGACCCACAGGAGCGCGAGAGCGGCTGCTCGGAAACTGGCGTTTTTTGGTTCGATTCGCATAATCGTCGCGTGCCGGATTGTAGTGGCGAACCGGGCGCAGGCAAACCGGGTTCGCGAGGAGCGTTATGCGGGGCAATTTCAACTATCGCGGGTTGGCACTGGCGGCGGCTGCCGCGCTGCTGGCCGCACTGCTCGTACCGCTCGCGATGCAGCGCACCCCGGAGTCGGGCGCGCGTGCGGCCGACCTGCGGCTCGGCATGCTGTCCGATCCTGCCGCGGCCGGGCGGCTCGCCGACATGCACGGCGTCGTCAATTTCTGGGCGTCGTGGTGCGTAGCCTGCCGCGTCGAGCATCCGCTCCTGCTGCAGCTGCAACGCGACGGTGTGCCGGTGTTCGGCGTCAATCACCGCGATCTGCGCGAGGATGCTTTGCGCTGGCTCGACTTTTACGGCGACCCGTACCGATATAGCCTCTACGATGCCGACGGCGCGCTCGGCGACGCGCTCGGCATAGAGGCGCTGCCGGTGACGCTGGTCGTCGGCAGCGGCGGCGAAATACTCTACACGCAGCTCGGACCGCTCGATCAGGGCATAATCGACTCCGTCATACGACCGCTGCTCCCGCGCGGAGCAAGCGACCTGTGGAGCAGACCAGGGGGACTATGAAAATTCGCTACGTGGATGTGCTCGTCACAGCAGGCCTGGCAGCCGCCGGCTCCGGGGCCCTGGCGCAGACTGCCGAAGAATTCCTGGCGGCGGGGCGCGAAGCACACAACAGCGGCGACCTGATCGGCGCGATGGCGGCCTACCGCGAAGCGGCGGTCGGCGGTTCCGCCGAGGCCCAGGTCTGGCTGGCGTGGTTCCTGGACCACGCCGAGGAGAACGCCGAGGCAGTAAGCTGGTACAGTGCCGCCGCGGAGCAGGGCGATGCCGGCGGAATGGCAGGTCTTGCCGAGATGTATGCCAAAGGCGAGGGCGTCGAGCGCGACCCTGTCCGCGCCAGGCAGCTGTTCGAGCAGGCTGCAGAAGCCGGCCACGTGAGGTCGATGACGGTGCTGGCGGCGGCCTGGGAGGCCGGTGGGCTGGGCCTGGCGGCCGACGAGTCCCGGTCCGGCGAATGGCTGCTGCGGGCGGCGCGCGAAGGCGACATCCGTTCCATGGAGCGTGTTGCCGCGGCGTACGAGTCCGGAGCGTTGGGACTGGCCGCCGACAAAACGCAGGCCGATTACTGGAGCAGGGCGGCGCGCGAGGCACGCGAGTCGCAACAGGAACAGGAGTAGCGAATGCGCGTTGCGACGCGAATCATGCAATCGACGATCACGCTCGCCGGAGCCGTCGCCGTGCTGGGCGCGCTGGATCGGGCGGTGGCGGCGGATTATTTCAATGGCCGCGAGGTCTACGAACTGCACTGCCAGAGCTGCCACGGGTTCGATGGCCGCAGCATGGATCCCGGCACGCCGGATTTCACGCGCGGCGAATCGCTCTTCGTGCCTGACAGTGACCTCTACCGTCAGATTCGCGACGGTGTCGGCGCGATGCCCGCGTACCGTGGGCTGATCGAAGACAACGAGATCCTGGACGTGATCGCATACGTCCGGTCGTTGCAGCAATGAGAGTGATCGCGAGATTCGCGCTGCCCGCGACGGCAGCCCTTTTGCTTGCGGCCTGTGGCGGCAAGCAGCAGGCGCCAGCAGTCGACTTCGAAATTGCCGATCGTTTCGACGTGGGCGGCGGCATATATGTGCGCGCGCTTGCGGTCGAACCGGACACGAATACGCTCTGGGTTGGTACATCGATGGGCGTCATGGAAATCGACGTGACGACGCAGGAGTTGCGCAATACCTATACGCGCAGCGACGGTCTTGCGAACGAGTACGTTTTCGCGATCGGGATCGACAGCCAGGGTTACAAGTGGTTCGGCACCAACGCGGGCGGCGCGTCGCGCTACAAGGATGGCGTGTGGCAGGTGTTCTTCCCGATGCACGGCCTGGCGGATTACTGGATCTACGCATTCGCCGAGCAGCGTGGCGGCCGCTACTGGATCGGTACCTGGGCCGGTGCGAACCTCGTCGATCTCGAATCGCTGAAATTGACCACCTACCGGGAGGAACTGATCAACGAGTGGGTGTACGGGCTCGCCGTCGATTCGCGCGATCGCGTCTGGTTCGGTACCGAGGGCGGTGTGTCGATGCTCGATGGAGACGCCTGGACCCACTGGAATCACGACGACGGCGTCGGAGCGCCAAATGATCTCGCGCTGCCGATCAGCCAGAACACCGGCCTCGGCACGCGCACACGGCACGATTTGAGCGTCCTGACCGGCGGGCAGGAGACCTACAACCCGAACTACGTGTTTTCGACGTATGCGGACCCGGACGATGTCGTCTGGGTTGGCACCTGGGGCGGCGGCGTGTCGCGCTACGAGGGCGGCGCCTGGCACAACCTGACGATGAAAGACGGGCTGGTCGGGAATATCGTCTACGCGATTGCGCAAGACAGGACGGGCGCGTACTGGTTCGGCACCAACCGCGGCGTCAGTCGGTACGACGGCAAGGCCTTTACCAATTTCGACGCGACGACCGGTTTGCCGGGCAACGACGTCTACGCAATCGCCGTGACGCCGGCAAACGACGTCTGGGTGGGAACGCGCGACGGCGTCGTGCGCCTTGCCCCCAAGCAGAAAAAAGACTGAAGAGACCATGAGTGCAACGATAAGGAACGCGGCGGTGGCCGCGGTGCTGTTGGTGATTGCCGTGGCGGCAGCCGTACTGGTGATGCGCGGTGAGAAAGTTGAAGAAGCCGGCGCGCCTGCGGCGGACATGCCGGCGGGGCATCCGTCGTTTTCGACGCCGGATGGCCGTCCGCCGAACGGCGCGCCGCCTGCGGGCGGCAGCGTCGCCGAGATCGACCCGGATGCCCACTTCACGCATTTCCGCGTCGGCCAGCGCAACGTTAAGGCAATACTGCCGGATGGCGATGTCGTCTGGGTAGGCACGTCCGCTGGAGTCATCCGCTACGACACGACGAATGACGATTACAAGCTGTTCGATACGCGGACCGGGTTACTGGCCAACGGCGTTTTCGACCTGATGAAGCTCCAAGGCAGGCTCGCGGTCGGAACCTACGGCGGCGGCCTCGCCGTGTTGAACGAAACCGAAGACGACTGGCGGATCTACAATATACCCGATGGTCTCGGTGACGGCTTCATCTACGATGTGCTTGAGCTTGATAATGGGGACGTCTGGGTCGCGACGTGGTCCGGCGCGAACCGTGTGCTGGGCGGTCGGATGGACGATCGTTCGAGCTGGGAACTCTACACGGTCGCCAACACGAACGGCGCGCTGCCCAATGACTGGGTCTATGCGCTTCGCGCCGGCAAGGACGGCGATGTCTGGTTTGCGACCGAGGGCGGACTCGCGCATTTCAAGGATGGTGTGTGGCGGAACTGGAACCACGAAGACGGCCTCGGCGCGGACTATGAAGTCGTGCGCGACCAGATCGAGTTTCCGATCGATCCCGCGCAATACTCTCAGCACCACGCACGGCAGAAATCGGAGATGGGACTGGACGAGGTGACGATCTCCTACAACCCGAACTACATCGTCGCGCTCGAGGTCGATCGTAACGGCGTTGTCTGGTGCGGCACCTGGGGCGGCGGCCTCGCGCGCTTCGACGGCAGCGAATGGAAAAACTATACCTTCGCCGATGGCTTGCCCGGCAACCACGTCTTCATGCTGCACGAGGATCCGGACGGGGTGCTGTGGGTCGGCACCAGCAACGGATTGGCCCGCCTGGACGGGGAGACCTTCACGCGCTACACGACCGAGAACGGGCTGTTCTCGAACCGCATATTCTCGATGGCGACTGCCGACGACGGCAGTTACTGGGTCGGAAGCTTCGGCGGCGTAGCGCGGATAACCAGCCTTCAATGATCGGCCGCGGTGCCGCTCTCGATGAAGGATGTGTAGACGAACTCGGCGATGTCCGCGATCTGCTGATCATCCATGACCTTGCCCCATGCCGGCATCTCCTTGCCGACGACACCGAACTTGATGCCCTTGTAGACGTTCGGACGATTCAGGTAAGACCGCGTCGTCGGCTCGAGAAAATTGCGCGGCTTCGGGAAGATGAAATAGGCGCGCGGCCCGTCGCCGGTACCGGAGGCACCGTGGCAGGGCACACAGTTTTCCATGTAGTAGGCCCGACCGCGTTCGACATGGCCGCTCAAGCCGTCGGGCAGCGGCAGTTCGTGCGGCGCCGGCGGCGGCGTGTGGCTGTACGGAACGTCGCGCACGTTGGCCAGGGGCGCGGCGGGAGCGTCCAAGCCTTGCATGAACTGTTCGCGCACGTAATCGACGACCGCGGCAACCTCAGCGGGCATCAGCTGTGTGCCGAAGCCCGGCATCGGCGTACCCGGCCGGCCATAGGTCACCGAGGCGATCATCCGGTTCCTGTCCAGCTCACGGCGCGACTCCTCCGAGCGGAAGTTGCGCGGCGGCGTCGCCAGCGAGGCCTGGCCCCAGATCGCGCCGCTGCCGTCGTCGCCGTGGCATACGGAACAGGACTCGGCGTAGATACGTGCCGCGTCCGGCGTTTGCTGCGCTGCGACGCTCGGCGGCAACGCGACGAGGGCGCAGAGGGCTGGCAACAGCCGTCGAAATATCGTCGTCATGGGCGGATCTTTTACTGCATCAGTATGATCGGTGCAATACGAACCGGGACATCGCTGCCGGTGGCTCGTGGCAATGCACCGGTCGTTCTGGGATGCATGCCCCGGAGAGCGCGGCACTACGTATTTGCCGACAGGCACGTGCCGCTGCGGATCTCTATACTAGGCTCGCGCGTAGTCCGGCTTGCGGGGAGAGCACGATCCAATCGTTGGTACAGGGTGCGGATCGGCCGGATTCGGTAAAATCGCGGCGCGAAGGCGAACCATGAGCAGACTGAACATACCTGGAATCCGGGATCGTGCCCGTTTACGCGGCGCGATTATTACGATCCTGATCGGCACGCTGCTGGGCAGCGGCGGTTGCTCGGCGCCGCCCGCCGAATCCGGCGCTTCGCCAGAACGGTCCCCGGTTGGCCTTGTCTTTCCGCCGCCGCCGGAGCAGGCCCGCTTCGTCTTCGAACGCACGATCACTGGCAGTGCCGACATTGTCGAGCTTGATCGTGACACGCGCTGGCGACAGCTCCTGACCGGCGAGGTCGGCACGACCGAAGCCATGGCCAAGCCCTTCGACGTCGAGGCGTGCCAGGGGAGAATCTACATAAGCGACACGGTGCGGCGGTCGGTACTCGTATTCGACGTGCCGCACGGTGCATTCTTCGAGATCGGCAAGAGCGACCCGGGCCTGCTCCTGAAGCCGCTGGGCATGGCAGTCGACGACGACTGCAACCTGTACGTCGTCGACGGCACGCAACGCCGCGTGGTCGTCTAC
Source organism: Gammaproteobacteria bacterium (assembly GCA_029884165.1). GTDB lineage: Bacteria > Pseudomonadota > Gammaproteobacteria > Steroidobacterales > Woeseiaceae > JAOUIH01. The sequence goes on along the minus strand of JAOUIH010000002.1, from coordinate 19,089 downwards.
GACCAGGCGGGCCGCTACGTCACGGCCTTCGGCGGCACCGAGTGGTTCGACCGACCGTCGCATGTCGAGGTCGACCCCGATGGCACGCGCGGCTATGTCGTGGACACGGGCGGAGTCGGGAGCGAGCGGCACATGGTGCGCGTCTTCGACATTCGGAGCGGTACGCACCTGCTCGACATCGGTAAACGCGGCGCGGGCCCGGGCCAACTGAACCTGGCCCGGGATATCGCCTTCGGCCCCGATGGCAGGCTGTATGTCGTGGATGGCGGCAATTTTCGCGTGCAGATTTTCAGCCCGGACGGCCAGTACCTGGGCTCTATCGGATCGATCGGCGTGACGCGGGGCCAGTTTTCCCGGCCCAAGGGCATCGACACGGATCCGGACGGGAATATTTACGTTACCGACTCGGCCTTCGGCAATTTCCAGATCTTCAGCCCGGACGGTGAATTACTGTTGTTCATCGGTACCCGATCCGAGAGTCTGGAGCCGGCGAAATACATGCTGCCGGCGGGGATCGCCGTCGACGAAGACGGGCGCGTTTATATGGTCGACCAGTTCTTTCGCAAGGTAGACGTGTATCGGCCGGCGAGCCTTGCGAGCGACCAGGGCTACCTGGGCGTGCAGGCACGCAATCGCTGACGGCTGTTGGATGCATGGACACCAGGGCGAGCAGGGGCGATTTCGACGACGTGGAACCGGACTTGCGGCCCGCGCATCACGTGCTGAGCAATTACGGCTTCTACACGCGTGCAGAACGGTCGATCAGGACTGAGTTGCTCGAGGCCGCGCAGCCGGTCAGGCCGGAACCCGGCGCAACGCTGCTCGAGGCGGGCCGTCCCTGCGGCGAGGTCTTGCTCATCGGCAGCGGGAGCATGCGGGTTTACGTCGCCGGGGATTCGGGCCGCGAGGTCACGCTGTACCACGTGCGCAGCGGCGAGACCTGCCCGGCGAACCTGAGCGCGGCAATGCTGAGCCTATACGCGTTCGCGAGCGCCGCGGCGACGGAGGGGCTGCAGGCTGCGTATGTCCCCGCCGCAGGCTTTCGCAGATTGAGTAAAAAAAGCGCGGAAATCCGCGACTATATGTTCACGTCGACCGCGAGCCGATTCGGTGAGGTCATCGGCCGCGTCCGCGAACTGACGACGCGCCGCGTCGATCACCGACTAGCCGAGTACCTGCTGCGAAAATTCGCCGAATCGGGCCAGACGCGGCCCATCCTGAAGGTTACGCACCAGGCCATTGCGATCGAGCTCGGCACGGCCCGGGAGGTCGTCAGCCGCCGCCTGCAGGAACTCGAGGCCGCGGCGGTCGTGAGCCTCGGCCGCGGCCGCGTTACCCTGCTCGACGAGCGCAAACTAAGGGCTATCCTGTAGTCCGCCTGATCGAAAGATCGGTTTTTGCGCAGAAATGGCCGAATCCCGTACGTAGTTTCCACCAACGGTGACTATGTCACTGGAGGGTTTCACCCCAGCCTCATATCATTCGCAGCTGAAGCATTGTGGGGCTTCGTACAGGGGATCGAAAAACATGTTAAGTCCAATTCGTTCGAGTATTTTCCTCGCCGGCTGTAGCCTGTTGCTGGCCGGGCTTGCGGTCCAAGCGCAGGTGGTTGGCAGTCAGCACGACCTGACAACGGGAGGCACCGGCCAAGGCGGCACGGCGCTCACTGACCAGGTCTGCGTGTTCTGCCATACGCCGCACGGATCGGATACGACAGCACCGGTGCCGCTGTGGAACAAGTTGCTCGGTGATCCGGGGGCCTACCAGCGTTACTCGACTCTCGCGACGCCGAGCTTCGACTCCACTGAAGCGCCCGTCGGTTCCGTGTCGCTGGCCTGCCTGAGCTGCCATGACGGCACGCAGGCGATGGACGTAGTCATCAACGGGCCGGGATCCGGTAATTACAACCCGCTTGGAGCACAGATCGATCCTGGTGCGATTGGCGTCATGTTGGGCGCGCCCGTGCCGGTGCTGGGTACGGACCTGACAAATGATCACCCGATCAGCATGCAGTATGGCGGTGGCGGTCTGACAGTGGCCGACGGTCCGGGGCAGGCCCCGGCCGGCGCGCTCGGGGACCCTGACTTCAATCTGCCGTTCATGGCGCTGATCAATGGCCAGCCAATCTGGTGGGTCGACAGCGCGGCGGGCAACCCTGGCGTCCGTGAAAGATCCGATATGTTGCTATACACGCGCAATGATCTTGGCCAGCAGGAGCCCTTCGTCGAATGCGGCAGCTGCCATGATCCGCACAACAGTTCGACGCAGGTCGTTGGCCAGGTCGCTTTCCTGCGCGTCAGCAACGCCGCCAGCGCGGTCTGCACCGCCTGCCATATCAAGTAATTATCGCCCTGGCGTAATCCAGCGCTGAGGGATATGGATGCCGGCCTGGGCAACGATCAGTTGCCCGGGCCGTTTGCCGTCATGGAGTATTGCGGAATGATTAAATTGCCAGCCAGGCCCCGGTCGCCATCGATCCCGGTATCGATACTCTTGACTGCAATGGGGCTCGTTGCGCCGGCCACGTTGCTGGCGCAGGCGATCGCAACCGTCGGTGACGACGAAATCACGCGGGACCAGTTCGAGCGCGAGGTCTACATGGCCGCGAGGCAGACCTACTACCACGGCGCGCCGTCCAGCGAGGCGGAGTACATCGAATTCAGGCGAGAGATTGCCGACCGGCTGGTCGACAGGGCATTGCTGCTCCAAGAAGCGGACAGGCGAGGGATTCAGCCGGATCGGTCGAAGGTCGAGGCGGAATTGGCTGGCTACGAGGCACGCTACGCCGGTACCGAGCGCTGGGAAGCGGAGGGCGAGCAGATGATGGCAGCGCTAAGGGGGCGGTTCGAGCAAGACAGCGCGCTCATCCAACTCGAGATGCAGGAGCGAGTCGTGCCTGAGCCCGCGGAGTCCGACTTGCGTGATTACTACAGGGATAACCCGGAAAAGTTCACCGAGCCGGCCCAGAACCGCGTGTCCGTCATCCTGCTGGCAGTGGAGGCTGCGGCGACCCCGGAGATCTGGTCAGCGGCGCGCGAGGAGGCGGCGCGTATCGTCAGCCGGCTGGACCAGGGTGCTGACTTCGCTGAACTGGCGCGAATGCATTCGTCGGATCGATCGGCTGACGGCGGTGGCGACATGGGCTACCTGCACGCTGGCATGCTGGGTGCGGACGTGGAGGCCGCGATTGCCGGCCTCGACATCGGCGAATACTCGGAGCCGATGCAGGTACTGGAGGGCATGGCCATATTCCGATTGTCGGACCGCAAGGCTGCGCAACTGAAAAATTATGAAGACGTCGCGACACGTGCGGTCGAACTTTGGAAGCGGGACGCCGGCGAGCGGCAATGGCAGGCTTTGCTGGCGAGGCTGCGCGAGACCGGTAAAGTTACGATAGACGAGGAGTACCTGGCGACCCGGCCGGGACCAGCGCAGTAACCAGGGGCCGATGAGCAACGACGCGCGGAGTACGCCGAGCAGGAGCACAAGCGCCGCGATCTTGATCGCGATGTTGCTGGCGCTCGCGGCTATGGCCGGTCCGGCGCGTGCGCAGATGGGCCCCGTGCGGCATAACGGTTTCGTCGAATACCAGTACCGTTTGGACAATGGGCGGGCGGCCACGACGAATTCGACGCAGCTTGCAACCTGGCGCGGTAACTTCGCGACCTATATGTGGAGGCCCTGGATCCTGCAGTTGGGCGGTGACGTCGGGCTTACGCAGTCGATCAATTCGCGCGCGGACGCCAGGCAGGATGGCGAAATAGTAACAGGCGGACTGGCTGCGAGCCTGTTTCCCCGCAGTCATTTTCCGTTCCGCGCCTATGTCGAAGCTCGGGACAGCCGCGTGGACGGTGACCTGTCCGACGTGAACATCAGTACGACGACCCTCGGCTTCCTGCAGCAGTATGCGCCTCGTAACGGCGGTCGCTACTCGATCGAATTGCGTCAGAACGAAGTTGACGAGTTGTACGAAGACGGGTCCCGGGTGAATCGCAATTACATGAGCCGGAACTGGCTGCTAAACGCGTCCAACGCATTCGGTCGCAATGACTTTCGGCTGCTGACACAGCTGCGCAATCTTGAGCGCGACGAGCCCATGCAAACCGAACAGCGAAACTCACTGACGCTGCGGCATCGATTTCGTACGAGCCCAAGATTTTTCATCGAAGATACGACGTTCTTCAGCAGTGAGACCATCGATTTCGACGACAGCGATCTTAGGCGTCGGTTCCTGCAATGGAACGGCATCTCGACCTGGCGGCCGGATACGGAGAAACCGTTATACGTGACCCTTCGCGGTATCGCCCAGGGCGTGGATTCGGGGCCGTCCGGGCTGGAAACTGGCTCGACGATGATGAACGTGAACGGATCGGCGTCCTATCAGTGGTCCGAGAGGATTACCGTCGCCGGCAATCTCGGCGTGACGTCGATGAGCGCGGATACCGGTGAAGACGAAACGACATTCTCGCAAAGGGTGCGCGGGAGTTACAGATCGGACATACGCGAGTTGTGGGACAGCGAATATCGATGGGGGGGGATGCTCGAGGTCGGGAATGACAGCGATCGGCGCAATGGCGGCGATACGGTGCAGGATATGGTTATCGGCCTGGATCACAGCCTGTCACGGAGCATGTATGTAATGGGCGATCGGCAGCTCCAGTTCAGCTTTTCGCAGCAGGCAACGACGGCGATCGATACCGCAGACCAGCAGGAATTCACGCTGATCAACGGGATCTATACGACTCTCAGCCGTCAGAACGGACGCACCAGCTCCTACCTGCGCTTCTCGCTGACCGATCGCCGCCTGGTCAACGGCATCGAGAATTCTTTCCAGCTCGCGAACCTGCAGGCGTCGATTCGCAGGCAGGCCAGCAGGACGAGGTCGTGGAACGGCAGCATAACGCTGCAAGCTGGCAGGAATGCCCAGAGCGAGCCCGGCGCCACCGACAGGGAGAACAGCTCGCTGAGCTACAGCGCGAACCTGAGTTTCGCCCAACGCGACCTGTTCGACGTGTCGATGCTGAACTTCATGTCCGAGCTGCGCTGGCTCAGCACGGACTTCCAGACTGACGATCCGTTCGATATGACAATCGGCGTGGACCCGAAGCGTGACGACCGCATCTGGCGCAACCGGCTAGAGTACCGGGTCGGGCGACTGGAGCTGAGGCTGAACGCCGACGTCCGGCAGATCAACAGTGACTGGATGACTCAGGTATTTCTGCAGGTGCGGCGGTATTATGGCGCCCTGTAACGCACGGGGCAGCACGACGAAAAAACCAACGGGAATAAACGAAGAGATGCAAGCAGCAAAGATCATCCTGTTCACACTGCTGGCGGCCTCCGCGGCGACGGCGGTCACCTACCTGAACCCGGCTGATGCCGAGTATGGCGACGTCGTGATGAACGAGTTTTCGGACGATGCCGGCATGCGGCCCGTCGTGTTCCCGCACTGGTTTCACCGCATCCGTTTCCGCTGCAAGGTCTGCCACGGCGACCTGGGTTTCGCCTTCAAGGCCGGCGGCAACGGGATCAACATGCTGAAGATCATCGACGGCGAATATTGCGGCGCCTGCCACGACGGCAACGTCGCGTGGTCCATCGAGAACTGCGATCTGTGCCATTCGGGCATGCCGAACACGCCGACCCAGGTGCACAACAGCACGTCGCAAAAACTCGTCGCGCCGGTTGCGCCCGGCTCGGTCACGCAGCCGGATGCGGGGAGCGAGGACTGATGACGTCGCTCGCGAAAAAAGCCGGGTTCGTCGGCTTCATTGCGCTGTTCGTGGCGGCAAGCATGTTCGCTGCGATGCGCTATGCCGAGGCCCAGTCCAATCCGAACTCGTTCAACCGGCTGCTGAAACCCGCCTCCGAGCGCAATGCGCCGCCGGCGACCGACGGCATCCACGACCCGACGAGCGACGGCACCGCACTGCTGCAGACCCCGCTCGAAGCGTTCGATCCGCTGGCCAAGTCGAACTCCGGCAACTACGTGAACTGGAACCAGGCGCTCGACGACGGCGGAATCGCGCCCTGGTACAGCGTGAGCAACCCGAACGCAGCGCCGATCGTCCTCGACATGAACATCGTGCGCGAGGTCAAGGGGTCGATGCCCAACGTGGTGTACCCGCACAAGCAGCACACGGAGTGGCTGGACTGCGCCAACTGCCATCCGGCGATCTTCATCCCGATGAAGGGAGCGAACCAGATCAGCATGGCGTCCATCCTGCTGGGCGAAAAATGCGGGGTGTGCCACGGCAAGGTGGCGTTCCCGGTGTCGGAGTGCAGGCGCTGTCATTCCCAGCCCAAGGAAGCGGCCGCAAGGCAATAAAGCGAGACATGGAGTAAGTAACCGAAATGAAGTACCGCAATCTCAGGATCCTGGTGTCGGCGCTGGCGTTCGCAGTGCTGGCCGTGCAGGTGGAGGCCGCCACGGCGCAGCCGTTGTCCTCAGCCGCGATCGCATCGCGGCTGAGCTTCGTCGAGAAGCTGATCTTCGAATCGTCGGCGGCGCGCAAGGTCGAGGAGAGCGGCAAGGCCGAGGCGCTGGCGCTCAAGGCCCAGGCCGAGAAACACTTTGCGGCGGCGCAAGGCATGAACGAGTCGGGCGATGCTGCAGCGGCAGAGGCGGAACTCAACGAGGCGGTTCACAGCATGCAGGCAGCGGTACAGGCGGCCGGCGACGGCGGCCAGGCTACGCAGAAGAAGTCTGCGGACTTTGCGCGGCGACGGGAGAGCGTCGAAGCGCTGACCGTGGCGCACGAGCGCATTGCCACCGAGAAGGGACTCGCCGACCAGCATCGCGCGCTGCAGGCCCGCGTCGCCAAAGAACTCGAGGCGGCGGATCAGTTGCTGCTGGCCGGCAAGGCGGACGAAGCGCGCGCGGCGCTCGACAGTACCTATGAAACTGTCAAGGTGTCGGTCGAGTCGCTGCGCGAGGGCGAGACGCTGGTGCGCGAACTCAGGTTCGAGACCCCGCAGGACGAGTACCTGTACGAGCTCGATCGCAACGACACGCACCGCATGCTGATCCAGGTCCTGCTCGCCGAGAAGATGGAGGACGAGCGGGCCCGGGCTACCGCCGGAGTGTTCATCTCGAAAGCCGAGGATCTACGCGGCGAGGCGGAGGCAGCCGCAGGCCGCGAGCGTTACGATGAGGCGATCGAACTGCTCGAGCAGTCGACGAAAGAACTGATACGCGCGATCCGGAGCGCCGGCGTCTATATCCCGGGGTAAGGACGGCATGAGACAGAAGCCTGCACTGGTTTTGCTGACGACGCTGCTGTTGACCCTTGCGGCCGGTATTGCAGCCGGCAATTGGAAGACCCTGCGCAACGACCAGTTGCACGATCCCTCCAATCCGTCACTGCGCGTTTTGCAGGATCCCGAGGAGGCACTCGCGCTGCTTCCGCCAGACACGGCAGGCAACATGGTCAACTGGGTGACCGCGCTGCAGCGCGGCATCATCAGCCCGCGCAGCAGTCTGCGCGAGGACCGCGAACACGAGATTCTCGACGACGACGTGCTGATGCTCGATACCATGCCGCTTCCCTACGTGCGCTTTCCGCACCGGCCCCACAGCGAATGGATGGGCTGCGAGACCTGTCACGAGAAACTGTTCGTATCGGTGGCGGGCGCGAACGCGATCAACATGGGCAAGATCCTGGACGGGCAGTACTGCGGCGTTTGCCATGGCGCGGTCGCATTCCCGCTGACCGAGTGCAATCGCTGCCACAACACGGATTCCAGCACTGTCTCGGGCGCCAGGCCTGGCGGTACATTGCCGTGAGTCCGAGCGCACGCGGGCGCCGGATCGGCATACTCTGCGCCGGCCTCCTGCCGGTCGCCTTCGCCTGGGGCGAGTACGCGGATGTCATCCTGAACAGCCGCTCGGAAGCCGAGGGCGTGGCGCCGGTGATCTTTCCGCACTGGTTTCATCGTATCCGCTTCCGGTGCTCTGTCTGTCACGTCGAACTCGGCATCGAGATGCGCGTCGGCTCGAACAGCATGCGCATGGACAGCATCACGAACGGCGAATACTGCGGAGCCTGTCACGACGGCCAGACGGCCTGGTCCGTGGACAACTGCGACCTGTGCCATTCCGGGAGGCCCGGTCTCGCGACCGGCATACAGGGCGGCCACCAGACCGGCGGGCCGGGAAAGTACTGAACGACCGGGGGGCTCATGGGCGTATCGGCAAATTGCGAGCAGCATCGTGTACCGGGTGAACCGGGACGGGCAGCGGCGGCCGCCGCGCTGCTCGGGGGCGTGTTCGTTTTCCTGCAGGCCTGCTCGATCGAAGAGCTTGCAGGCATCGACATGCCCGAGGTCCCCGACGATGACGTCAGCCTGGCCCTGATTGCGACGATAGGCTCCCAGACGCTGGCTCCGATGTTCGGCGGCGGCCGCTACCAGCTGGGGTACGCGGCGGCCGTGGCAGCGCGCGGCGGCAGCGTCTTCGTGGTCGACAGTGCGGCCGGCGGCGTCGTCCGGATCGACCCGTCGCTGACGCGCGCCGAACTCCTGTATCCGCTCGGCGACCCCACGACGCGCGGCCTGCACGTGACGCGCGACCTGCTCATCTATGTCGTGGACCGCCAGGAGCGGGCCGTGATCGAGCTGTCGGATACCGGCGCGCCCCGCCGTCATTTCTCAGACTCGAGCCTGCTGCCGGCGCCCGTCGATCTCGCACTGACGAACTGGGACGCGACGCTCGTCGTCGCGGACGAACTGACCGCGCAGCTCGTCGTCTTCGATTCGATGGGCGGACCCACGGCCGTGCTGGGATCGAACATTGCCGGGCCGCGGATTGCCAGCACGATGCAGGCGATCAGCGGTGGAGGCAATGGCGTCTACGTGCTCGACGGCGGTCTGCAGGAGGTCGTGCATTTCGACCTCGCCGGTCGGCCGCTCGGCGGCTATGGCGAGGATGACCTGGTAGCGCCGGTTGCAATGACGGTCGACGAATGCGGCCGCGTGTTCGTCGCGGACGGTCATCCACAGGGCCTCTTCGTGGGGCTCGGCGGCGTGTTCGGTCATGGCATGCGGGTACCGTTCGATGCCTCGATCAACCCCGCCGTCACCGATCTCTGGATCGACGGCGACGAATTGTATGTCGCGGCCGGCGCCGCGGGCATACAGGTGTACCTGGTGGAGCCGGGGTGTCCGCGTTGAGACACGCTGCGACCATCTTCGCGCTGGGCCTGTTGTTCGGGGGCTGCGCCACGGTGCCGCAGGAGATGGCCTGGTTCCCCGCGGGCGACGAGCCGCCGGAACGGGTCGGCTGGCCGGGGCCGCCGGAACCGCAACGCCTGGTCTACGCCGGCGAGCTGGTCGGCGAGTCCAACTTCCGACGGGCGGAGGGCGCCGAAGAAGGTTCGGCGACCCGGCTGCTGCGCTGGATCGTCGGACTCGGCGGCCGCCGAACGAACGTCGTCGAGCTCGTGCGGCCGCAATCCGGCATGGTGGACGGCGGCGGACGCATCCTCGTCACCGACGCCGGCCGCGAGGGCCTGCTGGTATTCGACGAGGCGGCCGGGCGCCTGCTGGCCTGGAACGACGCCGGCGCAGGGCTCGCGTTCCGGTCCCCGGTCGGCATCGCCGGCGCCGCGGACGGAAGCATCCTTGTCGCGGATTCGGAACTCGGTTACGTCGTTCGGCTCGACGCCGAAGGCCGGCCGATCGGCGAGCTCGGGCGCGGCGTGCTGACTCGCCCGACCGGGCTCGCGCGCGACCCGTCGAACGGCGAACTCTACGTGGCCGACACGGCCGCGCACGATATCAAGGTATTCGACGACACGGGCAGCTGGCTCCGCACGCTGGGCAGGCGCGGCACCGGACCGGGCGAATTCAACGGGCCGACGCACCTCTGTTTCGCCCATGGCCGCCTCTACGTCACCGACACGCTGAACTCGCGTGTCCAGGTGCTCGCGCCCGACGGTTCGGTGCTGACGAGCATCGGGCAGCGCGGTCTGTACCTCGGTAACCTGGTGCGCCCGAAGGGCGTGGTGGCGGACCGCGACGGTAACGTCTACGTCATCGAGTCCTACTACGATCACCTGCTGGTCTTCAACGCGTCCGGCGAACTGCTCTTGCCGATCGGCGGCAGCGGCAGCGGGGCCGGCCAGTTCTTCCTGCCGGCCGGCGCCTGGACCGACAACGGGCAGCGCCTGTTCGTCGCCGACATGTTCAACGGGCGCATCGTGGTCATCGACTACGTTGGGGAACCGGGCTGATGCGGCGGCCTGCCCTGGTGCTGCTGGCAGCGCTTGGCGTTTGCGCGGCCCACGCGCAGAACGTCAGCGACGTGGCGGCGACCCGGCACAACCTGTCGGCATCGGGCACCGGCAACGTGAGCGCCTCGACCGAGACGCAGGTGTGCGTCTTCTGCCACACGCCGCACGCTGCGACGAATGCGCCGGGCGCGCCGCTCTGGAACCGGCAGCTATCCGGCCAGACGTACACGACCTACACGTCGAGTTCGCTCGATGCGGAGACGATCGCGGGCACCCTCGCCCAACCGGCAGGCAGTTCGAAGCTGTGCCTGTCCTGCCACGACGGCACGCTCGCGCTCGGCGCGGTCAACGTGCTCGGCGGGCAGCAAAACGTGACGATCGACCTGACGGGCACCGCGGTCGGTGGCACGATGCCGCCGGGCCAGGGCGAGCTGACCGGTTTCACGCGCAATCTCGGCACGGATCTCCGGAACGACCATCCCATCTCGCTCACCTACGATACGACGCTTGCGGCCGTCGACGGCGAATTGTTCGATCCGGCCGTCGCAGCGCACATCGGGATACGCGCGCCCGGCGTCCGTCCGCCGGTACCGCTGGAGGCAACCGGGCCCGCGGGAGAGGGGCAGGTGCAGTGCGGGACCTGCCACGATCCGCACGTCATCGACGCCTCGGTCACGCCGACCAACAAGTTCCTGCGCCTGCAGCGCTTCCAGCAGTCGCAACCGGCCGACGGCAGCTTCGACGAGACCCTGGACATCAACTGCCTCGCCTGCCACGACAAGGACGGCTGGTCGGGCTCGGCGCACGCCAGCACGATAGTCGCCGACGAGACCTACCTGGCCCAGCCGGCATCGTTGCGCGAGTTCCCGGCCGGGCTGCCGGTCTGGCAGGCCGGCTGTTTGAACTGCCACGACACCCACAGCGTGCACGGCTCGCGCCGCCTGTTGCGCGAGGGTACCGACGCGCCAGGCACTCCGAAGTCCGGCGGGGAGTCCGCGATCGAGGAGACCTGCTACCAGTGCCACGGTGCCGCGCCGGTCGTGACCAATGCGGGCGGAGCCATCCGGAATATCGCCGGCGAGTTCTCGCTGGCTATCCGCATGCCGATCAGCTCGACCGACCAGCGTGCCGGCATCGAGGTGCACGACGTCACGGATAACGACCTGTCCGAGTCACAGGTGCTGCTCGGCAAGACCAACCTGGTCAACCGGCACGCGGAGTGCACCGACTGCCACAGCCCGCATCGCGTAATGAGGAACTCGCTGTTCAACGGGCTCGGCAGTGCAACGCTGAGCGCGCACGAGCACGCGAGCGGGCACAGCAATATCGCTTCCGGCGCGCTGCGCGGGACCTGGGGCGTGGAGCCGGTCTACGGCGGGACCGCATTCCTGTCGCAGCCGACGTCCTACGAGGTCAAGAGCGGTGACGGCGGCACCGGGGCCAGCGACGCCGTGACCAGCAATCACGTGACGCGCGAATACCAGGTCTGCCTGAAATGCCACTCGGATTACGCCTACGACGACGACGGCGTCTACCCCATAGGCAGCCGACCCGGCCCGGGCGACTCCGGCGGCGGGACGGCCGCCGGCACGAACAACCTGGACCAGTACACGAACCAGGCGATGGAGTTCCAGGCCCCGCTCGGCGACCGCGGCGAGACCGGCGGCAATCACCGTTCCTGGCACCCGGTCATCGACAGCACGGGCCGCAGCGCAGCCGTGCGCAACATGAGCGCCACGACCAACCTGTTCCTCGCACCCTGGAACGGCGCCAGCATCGGCAGCCAGACGATGTATTGCTCGGACTGTCACGGGCGCAACACCGCCAACGGAACGGTCGTGCCGCCGGGGACCAGTCCCTGGGGGCCGCACGGCTCCGAGAACGACTTCCTGCTGAAAGGGACCTGGACGGCGACGAGCGGCGCCAACAACACCGGGCTCTGCTTCCGCTGCCACAACCATACGAACTACGCGACCGAGGCGAACGAAGGGGACCGAGGCGGGTTCGAGAGCGGCTTCGGCGGAGCGGACGACACCAACCTGCATGCGTTCCATGCGAAGCGACTCGGTCGCAACCTGCAGTGCAGCTGGTGCCACGTCGCCGTGCCGCACGGCTGGAAGAACAAGGCCCTGCTCGTCAACCTGAACGACGTCGGGCCGGAGGCGGGGCTGGCACCGGGCACCGAGGTTCCAATCGGGTCGAGCGCGCAAACCTACGACGTTGGCCCCTACTACATGAACGCGAAGCTCAAGATCCTGAACTTCCGGACCAGCGGGACCTGGCGCGTGCAGGATTGCGGTTCGGCCAGCGGGCAGGGCGGTACGGCCCGGGACTGGATGCGAAACGTCTGCGAGAACCCGCCGTGAGCGCGTTATCGACTCGTCTCGCGTCGCTGCGCCTGACGCTGGCCGGCATCGCGGCGCTGATTGCGACCGTGCTCGCGACCTACCGGTCCGGCGGGACCGCCCTGTACTGGGTGGCGCTGCCGCTGGCGCTCCTCGCGCTGAACCTGCTCGCCGCGATACTGACGAATCGTGCCTTTCGGCTGCAATCGGCCCTGCTCGTGTTTCATGTCGGGCTGCTGGCGGTGCTGCTGCTCGCCGCGGCCGGCCTCTTCGCGCGCTTCGAGGGACGGGTCGAACTGGTCGAGGGCGAACGCTTCGATGCCGGCCGCGTCGAAACGATCGGCCGCGGCTGGCTGCATCGCGATCGGCTCGCCTCGATCGACGTGGAGCAGGGCTCGATCGAAGTCGACTACCGGGCCGGGCTGCAGCGGGCGGCGACACGGAGCGAGCTCCTGCTCGCCGGCGAGCGTCGGCTGGTCGGTGACCGGGTCGCCGCGGAGATCGGCGGCTATCGGCTGCTGGCGACCTTCAACAAGGGCTACGCGCTCGTGCTGGTCTGGGACGACGGCATTGCAAAACCGACTGCCGGTGCGATGAATTTCCCGTCCTTTCCGGAGTTCGAATGGAAGCAGCGCAACGCCTGGACGACGCCGGCCGGCGAAGCGCTCGACGTCGAGCTCGTGCTCCCCGACCGCGTGCCGGAACGAGGCCCGTGGACGCTTCGCCGTCCCTCGTCCGACTTCGAAGTCGTCGTTCGACGCGCCGGGCGGGCGGCGGAACGCGTCGGGCCGGGCGGCACGCTCGCGCTCCGGGGCGGGCGGCTGACGGTTGCCGAGCTGCGGCTCTGGATGGGCTACCGGATCGACGCCAACCCGCTGCTGCCATGGACCCTGGCGGCAGCCTTCCTCGCGCTCGGCGCGCTGGCGGTACACTTCCTGCAGAAGTTCGGGCAGGCGGAGACGCGGGTGCCCGGCCGGGCCGGCGCCGCGGAGCAGGTCGCATGACCGCGGGCCTCGAGCACGGCATGCTGGTCGCGGCGGTCACGCTGCTCGCGATCGCTGCCGTGCTGGAGCTGGCGGCGCGCCTGCGCGGACTGCGACCCGTCCTGCCGGTTTATCTCCCGCTGACGCTCGCGACGCTCGCGCTGCTGGCCGCCATCGCGGGACGCTGGCAACGCGAGGAGCAGGGCCCGTTCCTGACGCTGTATGACGTCCTGCTCAGCAACCTGTTCAGCCTGGCCCTACTGTTCCTCGCTGCCGGCCTGATGGCGCCGCTGCTGCGCTCGACGGCGGCGGTGATCCTGCCCTTCCTCGCGGCGCTCGGCATCTGGCTGCTGCTGGCGCCGGCAGCCGCGGAGCCCTTGCCGCCGACCTTCGACAATCCGTGGCTCTGGCTGCACGTGCTCACCGGCAAGCTGTTCCTCGGACTTGCCATGCTGGCCGCCGGCTGCGCGATCGTCGCGCTCGCCCGATCGGGCGCGCAGGCCGACCTGAAGGCTGCGATGTGGCAGCTCCTGTCGCTGGGGTTCGTCTGCCACAGCTTCATGCTGATCGCCGGCGCAGTCTGGGCGCACAGCGCCTGGGGCCGGTACTGGGCCTGGGACCCGCTGGAGACCTGGGCATTCGTCACCTGGCTCGCCATGGCATTGTTGCTGCATGCCCGGGTCACGTTCCGGCGCATGCCGGATTCGCTGGCCCGCGCGGGCGTAGTCGCGATATTTGCGCTCGCCTTCCTGACGTTTTTCGGCGTGCCGTTCATCAGCCTGGCGCCGCACAAGGGGGTCATGTGAAACGGCGCATCGACAGGCGCAGGACCCTGATACCGCTTACGGCGATCGTCGTGCTGCTGGGCGGATTCGTGCTGGATCGCCTGGGCGCAGGAGACACGTTGCGAAGCACAGCGCAGACCGTCGTCGCCGACGCGCACCCGCTCGTCGGCGACGAGGCCGCCCAGCTCGCGCATCAGAATTTCCAGCAAGCGGTCGTCATGCTGCAGGCGGGACAGTACGATTACGCGGTGAGCGCACTGCACGAGGTGCTGAAGATTTACCCGGGTCTCCCGGAAGCGCACGCGAACATGGGTTACGCGCTGGTCGGCCTGGGGCAATACGACGCGGCAACGGATTTCTTCGAGAGCGCAACGGACCTGCGGCCGACGCTCCATACTGCGTATTACGGACTGGCCCTGGCCGAGGACGGGCGCGGCGACACGCGCGCTGCGCTCGCGGCCATGCAGGCTTTCGCGCACCTTGCCGCGGGCGACGATCCCTACCTGTCCCGCGCACAGTCTGCGATGCGGCAGTGGGAGTCCGAACTCTCGCCCGAACTCCCGGAGCGAACACCATGAGCGCCGGATCTCGCCGCTGGCCGCGCGCGCTGGCGGCGCTCACGGCGCTGCTGGCCGGCAACTCGCAGGCGCAATCCCCGGACTGTCAGCCGGCGGCGGATGCCGGGGCGCGCAAGCAGGCAGAGCAGAGACTGGTCCTGCTTGCGCGCATGGTCGAAGGCGAGGCCAGGCCCGTGCAGCGCGTGATGGAGAGCGGCAATGCCGAGGCGGAACAGGCCATAACGGGTGCCAGGGCCCGAATCGTAACGGCAAGCGCCGCGCTCGATTCCGGCTGCGACGCCGTCGCGGCAGAACTTGCGAGCGAAGGACTGGCGCTGGCCGCGGAGGCATTCAAGCTGGCGAAAGGAACCGCGGCGGGCGGCGACCTGGACTACAAGCGCCTGCATGAGCGCACCCAGGCCTTTCTCCAGTCGCTGGAATCGCAACCGGAGGAACTGCGTGGTGTGGGCGAGGCGGACCTGGCCGGCATCCGGCGCCAGGTCCAGCGCGCCGAGGAATTCGCCGTTGGTGGAGATTACGCGGCTGCGTCGAGGCTGCTGCTGCCGGTTGCGGATCGGCTGGAGCGCCGTCTCGTCGCGATCTACGACCAGCGGACCGTTTACTACGAAAAAAATTTCGCGGGGCCGCAGGACGAGTACGACTACCTCGTCGAGCAGTACAAAGGCTATCAGATGCTTATGCTCAACCTGGCCGGCGATCGCCAGCCGTCGCACGCCGGCCGGCAGCTGTTCGCCGATTCGCTGGCAGCCGCGGAATCTTACGCGGCCCAGGCTGCCCGGAGCGCGGAGACCGGCGACTGGGACCAGGCGCTCGCGAGCATGCGCGACGCGAACATGAATTACGAACGAGCGCTGCGAATGATCGGCATCGGATACTGACGTGGACCCGAGCGACAAAGAAGCATTGAGGAAAAACATGGAGCCCAACACCCAGGCTGCCGGCGGCGGCGACGTCATTATCGACTATCGATCGTTCCTGACCTGGATGGCGACATCAGTCGTGATCTACCTGCTTCTGTCGGGTCTCGCGGTCCTGGTGCTGCCCTTCGGCACCTACGTCCAGTATTCGATCATCGTGCACAGCGTTGTCGGCCTCGTTGCGACGGCCCCGATCGGCGTGGCGGTCTGCCTGCACTGGAAGCGGCGCAAAGCGAGCATCGTGCCGCCCTACGACCGTATCGCGTTAGCCGCGCTGGTCTTGCTCATTCTCGGCCTGTCGACCGGACTCTTTGTCGCGGCCCAGGCGATGTTCGGCAGCGAAGTCGGCCAGCTTGCGAACCTGGCGCACATGCTGCTAGGAATTGCGCTGGGCGTGCTGATCATCGTCCACCTGCTGCCAATCCTGGCCCGCTATCGCAGCGCGGCGCCGACGGCGCGGCGCCCTGCGCGAAAGCGTTTCGTGGCCACCGGCGCTGCGCTGGTGCTGACCCTGTTCCTGGCAACCAGCTGGCTGGCAAGTGGTGTCGAGTCCACGGTGCCGTTCCAGGCGTTCGGGGACGACTATGGCTGGCCGTATGGCGAAGACCACCCCTTCTGGCCGAGCCGCGCAGACCTGGCGCGACCGCCATGGCAGGAAAATTTCCTGGCGGGCCTGGCGGCCGAGCTCGATGCCGAAGGACTCGAGGCATTTCGCGCCGCACTCGACGCACCGCGCAGTGCCGGCATCCGGGATACCAGCCGCACGCTGGTCGAACAGCTGGAGATCGTCCCGGCCGTCGCGGAGCGCATCGACGAGCTCGCGGCCCGCGCGGCCCGTGAGCAGCGAGAAACCGGTGCGCTCCGGCCAGAGGCGCTGACCGGCTCGGCAGGCTGCGGCAGCGGCGGTTGCCACGAGGCCATCTATGCCGAATGGCAGGCCAGCGCGCACGGCTACTCGGCGATCGACGTCGTCTTCGTGCGGGTCCAGAAGCTGCTTGCCGAGAGCAAGGGCCCGGCCGAGACCCGCTCCTGCGCCGGCTGCCACGACCCGGTCGCGCTTTTCAGCGGGGCGCGTCATGCGGAAGCACCGATGGGCGAGGACATGGTGACCTACGAGGGCAATTCCTGCCTGGTCTGCCATGGCATCGTGGAAACGGACACGGCAGGCAACGGCGGCTTCGTGCTCGGCGTGCCCGGGCGTTACCTGTACGAGCGTGCCGAAGGCGGACTGGGCGAGATGCTCGGCAAATTCCTGATCCGCAGCTACCCGGACCAGCACATAGCGGAGTACTCGCGCCCGCTGTACCGGAGCAGCGATTTCTGCGCGGCCTGCCACAAGCAGGTCCCGCCGCCGGGAGAAGCGACGGTCGCCGGCATCGCGCAGGAGCAGAACGAGTACGACAGCTGGCGGTCCAGCGATTGGTACCACGGGGAGGGCGATCCGAAGACGATCGACTGCCGCGAGTGCCATATGCCGCTGGTCGCAAGCGACGACCCGGCACGAGGCAGCGAGTGGGACAGCTATCGCTCGGCGGACGATGGCAAGCATCGCAGCCATCGCATGCTCGCCAGCAACATGTACATACCGATGACGATGGATCTGCCCGGAGGCGAAGAGCAGGCGCGCCAGACCATCGCCTGGATGCGCGGTGAGATAGACGTGCCGGAGATCGAGCACAAGTGGGTGACGGGTCCCGTAGTCAAGCTGGATATCCTCGCGCCCGACAGGATCCGGCCGGGCGAACTGGTCAACATCAAGCTGCAACTGCATAACAACAAGACCGGTCACGACTTCCCGGCCGGCCCGCTCGATGTGCTGGAAAGCTGGATCGAGCTGACGGTCGACGACAATCTCGGCAATCGGCTCCTCGAACTGGGGACGGAAAACTCGGTCGCGCCTTCGATCGATGCCCCCGTTGTCTACAAGGCGGACTGGTACGATCGGCAGGGCTTGCCGGTCGATCGGCACAATCTCTGGGACGTCGTCGGCGCCAGCTATCGGCGGACGATCCGCAGTGGTGACGCCGACATTGTCGACGTACCATTCCGCTGCCCGGGCATCGCCCGGCCGAGGCTGTCCCAGTCGGCCAGCGAGGAGGGGCCTGGCGAACGCACGTCCGACGTGGTCTTTTCGATCCGGAACCCGGAGCTGACCGAACTGCGCGTGACCGCCCGACTGCTCTTCCGCAAGGCCAACCCGGAGTTCATCGCGAAGGTGTACGACCTGGAGCCCCTGGCCGAAGCGCCGGTGATCGAACTGGTGAGTGCGACGCACACGATACGAGTGAGCGCCGACTGATCGCGGTGGCGTTGCGGTCGAATCAGAACAGCTTGTAGGTGCCCAGCGTCAGCTGCGTTCGATCGTACGAAAAGTCCGGGTCCGACGAGTCGTTCTCGGAGTAGCGGAGCTGCAGGAGCAGCAGCCAGTCGCCGGGCAGCGTCCGCGTGAGCGCTATGCCGGCGGACGCGAGGTCTTCGTCCCGCGGCGTGTCGAGCCGGTCGTATTCGCTGCTGCGCAGCTCGATGCCGGCCTCGAAGCCCCAGCCGCGTTCGGGCTGATAGCGCGCATCGGCGGTAATCCTGTGACGATCCGGTGAAACGCCCGGATCGTCTCGGTCGTTGGACTCGACGCCGTAACGCAATGCGAAGTACAGGTCGTCTTCGAACCAGCGGTAACGGAGCTCCGTTCGCTGCCGCGTGCCCGCGATGCCGGCGAAGGACGCGTCTATTCCGTCGATGTCCTCGAAGCGAAAGCGCAGCTCCAGCCGCCCGCGCCGGCCGAGTCCGTGCGCGACGCGCAGCCTCGCCGCGACCGAGCGCTCGAATTCCTCGCCGTCCAGTGTGCTGTAGCCCCAGTCGGCACCCAGCTCGGCGCGCCAGTCCCCGGGCCGCCAGTCGTAGACGGCACCGAGCTGCAGCGCGGCCTGATCGAACTCGGTAGCGTCGAAGTAACGAACGAGGTAGGCGCTGCCTTCGGCCCTGAGTCCGCCGGAACTTCGCCACGGTCCCTGGAACGATGCGAACACGTCCGACATCGGGCTATCCGCCGTTTGCCCGGCGGGCAAGCCGAGTTCGTCGCGCAGGGCGACGTTGCTGTCGTGGCCGGCGCGCAGGCCCAGGAGGCCCGACCAGCCCGGCGACGGGGCGGGGGAGACCGGCTCCGATTCCGCCAGCGCGTTCGACGCGAGGATCCGCAGCTTCTCGTCGTCCGGGCTCAGTTCGTAGGCGCGCAGGAAGTGTCGCCTCGCG
>JAOUIH010000024.1 GCA_029884165.1 Gammaproteobacteria bacterium | reverse complement strand
GAGGCGATCGTCGCAGCTCTCGCTGCGAGGCCGGATTGCGGCCCGGTGTGGCGGAGGCACTTCGGTTAGCGAGCCGGTCGCCGGAGTCGATTTGATCGGCATTCGCGTCGAGCCGGTTGGCTCGGAATTGGAAAGGTGCAACCATTGCGCAGGTTTGCGGTCGATAAAGCGACTGAAAGCTGTATAGTGTGCCGTCCGCCCGCCCGGACGGCCGGAATGCCGGCAAAACCAAGGTAAAAAACGACGCCCTGCGTCCGCCGACCGAGCTTGTCCATGCCCTCCAATCGCCTGTTTGTCAGCCTGATCCTGCTTGTGCCGTCGCTGCTGCTGGCCCAGGGCGGTCCGCCCGGCGGGCGGGAAATCAGCGTGGAAAGCATTATCGTCGAGCCTTCCGTGCTCGAAGCGACCGTCGAGGCCGTCGGCACAGTGCTGGCTGACGCATCGGCCATGCTGCGGGCAGAGCTCCCGGGACAGATCCTCGAGCGGCACTTCGAGGACGGGCAACGCGTGTCGCGGGGTGACCGGCTGTTCTCGATCGAGGCGACAGTGCTGGAGGCTGAGGTCAACGAGGCTCGGGCCACCGCGGAGCAGGCCGAGGCGGCTTACAAGCGCGCACAGCGGCTGATCGAGGAGAGGCTGATCTCGGACACCGACTTCGATACGGCGCGCGCCAATTACAACGTCAGCGTCGCGCGCCTGTTGTCGTCGCAGGCCCGCCTGTCCAAGACGGTTATCCGCGCCCCGTTCGATGGCTTCGTGGGCCTGCGGCAAATCAACGTCGGCGACTACGCGACTATCGGCCAGGAGCTCGTCAGCGTCGTGCGGCTCGACCCGCTGCGTGTCGAATTCAGCGTACCGGAGACCCTGCTCGCCAGGATCAAGCCGGACCAGGCCATACACATCACCGTCGGCGCGTTTCCCGGGGAGGTGTTCCGGGGACTCATCACCGCGATCGCGCCACAGATAAATGTCGCGGGTCATAACGTCACGATTCGGGCGAGCCTGCCCAATCCGGACCTCCGGCTGCGTCCCGGACTGTTTGCGCAGGTTTCAGTGACGTTGGACGTGAAGCCCGATGCACTGATGCTACCCGAGCAGGCTATCTGGCCGATCGGGCAGCTAAAAACCGTTTACGTGGTCGCCGACGGCAAGGCGACGCGTCGCAATGTCGAGATCGGGCAGCGCACGCCGGGCCGGGTCGAAATCGTCGCCGGGATCGAGGCCGGCGAGGAGGTCGTGACCGCCGGCCAGATGAAGCTGTTTGACGGCGCGTCCGTGCGGACGGTCCGGCCGGGATCGTCGGCCGACCAGGCCCAGTAGCCATGCAGTTGTCCGATATATCGATTCGTCGTCCGGTGCTCGCCACCGTGATGAACCTGATCATCCTGTTGCTCGGCCTGATCTGCTACGACCGGCTCGCCGTCCGGCTCGTCCCCAATGTCGACGTGCCCATCGTCACGGTTTCGACGTTTTATCCCGGTGCGAACGCCCAGGTCATCGAGTCGCAAATAACGAAACCCGTCGAAGACGCGCTGTCGGGCATCGAAGGGATCGACTATATCAGCTCCGTCAGCCGCGCCGAATCCAGCCAGGTCTCGGTACGCTTCCGCCTGGACCGCGCTCCCGACGCGGCCGCGAGCGACGTGCGTGACCGGGTTGCACAGGCGCGTGGCCTGTTGCCCGAAGAGGCCGACGAACCGATCGTACAGAAGCAGGAAGCCGACGCGCAGCCGATCATCTACCTCGGTTTCTCGTCCGATCGCCACAACGAAGTCGAGATCGCCGATATCGCCATCCGCCTGGTCAAGGACCGGATCCAGACGATACCCGGGGTCGCGGAGGCGTCCGTCTACGGCAATCGCTACGCCATGCGGGTCTGGCTCAGTCCGGATCGCCTGGCCGGGTTCGAGCTGACGCCGCAGGACATCGAGAATGCGCTGCGGCGCCAGAATATCGAGGTGCCGGCGGGCCGCGTCGAGGGCAGCCTCCGCGAGTTCACGGTGCTTGCGGAAACGGATCTCCGGGAACCGGAGGAATTCGCACAGATCATCGTCAAGGAGACGAACGGATTCCTGGTTCGTCTCGGCGACGTAGCACGCATAGAACTCGGCGCCGACAATTCGCGCTTCCGGGCCCGTTTCATGCAGCGCAATGCGGTGCCTCTCGGTGTCGTCAAGCAGGCGGTAGCGAACCCGCTCGACATCTCCAGGGCCCTGAAGCAAATGCTGCCCGAGATTACGCGGACCCTCCCCGAGGGCATGCGCGTGGACATCGCGCATGATACGACCGTGTTCATCGAAGAATCGGTGGCCGAGGTCTATACGACGGTGCTCGAGGCGATCCTGCTGGTCGTGCTCGTGATATTCCTGTTCCTGCGCAACTGGCGTGCGGCGCTGGTGCCCATGGTCACGATCCCGGTATCGCTGATCGGCGCGTTCGCGATGATGTACCTGTTCGGATTCACCATCAACACGCTGTCGTTGTTGGCGATGGTGCTGGCGATCGGCCTGGTCGTCGACGATGCGATCGTGATGCTCGAAAATATCTACCGGCACATCGAAGAGGGCGTGCCGCCTCTCGAGGCCGCCTTCAAGGGGAGCCGTCAGATCGGTTTCGCTATCATCGCGATGACTTTGACGCTGGCCGCGGTCTACTTCCCGTTCGCATTCGCAACCGGGCGCAGCGGCATGCTTTTCGTCGAGTTCGCGCTGACGCTCGCCGGCGCCGTGCTGATATCGGGGTTCACGGCGCTGACGCTCTCGCCGATGATGTGTTCGAAGCTCCTGAGGCATGAAGAAAAGCACGGACGCATTTTCGAGCTGGGCGAGGCGATACTCCGCGGCCTCGATCGCGGCTATCACGCGGCTCTCGCGCGGGTGCTGCGTATGAAATGGGTGGCGGTAGCGCTCGCCGTCACGATCGTCGCCGCCATGGTCACGCTGCTGATCGCTTTGCCGGATGAACTCGCGCCGGCAGAGGACCAGGGCATCGTTATCGGCTTTGCGACAGCCCCGGAGGGTGCGACGATCGGCTACACGGATCGCTATGCCCAACAGATGGAAGGTTTTTTCGAGACGATCCCGGAGCATAACCGTTACATGACTATAGTCGGGTTCACCGGCGTAACCACGGCCATCGGGTTCGTCGGCCTCGTGCCGTGGGATGAGCGAGAGCGGTCGTCACACCAGATCGCGCAGGAGCTGTTTCCCAGGTTCATGGGCATCCCCGGCGTGCTTGCTTTCCCGATCACGCCGCCGCCGCTGGGACAGCGCGATTTTGGCCAGCCGCTGCGCTTCATCGTGCAGACGACGGGTGACTGGGACGAGCTCGACGGAATGGTGAACCGGCTCTTGCAGAAGATGCGTGAGAACCCGAACCTGACGAACCCGGACTCGGACCTGAAGCTCAACAAGCCGGAGCTCAAGATCGACGTGAACCGTGAGAAAGTAGCGTCGGTCGGTGCAAGCGTCGAGGCGGTCGGCCGGACCTTGGAAACGATGTTCGGTGGCCGCAACGTTACGCGCTTCAAGATGGGCACCGAACAGTACGACGTCATCGTTCAGCTCGAAGAGGGATCGCGCAATACGCCGACCGACCTCAGCAGCGTGTTCGTGCGGGGCCAGGGCGATACGATGATCCAGCTGCAGAACCTGGCAACGGTGACCGAGACCGTTGCCGCCAAGGAGCTCAATCACTTCAACAAGCTGAGGTCGGCGACGATCAGCGCCGGCCTCGTTCCCGGCTACGCTATGGGACAGGCAATCGACTGGATGGAAGACGCACTGGCCGAGGTGGCCCCTGAGGGACTTTACGACCTGGGCGGACAGTCGCGCGAATTCCGCGAGTCGGAGTCGAGTGCGGTCCTGCTGATGATCCTGGCGCTCGTGTTCATTTACCTGGTGTTGTCGGCCCAATTCGAGAGTTTCGTCGATCCCCTGATCATCCTGGTATCGGTGCCACTCGCGATGTTTGGCGCGTTCCTGTGCCTTACCGCGCTGAACTGGGGCGGCGACCTGGGCTGGTGGCGTCAGTCGGGATCCTGGAACATCTATACGCAGATAGGCACGGTCACGCTGGTCGGCCTGATTTCGAAGCATGGCATCCTGATCGTCGAATTCGCGAACCAGCTGCGCAGTGCCGGCATGGAACGACTCGAGGCGGTGCTGGAGTCGGCCTCGCTCAGGCTGCGGCCGATACTGATGACGACCGGGGCGATGGTGCTGGGCGCCGTGCCGCTGGCGCTCGCATCCGGCGCGGGTGCGGAAGCGCGTCACCAGATTGGCTGGGTCATCGTCGGCGGTATGAGTTTCGGCACGGTCTTCACGCTGTTCGTGGTGCCGGTCTTTTACCTGCTGTTGTCCGGCAAGCACGCGGCGCTGCCGGAAGCGGCACGCCAGGCTCTTGACGGGCAGACCGAGGTCCCCGGGCTGGTCGCCGCACAACCGTCCTGAGCCGGGCGCGAGCCCGCTGCCCGGCGCTGCGGTCGAGCCGAAAACCGGTCGCCGACTTGTCCGCGGGGCGGGCACGTTGCCTCGGCGGGCCGGTCGGTGCTAAGACTGGGACCCAGCGTAAGCGAGGTCTCGCCATGGCAACTCGAAAGCTCGTCGTCCTGCTGGTCCTGGCGATGCTGGCCGGACCGGCGCCGGCAGAGCACGCGCGCAACGAGTCCCTGTACCTGACGATGCGTGACGGCGTCCGCATCGCGGTCGACGTGTGGCTACCGGCGGAACTCGCGGCGGGCGAGGGCGTCCCGGCGCTGCTCCACGCGACGCGCTACTGGCGCGCCCTGCAGTCGGTGGCGGGGGGCATCGAGTCCGACAATCGCTATGCAGAAGCGGAGGCCATCAATGCAGCCGGCTACGCGCTGGTGCTGGTCGATGCCCGCGGCGCCGGCGCGTCCTTCGGAACCCGTCCGTACGAGATGAACGTCGACGAAGCCACGGATTACGGGGAGGTCGTCGACTGGATCGTCGGGCAGCCCTGGTCCAATCAGAGGGTGGGCGCCTACGGCGTTTCCTACGCCGGTAATACGGCCGAGATGCTGCTGATCAACCGGCATCCGGCGGTCAAGGCCATAGCGCCGTTGTTCAACGACTTCGATAATTTCGGCCACCTCATCTTCCCGGGTGGCGTGTTGACGATCGGCTTCCTCGAGGAATGGGGCAACCGCGTCCACGAGATGGACCGCAACGACATTTGCGCGGTGCGCGAACTCGAGGGTGAGGCCTGCCGTGAACTCACCGATAGCTGGCTCGGCGTCAAGCCCGTGGACGAAGACCCCGACGGCCGCCTGCTGGCCCAGGCGGTGGCGGAACATGCCGGGAACGTACACCCGTACGAAGCGGCGCTCGAGTACGAATTCCGCGACGATCCCTGGGGCGGCGAAGGCGGGATGCGCAACGTCGGTTACCTGCGCAGCCCGGCAGGGCACCTGGCCGATATCGAGGCCTCCGGCGCCGCGATGCTGGTCCGGGTCGGCTGGCAGGATGCGGCAACCGTCAACGGTGCGCTCGGCCGTTACATGACGATCGGCAACACGCAGCAGGTCTTCATAGGCCCCTGGGACCACGGTGCTCGCAACGACGCGGATCCGTTCCACGAGTACGATCGGACGGTGTCCCCGTCGCCGGAGGAGCAGTTCGCGCAGATGATTGCCTTCTTCGATCGGTACCTTCGCGCAGAAGCCGACGACGCGACCAGATCCAGCATCAGCTATTACACGCTCGGCGCCGACCGCTGGACGACGACCGAAGTCTGGCCGCCGCCCGAATTCGGTTACCGCGACTGGTACTTTGCCGCAGGCGGTCTGCTCGATACGAATGCGCCGGAAGCCTCGAGCGGGTCGGATGATTACGTCGTCGACTTCGAGGCGACTACCGGACGGCACAATCGCTGGTACACGAACAATGGCTCCGGCGACGTCGTTTACCCGGACCGGGCGGACGAGGATCGCAGGCTGCTGACCTACACCAGTGCGCCGCTCGCGGAAGATACGGAGGTGACCGGGCACCCGATAGTCACCCTGTACCTGAGCTCTACCGAGGAAGACGGTGCGTTCATCGCGTACCTCGAGGACGTCGCGCCGGACGGGCGCGTGACCTACATAACGGAGGGTCAGCTGCGCGGCATGATGCGCCGGGTGGCGAGTCAGCCGCCCCCCTACAGAAAGATCGGGCCGCATCGCAGCGAGTTGCGCGCGGGTGCCATGCCGCTCGTGCCTGGGGAAGTGGCCGAGCTCGAGTTCGAGCTGTGGGCGACTTCGGTGCTGTTCCGGAAGGGGCACCGAATCAGGATCGCGCTCGCCGGCGCGGACAGGGACACGTTCCTGCGCTATCCGCGCGACGTTGCGGTTCCGGTCCTGACGGTGGAGCGCAACCACCGCTACGCCTCGCGCGTCAGGCTGCCGATGCGCGATCTCGGGCCGCGCTAGTGCTGCCGGATCAGCGTCCGGCGAGGTCCTCGCGCTCGCCCAGGCTAACGCCGAGTATCCCGCTGTCGTCGACGCCGAAATAGAGCGCGCTGTCGCGACCCGTCCACAGGGTCGCAAGGCGCAGCGAGCGATGTTCGATGATCCTGCCCAGCAGCGTGCCCTGCCAACGCGAGTTGTCGTGGACGAGGGCGGGTGTCTCGAATTCGTTCAAGACCGGCGACGCTGCTTGGATATAGGTAGTGCTGCGGATACGTATCGGGCGACCGGCCCTCGTTGCTGCGATGAAATGCTCGATGCACCAGCGGGACGGATAGGGCGAGGTCCGGTGCTCGGAGTGGCGGATGTCCGACGTGTCCGGCAACAAGTCGTCGCCGGGGGCAGGGCGCGCCAGCAGCACGATGCAAAGGCCGGCAACGATAGCTGGCAGCTTCGACATCCTGTCTCCTCCCCATCCGAACGATGCGCACCAGAGGAAGCCCATCATCCGTCTTCGGCGGCCCCGGCAGGAGGAACTGGGTCACCGATCCGGCCCGCCGCCGATATATGTCAAAACTGCCGGCTTGGAAAAAGAGCGCAGGCGCATTGGACGGGCTGCGGTGGCGGTGCGAGCCACCTCCGTCCTCAGTCGATAGCCAACCTGCCCAGGACTCGTCTCGCCACCTCCACCGGCCTGGATGACCAAAAAAAACGGGCCCCGCAGGGCCCGTCTGTTCGAATCCCGCAGGATCCAAATCAGTCGAAGTACTTGCGGACCGTAATGCCGTAGGTGCGCGGCTCGTTCGGGTAGCCGCTATAGCTGCCCGCCTGCGCGACCGCCGGGAATGCGCTCAGCAGGAACTCGTCGTTGTTGAGGTTGCGCGCCCAGATCATGGCCTCGAAGCCGTTGTCCCAGGCAAGTCCGGTGCTGGCATTGACCATGCTGATCTCGCGCGACGCAACATTGGCTGGTACGTTCTCGATGATCTGCACTTCGTCTTCGTAGATGTACTCGAAGCGGATGAAGCCATTCGTCGCGCCAACCTGGAAGTTGTAGTTGGCGTTAGCGTTCATGGCCAGTTCGGGTACGCCCGGGACCTTCTTGCCGGACAGGTCTTCCGGACCGCTGACGCCGTTGCCGCCCGGGAACGAGTCGTAGACCGGGTCCAGCCAGGTGGCGCTCAGCGCGAGCTGCACTGCGTCGACCGGGTTCCACTGGACGTCGAACTCGACGCCGGTCGTCGACTGCTTGCCGGCGTTCGCGAGTACGAAGCCGGTGCCGGTGAAGATGTTGCCCTGGAAGCCTTCGATCTCCTGGTCGAATACCGTCAGGTTCCAGCGCGCGCGCTCGCCGAAGTACTTCAGGCCGACTTCGTACACGGTCGATTCCTCGGGACCGGCGTAACGGGTGCCGGCAACCAGGTTGTTGACGGAGAGGCCGGCCGACGTCAGCGCCGCGATGTCGGAGGCGAACGGCCGCGAGTCGCGCGACAGGTTCCACGACGAGGCCTTGAAGCCCGTGCCGGCGCCGACATACATGTTCAGGCTGTCCGTGACGTCGAAGGCGAGCCGGAGCGTCCAGGTCGTGTCGTCGTCCTCTGTACGGCCGGACTCGACGGCGTTCGGGAAGCCGACGAACGGCGGCAGGAACTGCAGCGGCGAAAGCGCCGTGAAGGCCAGCGCCGGGTTGCAGTTCGGGGCATTCTGAGGCGTGCACGCGACCGTGCTCAGGGCAGCGGCAATCTGGGCGGCCTGCGCCGGTGGCGTTCCGGCGGCCACCAGCTGCTGGAAGATCAGCGCGGCACCGATCCCGGTCGAAACCTGGAGCAGGTCGAGGCCCGAGAAGACGTCCGTGTTCGTCATGTTGACGAACGCGTCCTTCTCGTCCTTCGTGTAGTTCATGCCCGCGGTCAGCGTCACGCGATCGGTCAGGTGCCAGTCGACCTGGCCGAAGACCGACGTTGCGGTATTTTCCTGGCCCGACAGCTCGTCGTTGCCCTGGCCCTCGGCGAAGAAGATGCCGGGCGCCGGCAACAGGCCGGCCTGGACCATGATGCCTTCGAGCTGGCTGACGGCGCCGCCCGACAGGATGTCCGCATACGGCCGGAAGCCCGGGCCGTAGGCGATCTTGCTGGACGTGTCCACTTCTTCGTCGAAGTAATAGAGGCCGACCATCCAGTCGATCGTGTTGTCGCCGGTGGACTGCAGGCGCAGTTCCTGCGTCAGCGTGTCGATCGTCGTGTCGAGCGAGTTGCCCGAGTCGTCGCTGATCAGCGGTGCGCTGGTGAAATCGACGTCGCTGTTCTCGAAGCGGTCCAGCGTGCGCGCCGCCGATATCGACGTGAGCATCATCGAATCGGTGATGTCCCAGTCGATCTGCATTGATACGCCGCCGTTTTCGAACTGGTTGACCGGGTCGAAATCGTAGTAGTTCTCGTAGGCGAACGGCGCATTGCCGACGAGGTTGCCCCCGATCGCACGAACCGCAAGCCCGGTGGGGCCGTCGACGAGGTTCGCGACGCCGCAGCAGGCCTCGTCGATTTCCTCGTAGTCGGCGATCAGTCGGACCTCCACGGTGTCACTCGGCTGGAAGAGCAACTGGCCGCGGACGTTCCAGCGGTCCCGCTCGCCGTACTCCTCGCCGTTGACGAGGTTCGTGTAGTAGCCGTCGCGCTGGTTCATACCACCCGACAGGCTGAATGCAACCTTGTCCGAAATCGGCCCGGTGACGTCGCCCTTGACGATCCACTGGCTGTAGTCGCCCGCCGTCAGCGATACGGAGCCGCTGTAGGCATCGAGATCGGGCTTCGCGGTGATCACGCTGATGACGCCGGCGGACGCGTTCTTGCCGAACAGCGTGCTCTGCGGACCGCGCAGGACCTCGATGCGCTCGATATTCGGGAAGTCGGCCATCGAGGCGGCGGTGCGCGATCGGTAGACGCCGTCGATGAATACGCCGACGGATGGCTCGATGCCGGCGTTGTTCGCGCCGTTACCGAAGCCGCGGATGATGAAGTTCGTGTTGCCCGTCGTCTGTAGCTGGGTGACCTTGAGCGACGGGACCAGGAACTGCAGGTCCTTGATGTCCAGGATCTGCGAGCGCTGTATCTGCTCGGCGCTGACGACGGAGACTGCGACCGGAACCTCCTGCAAGGTCGTCTCGCGCTTGGCCGCCGTAACGACGATTTCTTCGATCTGGAAATCGGCCTGTTCCTGTGCCAGCACAGGAATGGCCACCGAGGCGGCTATCGTCGCCGATATGCCCGCCAGCAACGGTTTTTTCAACATGGGATCCCCACCTGTGAGTGAGTTGAAAAGCCAGAGAAAACGGAACGATATGCCAATCATTTTGGCTTGGCAAATGAATCAATCAGGCTCAGTGTGGCGATAATACAACAGCTGCAGCGATCCGGCGAGCGGCTTTGGGGAGCAGGGCCCGCTCGGCGGCTGAGCGCCTTTGCCGGACCGGGTCTGCGATGAGCTTTCAGTCGGTCCCGGCAGAGGCGCGGACGGCCGGTGGCGGCGGTTCGACCGCCGCGCCGAAATAGCGCATCGCGAGGTTGAAAGCGACGAACAGGACGACGACCGCTATGCCGAGAACCAGCGGCGTCTCGTAGATCCCGGCCAGGAAATACGCCAGCACGGTGACCAGGCCGGTCAGCAGGGCATAGGCGCCCTGCGTGGTCACGTGGTTGATGTGCACGCAGTCGGCGCCGACCGAGGCCAGCACGGTCGTGTCCGAGATCGGGGAGGCGTGGTCGCCCATCAGTCCGCCCGACAGGACCGCCGCGATCGTCAGGTACATCGACGCGCCCAGCTCGTGGCCGACCGGGACGGCGATCGCCATCAGTATCGCGAACGTGCCGTAGGACGAACCGGTCGACAGCGAGATCACCGCGCCCAGCACGAACACCAGCATCGGGAAGAAGGCCGGCGATACGGTGCCGGTGATGATGGAGGCGACGTAATCGGCGGTACGCATGTCCTTGGTCACCGAGCTGAGCGTCCATGCCAGCACCAGCACGATCGAAATGTAGACCAGCTTCTCGGCACCCTCGATGAAGAAACCGAGCGACTGCCCATAGGTGACTGCTTTGTGCCGTCGCATCATCTCGGCGCAGGTCAGCGATGCCGCCACGTAGCCGATGACGAGCGTCGAGCGGATGTGCGTGCTGGTCACGCCGTCATGCAGTGCGTGCCAGACGAACAATCCGATTACCAGGACCAGCATGACGCCGAGCGGATACAGGAAAATGCCGAGCGGATCCTGTTTTTCCTCCGCTCCTTGCGCGCTCTCCGGCTTCGCCAGCGCGGTGAGATTACGGTATTCCAGGTACTGGGCCTGGACACGTCGCATCGGGCCGTAGTCCCGGCGGGTCATCACGACGATCGGCACGCTGAGCAGCGCGAGGAAGGCGTAGAACTGGTAGGGAATTACCTTTACAAGCACAGAGAAGGCGTTCTCCGTCAGGCCGACCTCCTGGTAGGCATTCTCGATCAGGCCCATGATGTAGGCGCCCCAGCCGATGAACGGGATCAGGATGCTGATCGGCGACGAGGTTGTGTCGAGGATGTAGGCGAGCTTCTCACGGCAAAGCTTGAACTCGTCGAACACGGACCGGAACAGTGGGCCGATGATCAGGCTGTTGCCGGAGTCTGTGAAGAAGATGCCGAGGCCGGCCAGCCACGCGAGTATCTGTGCCTTTGCCGGCGTCGACACGACGCGCGTCATGCGCGCGGCGAACGTGCGGGCGCCGCCCGAAACCTCCAGCAGCTTGACGAAGCCGCCGATGATCATGATGACGAGGATCACCTGCGCCTGCGTGCCTCTGGAAACCTCCGCCAGGACCTGGTCCTCGATGGCATTGAACAGGGCGTTGAACGGGTGGAAATCGGTGATGATCAGCGAGCCGCACAGGATGCCGAGCGTGAGCGCCACGACGACGTTCTTCGTATAGATCGCGAGCACCACGGTGAGCAGCGGCGGAACGATCGACAGAAACCCGTAGTCCTGCATGTGCTTGCGGCTTTCCCCGGCGCGGCAAGCGTCGGAGCATAGCACGCAGGAGTCGCTGCGAGAGAACGCACCCGGCTCCGCGGACTACCAGCGGTCGGGTCGGTAAGGAGAGAGGTCGAGGCGTGGCGAGCGGCCGGCCACCAGGTCGGCAATCAGTCGGCCCGTGACCGGTCCGAGCGTCATGCCGAGATGCTGGTGCCCGAACGCGTAAATCACGTTTGGCGAGCGCCCGCAGCGCCCGATCACGGGCAGCGAGTCGGGCAGCGAGGGCCGGCAGCCCATCCACACCGACGCCTCGCTCGCATCGACGGCAGGCAACATCCGCTTTGCCAGCGGCAGGAGGCTGCGGATGCGCCGGTAATCGGGCGGGGCTTCGACGCCGGCCAGCTCGACCTGGCTGGTCATGCGCAGCCCGGTTTCCATCGGCGACAGGACGAACGAATGATCTGCATTGAGCACCGTGCGGCCGAGAAGGGCCTCGGTACCGGCCGGCAGCATCAGGTGATAACCGCGTTCGGTATCGAGCGGTATGCGGTCGCCCAGGGCCTGCGCCAGGGGTCGAGACCACGCACCGGCAGCGACGACGACCCGATCCGCTCGAAGCGTTGCGCCGTCGGTCAGGCGAACGGATGCGCCGTCAGCGTCGGGCTCTACCGCACTCACGTCGCCCAGCTGGAAAATGCCGCCTCCGGCTGCCAGGAGTCGCACCATCTCCTCGACCATCCGCCCGGGATTGACTATGCGCAACCCGTCAGACTGCCAGATGGCTCGACGATAGATCGGCGCGAGGTGCGGCTCCAGGTCCTGGATGTCGCCGGCCGCCAGCAACTCATACGGGGTGCCTGCGGCGTCGAGGAGTTCCCGCGCCGTTGCCGTTGCAGTGAACGACGCTTCGGTTTCGTAGACCTTCAACCAGCCACCGGTGGCGAGCAGGGCATCGAGCGACGTGCCTTTGCTCAGCTCGCGCCATGCCTCCACCGCCGTTGCAGTCAATGCATGCAGGTCGGTTGCGATCTGGTTGACGCGCGACCGGCGGCTCGCGGCAGCGAAGCGCAGCAGCCACGGCAGAATCCTGGGGAGGTAGGCAGCCCGTATCGACAGCGGCGGCAGCGGCCTGAGCATCATTCGCAATACATCGCGGACGATGCCGGGCATGGCGGTCGGCGCACAGGAGCCATTGACGATCGCCCCTGCATTACCAAAAGAGGCGCCGGCCGCCGGTCCGCTCCGATCGATCACCGTAACATTGTGCCCGTCGCGTTGCAGGCTGAGCGCTACCGATGCGCCGACCACGCCGGCGCCGATCACGACTACTAATTTTTGCGACAAGACCCTCGCCCCGGGTGCTCAGCGATCACAGTTGGGCTGACTCTATGCAAGGCTGGGGCACGGGGCAATAGCCCTGCGGCCGTCGTCAGAGCAGGCGGCGCAGCCTCTTGTAGCCCTGCTTGATCTCGGATCCGAGCAATTGTGCCGCTTCGGCTATATCGCCACCGGCGTCCTTGGCCTCGTCGAACATCTGTTCGCTGCGTGCCTCGAAATTGTCCCACTTCTGTTCCAGCTCTTCCCAAACCTCTTTCGCCTCGGCGCTGGCCAGATGCAAGCGGACGCGCAGTTCGTCGCGCTGCTGCCGGACGTCATCGTATACGTTCCTGAGTTCCTGTTTGAGATCGTCTACGTCCATATCGTCTCTCCTGTCTATCGGGCCGGCTTTCGCAGCGATGCGCCGACCTGTCAGGATGGTCGCAGATGCACATCGAAAACGCGCTCGTGACTAATACCTATCGAGTTGCCGGCTTCGACGCTCAGGACAGTCCGTCGCTGTTCGCTGCCTGGACCTTGCTCGTCGAACGATGCGGCGGGGCCGGCAGGTGGTCGCCGGCGCGTGCCCGGGAAGCGCGATCTCGCCCGCTGCCGGTTACCGCTCGTAATCGTGTTCGGGCCCGCCGACGCCGGCTGCAGGCCTTGTTTCTCAGCCGAGCAATTCGCGCTGCCCGGGCTGCCAGTGTGCGAGGCTTACCTGGGCACAGCCGATGCCGAGCGAGCGTACCCAGCGCGCTGCGGCGTCCAGCGTGACCCAGGACCTGACCTTGCCTCGCCGCGTCTCGGCAGTGACGGCACCGTTGGGCGTGCTCGCCTCGATATGGAAACGGGCACCGTGGCCGATGATGCGGATCTTCTTGATAGCGCCGGCGGCGACCATCGCCCTCAGCAGTTTTTCATCCATCGTGGCTCTCTCTGAACATTTCACCCTGTTCCGGAATCGGAATGCCTCTCTCGTCGCAATGGCGGCGAATCAGCATTTCGACCATGTTTGCGACGCTGCGATGCTCTTTCAGAGCAGCAATGCGGACGCCCTCCTTGATGGCCGGGTCGATGCGCAGGTTCAGCGTGGCGGTCTTGGTTTTCGACATGTAGCAAAAATCGTTACAAAGCGCAGCAAATGTAACGCACTTTTGTCCGGATGTCGAGCGCAGAACCGCTGTCGGGAAGTGTCTCTAAGCTTTTGAAATAGCGCGGATCGGCCTCTTTTACGTGCTGAGTGATCGCAGCCTGGCGCCAATATTGCCCGGGTATCCCGCTCCCGCCCGCCCTGGCGTAGAACCAGGCCCTGTGCCGCGGTTTGACCGGCCCGCCCGAATGCCTCAGCATCGCGTTTTTCCAGCGTGGCGAGCCGCAGCCCTTGAATTCAGTGCCTAAACCGGGTCGCGCAACGGACCGCTGGCGCCTGTGGGCCGCGCTGATCGCTGTCGCCGCCGTCGTGCTGCTCGCACAGATGCCCCTCGCCGGCTGGCTGGCCGCATCCGAATCCTGGGTCCGTGAGCACCCGGCGGCCGGCTCCCTGGCGTACCTGGGCGCCTGCACCGTGGGGTCGATACTGTTCATGCCGGGATCCGTCATCGGAGTGACCGCGGGTTACCTGTTCGGGCTGCCCGCGGGCTTCGTGCTGGCGGCGGCCGGCGGGGCGCTGGGCGCCATTGCGGCGTTCCTGAGCGCGCGGACTATCGGTCGAAGCTGGGTCTTTGCCCACCTGTCGGCGCATCCGAGGCTCAGGGCGCTGGATCGCGCGCTGTACCAGCAGTCTTTTGTGATCGTGATGCTCTCTCGATTGTCGCTGGTGATCCCGTTCAGCGTCTTGAATTACCTGTTCGGCATGACCGGCGTGCGCAAGATTCCCTACGGGGTAGCCTCCGCGATCGGACTGATTCCGAACATGGCGCTCTGGGCGTATGTCGGCAGCCTCGCAAGGGACGTCGGCGAATTGCTGTCGGGCGAGCTAGACAGCGGGCCGTATGGCCGGGTCCTTGTCGGCGTCGGTCTGGTCGCCCTTGTCCTGGTAGTAGCGGTCATCCACCGGACCGCGAGCCGGGCACTGCAGGCACGGGTCGGCGAATGAGCAGGACAGGGCTGGGCGAAGCCGCAGAATCGGACGAGCAAAAGGCGCGCAACGGCCTGGCTTCCGCGCTGGCCGCGTACCTGATGTGGGGCGTGCTGCCAATCTATATCAAGCTGGTGCAGTCGGTCCCGTCGCTCGAAGTACTGGCCCATCGAATCCTCTGGGGCGTTCCCTTCGGCGCCCTGATCATCGTGCTGCGCCGCCAATGGCCGGAAGTCCGGCGGGCCCTCGGCCACCGACCGACGTTTCAACTGCTGTGCCTTTCGGCCGCCTTGATAGGCGTCAACTGGTTCCTGTACATCGTCGCGGTCCAGAACAATCACGTATTCCAGGCCAGTCTCGGTTACTACATCAACCCGCTGCTTTACGTGCTGGTCGGCGTGCTGTTCCTCGGCGAGCGCTTGCGGCGGCTGCAGTCAGCCGCCGTTCTGCTTGCCGGGCTGGGCGTGATGGTCCTGACTCTGAGCGGCGGTGAGTTCCCGTTCCTGGCGCTGGCGCTGGCGGTGTCGTTCACGATCTACGGCGTCATTCGCAAGCAGGTAGCCGTCGGCGGCATGCCGGGCCTGTTCATCGAAACCTCGCTGCTGTTTCCGTTAATGCTGGTCTACTTCGGCTGGTTGGCGGCCAATGGTGCAGCGAGTTTCGGAGCCGGCAACGCTCGACTGGACCTGATCCTGATCCTGGCAGGCCCGGTCACTGTACTGCCCTTGCTCCTGTTTGCGCTCGCCGCGCGCCGGTTGCAGTTGACGACTATCGGCATGATCCAGTTCATGTCGCCGACCATCCAGTTCTTCATCGGTGTCTGGTACGGAGAAACGCTGACTTCCGCTCACCTTGCCTGCTTCGGCTGCATCTGGGTGGCGATCACGCTGTTCAGCCTGGACGCCTGGCGCGAGAGCCGCCGAATCCAGCGGCTGCGGGCGGCGGCGCGGGCCTGATTTGACCGCATGGACAGGCTTGGGCCGCGTCTGATGCCCGCTGCGTTAAGGGATGCGCGCAGCCGCGGCATGTTGAATAATGCCCGCCGAACCATTCTGATTCGAAGCACTCGAACACCGCTGACGCCGGCAGGATGGGCAGGGGCATACAAACGATGGACCGCAAGACGAAGCGTTATCTGCTGATTTTTGCAATTCTTGCCGGCTCCGTCGGCGGCGCTGCGATGCTCGGCAAGATGAAGCCACCGCCCGAGAAGAAGGCGGCGGCGGCGCTCGATACGCTGGTCGAGGTCATGCCGCTGGTCGCCGAAACGGTGCAGTTCACCGTTCAGAGCCAGGGGACAGTAAGGCCCCGGACCGAGACCCAGCTGAGCGCGGAAGTATCGGGGTCCATAGTCAGCATTTCACCGAAATTCATTGCGGGCGGTGTCTTCGCAGCAGGGGAAACGCTGCTGCGCATCGACCCTGCCAACTATGAGGTGGCCGTCGAGCAGGCCGAGGCTTTGCTGGAGCAGCGCCGTATCGAGTTCGAAGGCGCGCGCACGCTGCGGAGCCAGGGATACCGCGCCGAGTCGGAGTATGCGTCTGCGGCGGCTGCGCTCGCGTCAGCAAAGGCCGACCTGGTCCGGGCGCAGCGTAACCTCGAGCGAACCTACATCAGGCTTCCGTACGAAGGCATGGTGCGTTCCAAGCTGGCGGATCTCGGTCAGTACGTCAATCCGGGCACGCTCCTGGGGGTCACGTTCGCGACCGATTACGCGGAAATTCGACTGCCGTTGACGGATGAGGACCTGGCTTTCGTGGACTTGCCCTCGGCCGCCGACATTGCGGCGGCGGGAGAGGCGAGGGGACCTTCTGTCAGGTTCTCGGCTACCCGGGCCGGTCGCCCGGCCGCATGGAGCGGACGCATCGTGCGGGGCGAGGGCGTCATCGACGAGAACACACGCGTAACTTACGCGGTGGCACGCATCGAGGATCCTTTCGCGCTGCACGACACGAGCGGGCAAAGGGTACCGTTGCCCGTCGGTACTTTCGTGGCGGCTGCCATCGAAGGCCACCGCGTCGAGGCCGTATTGCGGGTGCCGCGAACGGCATTGCGCGGTAACCGGCAGCTGGTCGTGGTCGATGTCGAGAATCGCTTGCAGATACGCAACGTCACGCTGTTGAGGGCTGATGCGGAATACGCGTACATCTACAGCGGCGTCGCCGAAGGCGAGCGTATCGCGTTAACGGTCATCGAGAACCCGGTCAACGGGATGAAAGTGAGGGTCGCGGGACAGGAGCCAGAAAAACGGACGGAGCCACCCGCAGACGTCAGCGGCGGAGCGGGCTGACCGTGAACGGGCCGGGTATCACGCAGGAAAAAGGGCTTATCGCCTGGTTCGCGAGCAACCATGTCGCGGCGAACCTGCTGATGGTGCTGATTCTCGCCTTTGGCATCATCTCAAGTGTCACGATACGCAAGCAGACGACCCCAGACTTCGAGCTCAGGAACGTCCAGGTCCGGGTGCCGTACCTCGGCGCGGCGCCGCAGGAAGTCGAGGAAGGCGTCATCATCAAGATCGAGGAGGCAATCCAGGACGTCGATGGCATTGTCGAGATCAATTCCGATGCGCGTGAAGGCCTGGGCACGGTCACGATCGAGGTTGCCACCGGCGCCGATATCAACGAGGTTCTGAACGAGGTCAAGACGCAGGTCGATGCGATATCGACCTTCCCGGCATTGACAGAGAAGCCGGTCATCTACAAGCAGGAAATACCGATACACGTCGTTTTCGTCGCGTTGCACGGGAATATGGACGAGTATGCCCGCAAGGCGCTGGCGCAACAGATACGCGACGAGCTCATATTGCTGCCTTCGGTCAACCAGGTGCAGTACCTGGGTGATCGCGATTATGAAATCAGCGTCGAGGTATCCGAACAGACGCTCAGGCGGTACGGGCTGACCATGAGCGAGGTATCGGAGGCTATCCGTGCGTCGTCGGTCGACCTGCCTGGCGGCGCCATCAAGACTGAAGGCGGGGACATCCTGCTGCGCACCGAGGGCCAGGTCTATACCGGCCTGGAATTCGGCGACATCGTATTGCGCACGAACCCCGACGGGACGCGCCTGACGGTCGGCGATATTGCGACGATCGACGACGGCTTCGTCGAGACCGAGGGATTCGGCCGGTTCGACGGTCGACGCACCGCGATGATGCGGGTGCTGGCCGTGGGTGAGCAGAACGAGCTGACGACAGCCAGAGACGTAAAGAAGTTCATCGAGGAGCGCAGCGCAAGCCTGCCGCCGGGCATCAACCTCGATGTCTGGGTCGACCGCTCGCACTACCTGCAGGGCAGACTCGACATGATGGTCAGGAACATGCTACAGGGTGCATTGCTCGTGTTCATCGTGTTGTCGCTGTTCCTGCGGCTGAAGTTCGCGATGTGGGTAATCATCGGCATACCGATCGCATTTTTTGGCGCGATGTGGCTGATGCCGCACGGCCCCTGGCCGGTTACCGTCAATGTGATCAGCCTGTTCGGCTTCATACTCGTGCTCGGCATACTCGTCGACGACGCGATCATCATCGGTGAGAGTGTCTATACCACCATTCGCGCCGATGGCCATTCGCTCGACAACGTCGTCCGGGGGGCGAAGAAAGTTGCCGTGCCGGCAACCTTCGGCGTGCTGACGACGATGGCTGCGTTCGCGCCGATGCTGTTCGTAGGAGGTATTCCCGGGCCGTTCTTCGAGGCCATGTCGGTCGTCGTGATCCTTTGCCTGTTCTTCTCGCTCGTGGAATCGAAGCTCATTCTGCCGGCGCACCTGGCACACTCACGTATCGCGGACATCGATGAATCGGCAATCTTTCGGCCGTTTCGCGACATGTCCTGGCGCGAACGTCCCACCCGGTTCTTTCAGCGCCTTAATCGCTACGTGCAGCGCGGTCTGCACAGCTTCGTTGCAAACCGTTACCAGCCGCTGCTTGAGAAAGCCGTCGCCAATCGCGGTTTGACGGTCACCATATTCGCGGCGGTACTCGTCCTGACCATTGGCGTCATGAATAGCGGGCTGAGCCGGGTCGTTCTGTTTCCGGAGGTGCCCGGCGATTTCATCCAGGTACAGCTTGCCATGCAGAACGGGTCCTCTCCGGAGGCCCGCAATGCGGCGCTGGAAAAGCTGGAGCGGGCAGCGCTGGATCTGAACGCAGAGTGGGTGGCCGATCACCCGGACGACGATGCTCCGATCAATCATCTGGGCGTGTTCACCCAGGGTGACACAGGTGGGCTGATCTTCGCGGAAATGCCGATGACCGAGGATCGGGCGCTGAACGGCGACGACATCGAGATCATGTGGCGCGAGCGTGTCGGCGAAATCCCGGGCGTCAAGGAGCTGACGTTCTCCGGCGGTGACAACATCGGCGGCGGTGCGCCGCTGAGTTTCAACCTCAGCGGCAATAATTACAACGCGCTCGAGGAGGCGGCCAGGGACCTCGAACGGAAGTTGCAGGAATACCAGGGCGTGTTTGATATCAGGAACTCGCTGAGCACCGGGGGCGAGGAGATCAGCCTGCGCATCAAGCCGGAGGCCGAGGCCCTCGGGCTCAACATGGTCACGCTGGGGCGGCAGGTTCGACAGGCTTTTTACGGCGAAGAAGCCCAGCGGATTCAGCGTGGCAAGGACGAGCTGAAGGTCATGGTCCGCTATCCGCGAGACGAACGACGATCTGTCGCCGACCTCGAGAACATGAGAATTCGCACACCGGCCGGCGACGAAGTGCCATTCCCGGCCGTTGCCGAAGTCCGATTCGGCCAGGCGTATTCGAGCATCAAGCGCCAGAATCGCAGCCGGGTCGTCACAGTCTCGGCCGATCTGGACCCCGAGACAGTCGAGCCGGGCGAAATCATTCGGGAGATATCTGACGAGTACATGCCCGAACTGCTCGCACGATACCCGGGCGTCAGCTTCTCTCTGGAGGGCGCCAGCCAGGAGGAAATTGAGCTGCTCAGGAACCTGACAGTAGCGTCCGTTGCGGCGCTCTTCCTCATCTACGGCCTGATCGCGATTCCCCTGCGCTCATACTCGCAGCCACTGGTCATCATGTCCGTCATTCCTTTCGGGCTGATCGGTGCGGTGTTTGGCCATATCTTGATGGGCAAGGCGATCAGCATGTTCTCGTTGTTCGGCCTGATCGCGCTGGCCGGCGTGGTCGTCAACGACAGCATCATTATGATCGATTTCATCAACCGCGCGCGGCAGGAAGGCGTAAGCGTTATCGATGCCGTTATCCAGTCCGGGACGCAGCGCTTCCGGGCGATTATCCTGACCTCGCTGACGACTGCGGCAGGGCTGATGCCCATCATGCTGGAGAAAAGCGTGCAGGCGCAGTTCGTGATTCCTATGGCTATTTCACTGGCCTTCGGCATCATTTTTGCGACCATCATCACGCTCTTCCTGGTGCCTGCGCTCTACCTGTTGCAGCTCGACCTTAAGGCACAGGCCGGCCGCATGTGGCGTTTCCTGCTCGGGCGTGATGCCGGGGACGAGGGCAGCGTTTCCGCGACCACGTAGTTGCGCGCGACCGGGCACGCGAGCGCGAGGCGAAGCAAACGGCCTGTTTTTCCCCTGGCTGGCGGATTCATCGGCAGGTACTACACTTGGAGTAGACGGTCGCCGGCTGCGAACCCGGCGGGACCGCAGGGCAGACCGCGGCCTGTGGCGCCGCGTCGATCCAGGTGGAGGTGCGAGCATGTCGCGCAAGGAACTCCTGAACGGGCTGTTTGCAGCCTTTTTCCTGCTGCTGCTGGCTGCCAGCCTGATCCCGACGCCGCCCGCCGGTTGAGCGCGCCGCGCCCCCCTGGCTGCTGCTCCGCGAGTGCGGCCTTGATTATCGCGTTTCGGCATAAGCGTTCCGGGCAGGACTCGTGACCGGTAGACTCCCGTGCTTTCCGGTCGAGGAAACAGCTCATGAGATGGTCGCAATTGCTGGGAGCGGCAGTGCTTGCTGCACTATTCGGATTCGGGTCAGCCAACACACAAGCCGAGGAACCGGGCAGTGCGGCACGGGCGGTGCTAGTGACCGGCGCGAGTTCGGGGATCGGCCGCCGTACGACGGAGTTGCTGGCCGAGCGAGGCTTCTACGTTTATGCCGGTGCACGTAAGCAGGAAGACCTCGACGCGCTCGACGCAATCGACAACGTGGCAGCAGTGCGACTCGACGTGACCGTGCAGGACGAAATCGACGCCGCCGTCGAGCGGATACGGGCTGAAGGCCGCGGTCTGTTTGGCGTGGTCAACAATGCCGGGGTTGCCGTACTGGCGCCGCTGATCGAGCTGGATGAGACCGACCTGGATTTCCAGTTCGACGTCAACGTTTACGGACCGTTCCGCATCAGCAAGGCGTTTGCGCCCTTGCTGATGGAGTCCAGGGGCCGCATCGTCAATATCAGCTCGATCTCCGGCGTGCTGTCCGGGGAACTGTATGGTGCCTATAGCATGAGCAAGCATGCGGTCGAGGCTTACACGGATTCGTTGGCGCGCGAACTGGGACATTTCGATGTGAAGGTCATCGGTGTCGAACCCGGCAATTACAGCACCGACATCGGTCGCAACGTGCTGCAGCGCCTGGAGGAGCGCGGTTACGATCCGTCAAAATCGATTTTTGCCGACAACATGGAGCGCATGATTGCCGGCATGGCTGATTACAATGAGCCCACGGAAAACAGCCCGCCGCCGGACGACGTCGCCGAAGCGGTATTCGACGCCCTGTCGAGCGAAGCGCCGAAAGAGCACTACATGGTGGTGCCGGTACAGCGGCAGGCCGACTACACCATTCGTAAAGCGCTCGAGGAAGTCGTTCGTTTCAACGAGGGGCACCGGTATACCCTGAGCAGGGAACAGCTGATAGCAATGCTCGACGAATTGCTTGCCGAAAGCCGCCGCTGAGTCGGAAAGGGCCGCGACCTCATCCCGGCAGGCGGCCGGGCGTATTGACCGGGAACAGAGCAAGCTCTCCGGGGATGCGGCTATCATGTGCGTATGACTTTGCTGATTCTCGGGCTTCTGTTCCTGTTCGGCGTTATCGCCGATCTCCTCGCTATCCATATCGGCCTGCCCCGCGTAACGCTGCTGGTCATTGCCGGCCTGCTGGTTGGTCCTGTGGGAATCAACCTGATTCCGGCGGATATGGTATCGACCTGGTTCCCGGTCCTCACGGACTGCGCGCTCTCGATGGTTGGTTTTCTGCTCGGCCACCAGCTGTCGCCGACCGCCTTCAAAAAGCGCGGCAAGAAGGTCATAGCCCTCGCTACCAGCAAGGTCTTGGCTTCTGCGATCCTGGTCCTGTTTGCACTGGTTCTGCTCGGCTACCCTCTGGCGCTCGCCCTGATGCTCGCCGGCATCTCGACTGCTACCGCCCCGGCAGCGACATTCGACGTCGTCCGGGAATCGGGCGCCACCGGCAGCTTCGTCGAAACCCTGCTCGACATCGTGGCGGTCGACGATGCGCTGGGCCTGATTGCTTTCGCTCTCCTGCTGGCTGCTGCCTTGGGCCTCAGCGGCGAGGGTGGGGCGGCTTCGATACTCGTGGACGGCCTGTCGGAGGTCGGTGGCAGCTTGCTGGTCGGCGCCGGTCTTGGGGTGCCGATGGCTTTCCTGTCCGTTCGGTTCGGCGCCGAGCCGCGCGCTGCCGAACTGATCCAGGCGATGGCTTTCGGCTTCGTGTTCGTGTGTGCCGGAGCGTCAATCATGCTGGACCTGTCGCCGATACTCGCGTCGATAGCGATGGGCAGCACGGTGACCAGCATCGCAAGGAGCCAGCGGCGGCCGTTTAATGCCGTCGAACGCGTCGAATGGCCGTTCATCATCCTGTTCTTCATGCTGGCGGGCGCATCACTCGACGTGCACGCACTGGAATCGGTCGGCGTACTGGTGCTCCTGTACGTCGTGGCACGCGCAGCCGGCAGCTGGCTCGGGATTTATGCGGCGGCCGGCGTATTGTCGCTGGATCACCTGACGAGGAACTGGATGGGGCTGGCCCTGATGCCGCAGGCGGGGGTCGCACTGGGAATGGCGCTGATGGCAGCCCAGACGATGCCGCAGTTCGCTGACGCCATCCTGACGACGGTGCTGGCCTCGACGGTGCTGCTCGAACTCGGCTCGCCGATACTGACCCGCCTCGTAGTCAGGCGGGCGACGCAGAAGTTCTGACGCGAGGCGCATCCGCCGGCGCAGGGTCCCGTACGACCGGGACCCTGCGCGTCCGAGACTCCTCGAAGACTGCGATCAGTCGATCGCGATCTCGTGGCCCTTTTCCTTGACCTCGGCCTTCTTCGGGATCCGCACCTTCAGCACGCCGTTACGAGTCTTGGCGGTGATGTGCGAGTCGTCCGCATCGGCCGGCAGCGTGAAGCTCCGGATGAACTTGCCATACATCGATTCGACCCGATGCTGCGTCTCCGAATCCTCCTCCTTTTCATGGCGCCGCTCGCCACTGATGGTCAGGATGCCCTTGTCGACCTCGACATGGATATCCTTCTTGTCGACCTCCGGCAGCTGGGCCTTGATCACGTAGTGCGACTTGGTTTCGCTGA
Source organism: Gammaproteobacteria bacterium (assembly GCA_029884165.1). Classification (GTDB taxonomy): domain Bacteria; phylum Pseudomonadota; class Gammaproteobacteria; order Steroidobacterales; family Woeseiaceae; genus JAOUIH01. The sequence continues at coordinate 20,451 of JAOUIH010000024.1, read as the reverse complement.
TATCGGCACTGGGGCGCCAGTCGAAGTCTTTGCTTTTCAGGTCCTCATCCGCATCGAAGATCGACGGGCGGCCGAGGAGGTTGTAGTAACGATCGAAAAAGTTTCCCATGTCACGGTAGGGTGCCCAATTCACAAGGTTCATGGCTGTCTCCTCACAGCTTGGCCCGAATACTCGCGGGGACGGGGATCGCCCGATTCCCCGCCAGATCATATTGATCACCGCGCTGCGCTATTTCCATTCGTACTTCTCGCAATTGGCACGTACGACGGCCGAATTAGGCATAAATACCAATGTTGTCCCGGGCGTCCGCGCGTAGCATCTGACCTATCGGGGTGGATGGAATGAGGTCGGTGAACAGAGCGTGGCGAACCCTCTCGGCAGTGCTGGGCGCATGCGCCGTCGCCGCCTGCGCCCAACAGGCAGAGGTGGTCAAACTGTATGAGAGCCCTGATGCTGGTGACGCCGTATTCCAGAACCTGTTCGTTGTCGTGATCTCGTCGGACGAGGACCTGCGCCAGGATTTCGAGCACAGGCTCGCGGCCGGCCTGATGCGTGTCGGCATAGCGGCCGATCCGAGTCATCGAACCCTGCCGGGGCAATCCGAAGGCATGCTTCAGGAAGACCTAAATCGCGCCGCGGCCGCTGCGGGTTCGGATGCCATACTGGTCTCTCATGTCGTCAGCGTCGAAAGTAGTTACGGGATAGAGGAAGGTCGCAGCGAACTGAAGTTCGAGTGCCGCGGCGGCGACCCGGTCGACTATTTCCTGTATGACCACGAGATTCTGAAGGAGCCGGATAGCGTCGCGGCCGCCCACACCGTTGTCGTCATCAGCAACCTGTATGACACGATCGACCATGCCCGTATCTGGACGATACAGTCGACGTGCTTCGACAAGGCCAGCCTGCACGAGGCGATTGCGGCAGAGTCCGACGCGGTCGTGAGGCAACTCCGGATAGACCGCCTGGTCCACTAGGAACCGGCTATTTCCCGGATCGGCAGGAGCGCCAGTATAGCCGGGGCGTCGCCAGGACCGGACTGACTGGTCAGCCGAGCGCGCACCGGACAAAAAAAGGCCGGGCAGATGCCCGGCCTCGGTCGATTTCAGGAATGCATGCTTTGCGTCAGCGCGCTGCCTTGCGCTCCTTGGTTTCCTTGATCACCTGTTCGGCGATGTTGTTCGGGCAGGGGGAGTAGTGCGAGAACTCCATCGAGAACTGGCCACGGCCGGAAGTCATCGTGCGCAGGTCGCCGATGTATCCGAACATCTCGCCCAGCGGCGCCTCGGCGCGCACCCGCGTGCCCGTCGGACCGGTGTCCTGCGACTTGATCATGCCACGCCGGCGGTTCAGGTCACCGATGACGTCGCCCACGTGATCGTCCGGCGTGTAGACGTCGACCTTCATGATCGGCTCCAGCAATTGCGGTCCGGCTTTCGGAATCGTCTGCCGGTATGCGGCGCGCGCGGCGATCTCGAACGCAAGCGCCGACGAGTCGACCGCGTGGTAAGCGCCATCGAGCAGCTTGAAGCTGCAGTCCAGTAACGGGAAGCCGGCCAGGGTGCCCTCATCCATGCAGCCGCCGAAGGCTTTCTCGATTGCCCCCCAGTATTCGCGCGGCACGTTGCCGCCGGTGACCAGGGATTCGAAGGTGTAACCGCTGCCTTTCTCACCAGGCTCGACCGAGTACTCGATTTTCGCGTACTGGCCGGCGCCGCCCGACTGCTTCTTGTGAATATAGGTATCGGTCACGGCCCTGGTGATCGTCTCGCGATAGGCAACCTGCGGCTTGCCCATCTCCACTTCGACCTTATGGGTGCGCCTCAGGATGTCGACCTTGATGTCGAGGTGCAGTTCGCCCATCCCCTTGATCAGGGTCTCGCCGGACTCCTCGTCGGTGGCGACCTGGAATGACGGGTCTTCCTGGACCATCTTGTTGAGTGCGATACCCATCTTCTCGTTGCCCGCCTTGTCCTTCGGGCGAATCGCAATCGCGATAACGGGGTCCGGGAACACCATCGGCTCCAGCGTCGCCGGCTTGTCTACGTCGGCCAAGGTGTGGCCGGTGCGCGTGTTCTTCATGCCGAGCAGGGCGACGATGTCGCCGGCCTGGGCGGTGTCCAGCTCCTGCCGGGCGTCGGCATGCATCTCGACGATGCGGCCGATGCGTTCAGTTTTGCCGGTGAAGGTATTCAGTACCGTGTCACCCTTCTTGATGCGGCCGGAGTAAATGCGCGTGAACGTCAGTGCGCCATAGCGGTCGTCCATGATCTTGAATGCCAACGCGCGCAGCGGCTTGTTCGGATCGACGATCGCGAAACCGCCGGTCTCGTTGCCTTCAAGGTCGACCTCCGGCTGCGGCTTGACCTCGGTCGGGCTCGGCAGGTAGTCGACGACGGCGTTCAACAGCACCTGGATACCCTTGTTCTTGAACGCGGATCCGCAGTAGGTCGGGAAGAACGCCAGATCGACAGTGCCCTTGCGGATGCAGCGCTTCAGGTCCTCGATGCCGGGCTCGTTGCCCTCGAGATACTGCTCCATCAGCGCATCGTCCTGTTCGACGGCCGTTTCGACAAGTTTCTCCCGCCATTCCTCGATCTGGCCGGCCATATCGGCGGGCGGATCGACGATCTGGTAATTCTCAGGCAGTCCGGAGTCGTCCCAGATCCACGCCTTGCGGGTGAGCAGGTCGACGACACCCTTGAACTTTTCCTCGACGCCAATCGGCAGGACCATGACGAGCGGGTGCGCGCCGAGAACGTCCTTGACCTGCTTGACGACGCGCATGAAGTCGGCGCCGATGCGGTCCAGTTTGTTCACGAAAATGACTCGCGACACCTCGGATTCATTTGCATAGCGCCAGTTGGTCTCTGATTGCGGCTCAACGCCGCCCGAACCGCAGAAAACGCCGACGCCGCCGTCGAGTACCTTCAGCGAGCGGTAAACCTCGATCGTGAAGTCGACGTGTCCGGGCGTGTCGATGATGTTGAGGCGATGGCCGTTCCACTGGCAGCTGGTGGCCGCCGACTGGATCGTGATGCCGCGCTCCTGCTCCTGTTCCATGAAGTCGGTCGTGGCCGCTCCGTCGTGAACCTCGCCGATCTTGTGGATCTTGCCGGTGAGCTTGAGGATGCGCTCGGTCGTCGTCGTCTTGCCCGCGTCGACGTGAGCAAAGATGCCGATGTTTCGATAATGGCTAAGGTCTGTCATGGGTGCGTTTCAGCTCTGTCAGTAAATACCTAAATGCAGCCAGCCGTCCCGGGGCGCAGACCCGTCCGGCTTTTCGGCCAGACAGCGCGATTCCCTGCGAGACAGGTGACTGCATATATGTTCGTTGCCGGATTCCGGGCGGCCACTCTATATCTCGACGAGCGACCCGGCCGACGGGCGCGCATGATAGCAGCGTCGCAAGCTGTAAACCACCGGAATTCCGTCAAAAACGCCGATTTTTTCGGGCCGCGGGCCGGGTGCCCGGCGCCTTCCGGCGTCAGTCCGCAGCGGCCCGGAGGCTCCGCCGGAGCGGCAGGCCGGTAGCCAGTGAGGTCCCGAGCAGCGTGATCGTGCCGCCGGCCAGCATGCCGGCCGTGACCGGTTCGGCCAGGAACATGCCGCCCCACAGTATCGCAAACAGGGGCACCAGGTAAGTGACGGTCAGTGCCCGGGCCGGGCCGACGCTCTTCAGCAGGCGAAAGAACAGCAGGTAGGCGATACCCGTACTGGCGACGCCCATGATCAGCACGGAAAGCCAGGCTTCAGGGGAAACCGGGCCCTGTGGCCAGGTGAGCAGGGCTCCCGGCAGGAGCAGGACCGTGGCCGAGATCATGCTGCCCGTCGAAACCGTAACCGCGCTGACGCCGTCGAGATAGCGTCGAGCGAAGTTTGCGCCCAGACCGTAGAGCGTGGATGCACCCAGCGCCGTGAAGGCACCGGTCAGGGCAGCGCTGCCCGTTTCGCCGACCCGGTCGCCGAGGAGTACGACGACGCCGGCGAAGCCGAGCAGCAGTCCGACGACCTGCCGCGTGGCCAGCTTTTCATCGAGCCACAACCAGGCGACGAGAGCGCCGAATATCGGAGTCGTTGCGTTGACGATCGAAACCGAGCCAGCCGTCAGCGACAGGGTGGCCCACGCGAGCAGGCAGAACGGGATCGCCGTGGTGAAAACGCCGACAAAACAGATCGGCTTCCAGTGCACACGCAGTTCTGCAAGGCCTGACCGGGCCACGAAAAACGGCAACAGGAACGCCAACGCAATGCTTACCCGCAATTCCATCAGCGCAATCGCGCCGAATTCCGGAGTCGCGACCCGCATGAACAGGAACGATGCGCCCCACACGGCGCTCAGGATTACGAGGTCGAGGATGTTTCGGAAGCTCACCAATGGACCCGCCGGCGGCGAACCGCCTTGAACGGTGCAACCTAACCGAAAGCTCCGCCCGGCTCCAGAAGCGGCCGGCTATCAGCGCGGGTCGTCGGTACGTTCCGGGAAGCTCTGGTTCAGCATATATTCGACGGCAGCCGCTACGTCGTCCTCGCTGAGCCCTTCCTCGCCGCCCTTGGCGGGCATTTCCAGGTAGCCCTGGTTCGCGTGTTCGAACAATACCGCCTGCCACAGTGCGGAACGCTCGGTCCAGTCAGGTGATTGCCCGGTCTGCGGCGCGCTTGCGCCAACCTGTTCGTGGCATTCCCTGCACACTTCCTCGTAGACTTTTTGACCAGGCAGACCGGGCTCACCGTCCGCGAGGGTCACGGTCTGCTCCGCTGCGGGTGCCGCGACCGGCGCAGTCGCCGCTGCTTCAGGTGGGCTCGCCGGAGTCCCGGCTTCCCGGGGGCCGCAGGCGCACAGCAATCCGGCAGCGCCGGCAATGGCTAAGGCAATTCGACTCATCAGGCATCCTCCTTAGGTCCAGTCTGGTTTTTCGGGTTCGGCATGACAATAAGCATACATCCGTAGCTGCGTCCGGGAGACGGCCCGAAGACTTGATTGGCGTAACAGGCATGGCGGCCACGGTTGATGCCCGACGGGAATCTGATTACCGTGCGCTGAAGTCCCGGAACACCGGGTCCGTAATTCAGCAGCGGGGGACGTAAGACATGCGGATGATCAGCAGACGCCAGTTATTGCAGGGCGCGGGAGCAGTACTCGGTGCCGGCGCCTGTCCAGCCTTGCTTCGCGCCGCCGTTGCGCAGGAACTCGTGATAGCCAGGCCGGACCACGTGATCCGGGCCGGAACCAACGAGAATCCGTACGGGCCGTCGCGCGTAGCATTGCAGGCAATCGCCGAAGCGATGGACCTGACGAATCAATATGGCCGCGGCCACTACGACGAGCTAATACAGCTGGTGGCCGACCTGAACAGCGTACCGGTGGAGAACGTGGTGCTGGGCACCGGTTCCGGGGAAATCCTGAAGACCGGCGGGCTGATCGCCAGCTGGGACAAAGGCTCCGTTGTCTGCGCGGATCCGACCTATCACGACCTGGTGCGGTATGCGGGTAACGCGGGATCCGAGATCATCCGCGTGCCGGTAAACGAAAACCTCGAGACGGATCTCGACGCGATCGCCAGCGCAATTCGTGACGACACGGTAATGGTCTACCTCGTTAACCCGAACAATCCGTTGCCGAATTACGTCACGAAGGACATCCTGAAAGACTTTGTCCGCGAGGTGTCGAAGGATCGGATGGTCTTCGTCGACGAGGCCTACTTCGAATACATCGAAGATCCGGACTACGGCTCGATGATCGAGCTGGTCGCCGAGGGCAACCCGAACGTTATCGTAGCGCGCACGGCATCCAAGATTCACGGGCTTGCAGGCCTGAACGTCGGTTTCGGCTTCGCGCATCCGGCCATGATCGAGCGTATCCAGGCGCTGAAGACCGGAAGAAACAATATTCTCGGTATCGAGGCGGCGTACGCGAGTTACCAGGACCTGGAGTTTCAGGATTTCACGCGCCGCAAGAACAAGGAATCGATGGCAATTGTGGAGCAGATGTTCGAAGAACTCGGGGTACGCTACGTCAAGTCACAGACGAACTTCACCTTCTTCGAGACGGGCATCCCGGTCCGCGAGGTCAATGCAGCGCTGCTGGATGAAGGCATCCAGGTCGGTCGCCCGTTCCCGCCATTCGAAACCTGGTCGCGCGTCAGCATGGCGAAACCCGAGGAGATGCGCTACTACGTGCAGACGTTCAAGCGCCTGTTCGGACGCCGGATCCTGGATTCAGCGGCGTAGGATCGCGAACCAGCGAGCGACGTTCAACAGGCTCATCAGCGACGCCGCCACGTAAGTCAGTGCGGCGGCTTTGAGCAGCCGCCGCGCGTGCGGCCGGTCGACGTCCATCAGAATCCGGTGGCGGTCGAGCAGCGGCAGTGCACGGCCGTAGCTTGCGTCGAGTTCGGTCGGCAGCGTGACGAAGTGCACGACCGTTGACGACAGCAACGTGACAAAGCCTGCGCCGAACATCAGGATGCCGAGTGCCGGCGCGCGCGTAATTGCGCCCAGGAAAGGCGACACCATGAGTATGGCTGCGCCGATCTTCTCGACTTTTCGGGTCGCTCGAACGAGCTGGCTGCGCAGCCTGAGCGGGGTATACGCGTCGCGATCCTGCAGCGCGTGACCGACTTCGTGTGCAGCGACGGTGATCGCCGTCAGCGAACGGCCATTGTAGTTGGCTGTCGCCAGACGAACGGCTTTCGCATCGGGATCGTAGTGATCTCCTGCACGGATTTCCTCGACCTTGACCGCCTGCAGCCCATTTGAGTCCAGCAACTGGCGCGCCAGGTCGGCCCCGGTACCCGGGTAGCGGTCGGCCGGCTCGGAGTATTTCTGCAATACCCGCTGCACCCAGATGCCCGGTCCGAAGACCAGGGCCAGGATCAGCAGTCCGAATACGAGCAGCGGCATGCGCCTATTAGACCGCATTTCCGGTCCGAGTTTACGTCTCGCCGGGGAGCTGCCGGGACGTCCCGAGCGCCGCTGTCAGGCCCGGTCTTTGCAGCGTTGCGACTCCTGCCCCGCCGCATCACAGCCGGCGGCGCTGACCGGGATCTGCAAGCGGGCGCCGAACAGCGCGCCCAGCGCCCCGAAAGTACCGTACTCGGCGTGCAGCGTCCGGCTGAGCTGGCGGACGGCACGCAGCAGCTGGCTGTCGCTCAGGGCCTGGCCCGCGGGATTTACGCCCGCCAGGCTGCCGCCGTAGACGAGCAATGCGGTGGCCAGGATGGCGTGGATTGTGGTCTGGAAGCGGCTGTTCATGGTCTTGGTTCTCCCCTTGTCCTGCCGGCGCCCGGTGGCGCCGTGCATGGGAGTTACTGTGCTCCGGGGCCTCCCCGCTGGCTTGACCGAAGGCTGATCGAATCCTGACCCTTTCGTTACCGCTGCATCGGGGTTGTCCCGGATGCCCGGCAACGGCGATTTCCGGTTATGGTGGCCGGGTCCCTGGCCTCGGTGGAACAGACGTGAGCTTCGACCAGATAATGCTGTTTGTCCTGTTGGCGCTGGTATTCGCAATGCTGATCTGGGGCCGCTGGCGCTACGACACCGTGGCTTTCGTGGCGCTTCTGGCGGCGCTGCTCCTCGGACTGGTGCCGGTCGGGGAGGCGTTCTCCGGCTTCGGGCATCCGGCTACGATCATCATTGCCCTGGTGCTGATCGTCAGCCGCGGGCTGACGAATTCCGGGGTCATCGAATACATCGCTCGCTATGCCGTCGACGCCTCGCGCAAGCTCTCGTCCCATATCACGATCATGGCGGGCGTCTCCGCGGCATTGTCCGCCGTCATGAACAACGTAGCCGCCCTGGCCCTCCTCATGCCGGTCGATATTCAGGCCGCCGCCAAGGCCGGCCGGAGTCCTGCGCTGAGCCTGATGCCGCTGTCGTTCGCTTCGATACTCGGCGGAATGATCACGCTGATTGGCACCCCGCCCAACATCGTCATTGCGGAGTACCGGAATTCGGCCTTTGGGGTGTCCTTTCACATGTTCGACTTTGCGCCGGTCGGGCTCGCCTGTGCTGCCGTCGGCGTGGCCTACCTGGCGCTGGTCGGCTGGCGCCTGCTGCCGCGCACGCGACATGCCGGCGATAGCAGCCAGGAGCTGTTCGAACTCGCGGACTACATAGCCGAACTCAAAGTCCGGGACGACTCCAGGATGGTTGGCAGGAAGATCAGCGACATTGACGACCTCGCAGAGAAAAGTGACGTCGAGATCCTCGGCCTCATTCGCCAGGGGCGGCGGCTGCCCGGGCTCGCAAGGCGCGTCGAGGTCCAGGCAGGCGACATACTCGTCGTCGAGGCGGGTCCGGAGTCGATCGACGAGGCACTCGGTGCGCTCGGTCTCGAATACATCGGCACGGGAGCAGCGGCACTCAGGGACGAGCACCTGGAACTGAGTGAGGTCGTCGTACCCGAAACTTCGGCTTTGATCGGACGAACCGCGATGTCAGTTCGACTGCTTTATCGATATGGCGTCGCACTGGTCGGAATCTCTCGCAGCGGAAAGCGATTTCGGCAGCATGTGAGGCAGGAGGAAATCCGCGCTGGGGACGTCCTGCTCCTGCTCGGAGGCGAGGAGCGACTGCATGACATGGTTGCGCGCCTTGGCGTGCTCCCGCTCAAGGAGCGCGGGCAGCAGGTCCTGCAGCGGGAGAAGGCGCTGCTGGCGACAGGGATATTCGGGGCTGCCATCCTGGCAGCGAGCCTGGGCGTCGTGTACCTGCCGGTGGCCCTGGGTTGCGTCGTTGCCGCATACGTCTTGCTCGATATCGTTAACGTCAGGAATGTCTACGAATCCGTCGAGTGGCCGGTGATCGTGCTGCTCGGATCGATGATACCGATCGGCGGCGCCCTGGAGTCCACGGGCGGGACCCTGCTGATAGCTGACGGGATCATCGCACTCGCGGCCGGCTATTCGCCGGTAGTAGTGCTGACTCTGGTGATCGTCGCGACGATGACTCTGTCAGACGTCATGAACAACACGGCAACGGCCGTGATCGCTGCACCAATCGCAGTCCAGATTGCCGAGCGGCTGCAGGTCAGTCCGGATCCATTCCTGATGGGCGTCGCCGTTGCGGCGTCCTGTGCATTCCTGACCCCGATAGGCCACAAGAACAACACACTGATTCTCGGGCCGGGGGGCTACCGCTTCGGCGACTACTGGCGCATGGGGCTTCCACTCGAAGTCCTGATCGTCGTCGTGTCGGTACCGATGCTGCTGTGGGTCTGGCCGATGTAGGCGTCACTGAGCCAGGCGTCAGCGCGCGGAAATATGTAAACCGTACTGTCTCCAAATGCCTGAATCCTGCGTCACTTCCTGACGGGGATGGTTCATCCGCGGGCCCCTGGTCCCGCTGGCGAACGACCGCAGTGCCGGCATGGCGGCCCCCGGGACCGGGCCGGCGCCGCTGGCATGCCGCTTGCACGATGAGAGTAGTCAACCGGGTTGCCTCGACTCACTACGGCGAGGCGGCCGGAAAAACCGGAGACGAACATGCAATTGATCCAGGACTGGACGGAAAGCAAGGTCGAGCTGGCACGCGGGTCGAGCAGGCAGGTGCGCTACAAGGTCTATCGGAATGGCAGTCGCACGTACCAGGAAATCCGGGCTGCAGATGATGCGCCGATACATACGCTGGAACTGCCGCAAGGGATAGCGCTCGAGCGGCGCAGTTTCGAGGTGCTGCTACGTTATGTCATGGTCGATGTGGTGGATCCGGGCTGAGCGCAGTGTGAGGCGGCTCACGTTCACTGGGTGGCCCCTGCGCTAGTGTGTGGCCCGAGTCATTGTCGGAGATCGTGCGATGAACAGGCTTGTTTCGATTGCAGTAGCGGCCCTGCTGCTCCTCTCGGCCGGGAGCGCGTCACCCGCCGGCAACATCGGCGCCGAGGTAGTGTTTACGGACTCGGAGATCACGGCTATTCGTGCCTGGTACCGCGACAACCCCGACAGCTTCCGACAGGGTCACGGGAAAAAAGGCTCCAAGGAGCTGCCGCCGGGCATTGCCAGGAATCTCGCGCGCGGCAAGCCCTTGCCTCCCGGGATTGCCAAGCAGGCGTTACCTGGCGGGCTGATCGCGATGCTGCCCCCCGTGAAGCCGGGTTACGAGCGCGTTATCGTGGATGGTCGTTTGCTGCTGGTAGAGGTCGCGACGCAGATCGTTCACGACGTACTGAGCGACATGATCCTGCGCTGATCAGCCGAAACGGGCCAGGATCAGTGATGTGCCCTCGGAGCAGGCCTGCCGAGTAATTACGCCGGTTTCCGCCAGCCGGTAATGCGCCTTCATTTCTGCCTTGAGGTAGCGGATGTCTTGCCGAGCGCTGGCACTTCCCTGCGAGCCCTTGACGGCGCCCTGGACGGCCTTGACTGCCCTGCGGCAGCGACCGAGGCAACCGAACGAGGCGGTGAGCACGAGTACTTCCGTCTTGCCGACCGCCGTGTAGAACACGTGCGTTTCGTCGCTGCGGTGTATGAACATCAGCAGGGCGACCACAGCCATCGTGGCGAGCAACACTGTAGCTGAGAACGTGTACGGCGCGAGTCCGCTCATCGGCAGCAGAATCCAGGCCGAGACTGCCGCGAGCGCCATGCCGATCGATGTCAAGAGGCAACGCGTGGCCAGCCTGTGGCGGCGCACCGGCGCCGGGTCGATAAACCGGAGTTCCAGCAGGTAGTCCTTGAGCGGCTTGCGGACAGTACCGGCGCGGACGCGCAGGAACCCCTCACGATAAAACGTCAGCTCGGCGACGATGCCTTTGACGCGGTTGCGGATACTCGTCTTCGAGGAGACCGTTCTCGGTTCTTCGACAGTACCGCCGAGTTCATCCTCGATGTAGATGTGCTCAGTCGAATATTGTTCGAGGTCCGCGTGCGAAATTGCGCCGAGCGTCTTGGCCGAAAGGCCCGTCTTTTTCCGGGGTGCAGAGTGCTGGCCTGGCATGGTCCGGATCGGTTCCTCGGCGCGTTGAAGGGATATGCAAAATCTACTAGCCCGGGCGCGCCGATGGCGTGAGGGTGTTCACAGTACGCCGAAGGCGGAGCGGGCCGTTCACGCACTATGTCAAATCGCAGCGGCGACGGCAGTCAGGGGGTCCCGTAGCCTTCCGGCAGGCGCATGCCCAGGTTTCGGAGCAGGAACGCCCATCGGTCGGTGTACTCCTCGATGATCATCCCGGTCGGTTTGCCGGCGCCGTGACCTGCACGGGTCTCGATCCGGATGAGCACCGGCCGGTCGCCGGCCTGGGCGGCCTGCAGCGCCGCCGCATACTTGAAACTGTGGCCAGGCACGACCCGGTCGTCGGTGTCTGCGGTCGTTACCATGACCGCCGGGTATTCGATGCCGGGCCGGATGTTGTGATACGGCGAGTAGGCGTACAGCGCTTCGAACTCCGCCGGGTCGTCCGACGAACCATAGTCGTCGACCCAGAATCGCCCGGCGGTAAAATGCTGGAATCGCAGCATGTCCATCACGCCAACCGCGGGGATCGCGGCGCCGAACAGGTCCGGCCGCTGGTTGGTGACTGCGCCGACCAGCAGGCCCCCGTTACTGCCGCCAAAGACGGCGAGCTTGTCGGGACGCGTGTAACCAGCCTCGACCAGGTGCTCGGCAGCGGCGATGAAGTCGTCGAAAACGTTCTGCTTGTCGAGTTTCGTGCCGGCCTCGTGCCACGCCTCGCCATACTCGCCGCCGCCGCGGATGTTGGCAACAGCGTACACACCGCCCATCTCCATCCACGCGAGGCGCGCTGCCGAGAATTCCGGCGTCTCGGATATGTTGAAGCCTCCGTAGCCGTACAGCATGGTTGGACGGGCACCATCAGGCACGACGTCCTTGTGATGCGCGACGAACATCGGCACGCGCGTCCCGTCGCGGGACTCGAAGAAAACCTGCTCCACCCGGTAGTCGTCCGGATCGAAGCTCAGCGACGGCTTGCGGAACACCTGTGAATCGAGCGTGCTGACATCGAACCGGTAGATTGTCGCCGGCGCATTGAAGCTCTCGTAGCTGAAGAACGTTTCCGGGTCGCCCGCGTCGCCGTCGAAGCCGGTCGCCGTACCGATGCCCGGCAGGTCGACGCTGCCGGCCAGTTCGCCTGCCACATCAAACACGCGAATGACTGTCCACGCGTCCTGCAGGTACTCGGCGACAATGCGGCCCCCGACGAGCCTTGCACTCGTCAGTACGTCGCTGGCCTGTGCGACGACCTCGCGTCTTGCGCCGCCGCTCCCGATGTCGATACCGATCAGGCGCCCGCGCGGGGCGGACTCGGTCGTCCGGAACAAGAGTTCTGGTCCCACGTTGCCGATAAACGTGTAGTCGTGGTCGAACCCTTCGATGAGCGTCACCGGTTCGATGCCGTCAGTTCGGAGATCCTGGTAGATCACCTGGTAACGGTCGTCCGTACCCTTCCAGACGGTAATGACGAGAAATGCGCCGTCGTCGCTGACGGTCGCGGCGTAGCCCCAGTCCGGGTTGTCGGCGTTCGCGTAGACGAGACGATCCTCGTCCTGCGGGGTTCCCAGCCGATGGAAGTACACTGCCTGGTTCATGTTGAGGCCCTGGAACTTGTCGTCGCCCTCTGCTGCGGGGTACCTGCTGTAGTAGAACCCGGACGAGTCGGATGCCCAAGACAAGGCGGTAAACTTCAGCCAGTCAAGGCGGTCCTCCACGGGTTCTCCGTTCGCCACTTGCAGCACCCGAGCGCTGCGCCAGTCGGAGCCGCCGTCTTGCACGAGATAGGCGAGGTAGTTGGCATCCGGCGACGGGTAATAGGCAGCGAGCGCAACCGTGCCGTCGTTCGACCAGGCGTTCGGATCGAGGAGGAGGCGCGGTGCTCCGTCCAGACGGTCCTGCGTGTAGACGACGTCCTGGTTCTGCAGGCCGTTATTGTGTGCAAAGAAGTAGTGGCCGCTCTTCTTGCGCGGCAGACCCCAGCGTTCGAAGTCCCAGAGTTCCTGCATCCGAGCCCGGATCGCGTTGCGCTCCGGTATTTGCCGGAGGTAGGCGAAAGTCAGCTCGTTCTGCGCATCGACCCATGCCTTCACGTCCGGGTTCTCCCGCACGTCGTCCTCGAGCCAGCGATAGGGATCCTTGACGGGCACGCCGTGGTACTCGTCCACCTGGGTGACTGTTGCCGTTTCCGGATAGTCGAGATTGTCGTTCGGGCCGGTCTTTGTCGGCCCGCCGGGCACACATGCCGTCATAGTAGTAATTGCCAGTAGCAGGGTGCCTTTCGTGGCGATTTCCCGTCGCACGTCGTTGCCTCCTCGGGCAGGCACGGAAGCCTAGCAGACAGCCGGGTGATCGGCGATGGCCGCGATGCGAGCCGCTGCCCGACGGTGTTAACCTCCGCGCTTGACGACCGCGGCAGCAGGCCTCCTGCGCCCGCCAGGTCCGCCAGGATACTTCTTTCCGGGAGGCATACATGGCCGGTTCCAACAAACTGAAGCCCGAAACCTGCGCCGCGCAGGCGCTGCATTTCGTCGATCCGACGACCGGCGCCATCGTCCCGGGCATACAGCCGTCTACCACGTTTGCACGTGACCAGGACTACCGGCTGATTGTCCCTTCGCATAGCTACGCGCGGGACGAAAGCCCCAGCTTCGACGCGGCGGAAGCCGTGCTGCAGCGGCTCGAGAACGCGGCGGACGCAATGCTGTTCAGCTCCGGCATGGCCGCAGCAGTGGCCGTCTTCCAGTCACTCGCTCCTGGCGATCACGTCGTCGCGCCGAGAGTCATGTACTGGGGCCTGCGCAACTGGCTGACGGATTTCTGCGGCCGTTGGGGGCTCGAGCTCGAACTGTTCGATCCCGGCGACCCGAGGGCACTGGCGGGTACGATCAGGCAGGGCAGAACCCGGCTCGTCTGGATCGAGACGCCGAGCAATCCGACCTGGGACGTCATCGACATCGCCGCGGCAGCGGAGCTGGCGCACGCGGCCGGGGCAATGCTTGCCGTGGACTCGACCGCTGCGACCCCGGTGCTGACCCGGCCGCTCGAACTCGGCGCCGATCTCGTCATGCACTCGGCAACAAAATACCTGAATGGCCATGGCGATGTCGTGGCGGGGGCGCTGGCGACAGCGCAGCGCGACGAGTTTTGGGAACGGCTGTGCCGGCAGCGACACGACGGCGGTGCGATACCGGGCAGTTTCGAGGCCTGGCTGCTGCAGCGCGGTATGCGAACGCTGTTCCTGCGCGTGCGGCAGGCGTCGGCGTCTGCGCTGAGGATCGCGCAGGAACTGGAGCCGCATCCGGCGCTCGAGTCCGTGCTGTATCCCGGCCTGGAATCCCATCCGGGCCATGCGATTGCACGTCGGCAGATGCTTGGCGGGTATGGCGGCATGCTGTCCCTCAGGATTCGTGGCGGCAGGGAGGCGGCGCTGGCGGTCGCGAACAGGTGCCGGGTTTTCATTCGGGCCACGTCACTGGGCGGTGTCGAAAGCCTCATCGAACATCGCTTTTCGATCGAGGGACCGACCAGCCCGGTTCCGCCGGACCTGCTGCGCCTGTCGATCGGCGTCGAGGCAGTCGACGATCTGCTCGATGACCTTCGGCAGGCGCTCGCATGAGGCCGTCTGCCGCCGAAGCGCATTTGCCGGGGCGGCGGCGCGCTGTTACGGTTTTGCAGCCTGGCATGGATCGGCAGACGGGGAGGGGCCATGGGACGAACTCGGTGGGGCCTGATGGTGGCGCTGGCGGCGCTCCCGGCGTGCGGCAGCGGAGGGACGCCAGCCGCCGGTAACGCGACGGACTTCGCGGATTACCCGACGCTGGTGGGGCGTTTCGCCGAAGAGGCCGATCTCAGCCAGCTGATCGCCCGGGAGGCGTTCATCGGCGCCGATGAGTTCTACGTCAGCTACGACACGCCTGCCGGTCCCGTGTATGCCGGCGGCAACTGGTCCGACCGGATAGACATCCTGGCAGTCGAGCAGGATACGAGCGGCACCTACAGCGGCCCGTACATATTGCCGCTGGACTACCAGCAGCCGGAGCGATGGACCGAGATCCCGGACAGGCCGATACGACCACGCCAGTTGAGGGTCGAACAGTGGCATCGCTTTCGCGAAAGCTTTTTCGACAGCGTGTTGCCCGAGGACGGGAAAGCTGGCGTTGTAATGCACTTCGATTCCGACGATTACTTCCTTTACCACAACGAGATCGGCAATTTCGAGGCGCGCCTGCTGATTGACAAACCTGCCGACTACACCATTGTGGAGCAATTCAGCTTCGCGGATCTGATCGGCATGGGCGTGCCGCAGCTGGCCGTTTTTCTCGAAGGAGAGGGCATCGCGGAGCGGCGCGTCGTCTTCAACACCGGTGACGCAGGCCGATACTCGCTGCCCTTCCTGTACGTTGATCTCGATCTCCCGATCGCCGTGTTCGTGCGGCATGCCGAGTCGCCGCGGGAAGGTGCGGTCAGCGGCGCAGGTACCCAGATTGCCCAATCGGTAGGGCATGTCGCCCACAGCCATCTCGGCAGCCTGGCAGTGCGGCCGGTGTCGTCCATCTACCGGCTGCTGTTCGTCGCTGCGGACGCGGCGGTGGAAACCGTCAGGCCCACCTGGCTCGTAAACCTGGAGTCGCAGCCCGTTCCGCCGATTAATGAAGGGCCCGGGATGGACCTCGATGAGTGGGAGAAGGAACTCGACCGGATCACCAATCGCGAGGCGACGCTCGGCACGATCGATTACCTGATCGACGGCGAAGAATATTTTACCCGCCTGACCGACGCTATCAGTTCGGCGCGCGAACTCGTTTACATTCGTACCTATATCTTCGACAACGACGACGTCGCGGAGCGCATCGGTACCTTGCTCAAGCGGCGCTCGAACGAGGGTGTCGACGTCAAGGTGCTGCTGGATGGCCTCGGCACTATCATGGCGACCGGCGCGGAAGGTGAGACGATGCCGGAAGATTACGTCCCTCCGGCTTCGGTCAGGCAGTCCCTGGAGCGAGGGTCGAATGTCGATGTCCGTCAGGCGCGCAATCCCTGGGGTGCCGGGGACCACGTCAAGACGACGATCATCGATAACGCGGTGGCATTCACGGGCGGCATGAACATCGGCCGGGAATATCGTTACGAATGGCATGACCTGATGGTCGAGGTCGGTGGTCCGGTCGTCGAAGTCCTGCGGCAGGAATTCGACGATGCGTGGGCGCATGCCGGGTTCATGGGTGATGTCGGCTACTTCTTTCACAAGATCACGCCGCACGGCCACAGGACCGGCGAGGGCGGATACCCGGTGCGGGTGCTCTTCACGCGCACCGGCAATGCCGAGATTTTCCGTGCCCAGCTGGCGGCCATCCGCAACGCGCAGCGCTACATCTACGTCCAGAACGCATACCTCACCGACGATGCGATGCTTTACGAGCTGGCGCGAGCGCGCAAGCGCGGCGTAGATGTCCGGGTAATCCTGCCGCTCGCCGGAAATCACGGGCCGGTGAACCAGAGCAACATCCTCGCGGCGAACGCGATGCTGGAGCACGGCATCCGGGTTTTCCTGTACCCGGGCATGTCACACGTGAAGGCCGCGGTGTTCGACGGCTGGGCGTGCTTTGGGTCGGCGAACTGGGACAAGCTCAGTTTCCGCGTCAACAAGGAGCTGAACCTGGCAACCTCGTATGCGCCAATGGTCGATGAGCTGATCGAGCGCTTGTTCGACAAGGATTTCGCAGAGTCGGTCGAGCTGACGGAACCGTTCCCGGCCCGCTGGTCCGATCACCTCGTCGAAATCGTCGCCGACTATATGCTCTGAGCTGGCTGCTGCCCAATGGTTGCCGCGCACGCGCCGCTCCTGTCGAAGAGCAAGCTGCTCGCAGCGCGGCAATGCCGCAGGCGTCTGCACCTGGAGCTGCACCGGCCGGAGCTGGCAGTGATCGGCAAGGAAACGCAGGCAGCCCTGGACACCGGTAACGCCGTGGGCCGTGTCGCGCAGTCCATCTACGGGACGGAGAATTCGGTCCTCGTCGCGGGGAATGGCGGCCTCGAACGGGCGCTTCGGCAGACGGCGCTGCTGCTGCGGGCAGCGACCCCCGCACCCGTATTCGAGGCGGCGTTCGAATATGGCGGGGTGCTGGTTCGGGTCGACGTACTGCTGCCGACCGGAGCCGGCTGGCGTCTCGTCGAAGTCAAGGCCTCGACGCGGCTGGAACCGGAACATGTCGCGGACTGTGCCATCCAGCTCTGGGTCGTCGAGGGAGCCGGCTGCCCGCTCGCGGGGGTCAGTGTCGCCCACGTTGACAGCCAGTTCGTATACCCGGGGGACGATGCGTACGGTGGATTGCTGCGCGAGGAAGACGTCGAAGCGGACGCGCGGCGGCTGCTGCCATTGGTCCCGGAATGGGCGAGCGATGCGCGGGCTGCGGCAACCGGGCCGGAGCCCCGCGTCGCGGTCGGGGCGCAGTGCTTCAAGCCGTATGCCTGTCCGTTCGTCGGGCACTGCTGGCCAGGGGACGTCGAGCATCCGTTGCTCGAGCTGCCGCGCGCGGCAAAGGGGCGGCTCGGTGAATTTGTCGCCCGGGGCTACAGGGATCTTCGGGAGGTTCCTCCAGGCGAGTTGACCGAGGCGCAGCGCCGCGTCCAGCGCGTGACCCGTTCAGGTGTGGCGGAATCGGATCCGGCGATCGGCCGGTACCTCCGCTCACTCGAGTTTCCCCGCTACTACCTCGACTTCGAGTCCGTCGGGCCGGCGATACCCGTCTTTCCGGGGACCGGGCCTTACCAGGCGTTGCCGTTCCAATGGTCATGCCACTACGAGTCCGGGCCGGGACGCCTGGAGCATGCCGAGTTCCTGGACCTTACCGCTGCGCCGCCCTTCCGGCGCCTGGCCGAGTCCCTGGTCCGCGCGCTCGGCCGGGTCGGGCCGATCGTCGTGTACTCGAGTTACGAGCGGACGATGCTCGACCGGCTTGCGCGCCTGTTTGCGGACCTGGGTCCTGCGCTCGCCGCGCTCGCCGGCCGGCTGGTCGACCTGCGGCCGATCATCGAGCAGGGCTACTACCATCCCTCCATGCGAGGTTCCTGGTCGCTGAAGTCCGTGCTACCGGCCGTACTTCCTGACATGAATTACGGGAAATTAGATGGGATACAAGAAGGTATGGATGCTTCTTCAGGTTATCTAGAGGCAATTGCGCCGGGCACGACCCCCGAGCGCCGGCAGGCGCTCGACGCGCAACTCCGCGCCTACTGTCGATTCGACACCGAAGCGCTGTATCGTCTGGTGCAGGTTTTCGCAGCCCGCTGACGCGGGTCGCCCGTTACACTTTCGGGAGGGCACACGATGCGCAGGGCATTCCTGGTTCCGGTCGCTGCGACTGGCATGCTGGCCGGTCTGGCGACATCGCGGGCGGAACTCGACGTACACGAGGACTTCTACGCGGGCTTCGCGCAGGGAGCGTATTACGGGCTGCTGCTGGCCGGCGAGGATTACCACGTGGCGTGGTGCATGCGGGGAGAACTCGAATTCGAGGCTCGCGGCATGGGCGGCGGCGAGGAATTTCAGCAGACCCTGGACCGGTTACTGGCTGCTTGCCGGGCGGCGAAGAGCGGCGGTGACACGCCGGAATAGCGCCGCCGTGTCCACCGCTTCCAATCCGGGTCTTTGCCTGGGTTATGATGCGGCGGGCCAACCGTATCCGATGATCGCAGGGGGAGCGATGAAGACGACCGACCTGGATACATCTCCGGCAGCCGGCAACGGCCTGCTGGACAGACGATTCTTCCTGAAAGCCGGCGCGGCCGGCGGTGCCAGCCTGCTGAGCGCGGCGGCCCACGGCATGCAGCGCGAACCCTGGATGCAGGTCCCGGGCGCCGGCATGAGCGAGTTGGGCGCGCCGGCGGCGGCCGAGACCGACCTGGTTCGAACCGACGTCAGTTCGAGACCGGGGACGACCGGGTCCGGCGTGTCGCGAACCCCGCTGCAGCACCTGGACGGAATCGTCACGCCGAGCCGCCTGCATTTCGAGCGACACCACAGCGGGATTCCCGACATCGACCCCGGGCGCCATCGCCTGGTTCTGCACGGACTCGTCGAGCGTCCGCTGTCGTTCAGCCTCGACGCGCTGGCCCGTTACCCGGTCGTATCACGAATCCAGTTCCTCGAGTGCTCCGGCAACAGCGGCGCCTTGATCGCGCCGCAGCCGGTACCGGGCACGGCGAGTTCGCTGCACGGGCTCGTAGCGGCCAGCGAATGGGGTGGGGTGCCACTCGGCGCGCTGCTCGACGAGGCAGGTCTGAAGCCCGGCGCGCGCTGGCTCATCGCGGACGGAGCCGACGCGGCGGTAATGAGCCGCAGCGTGCCGCTGGACAAGATCCTCGACGATGCGATCGTCGCGCTGTATCAGAACGGCGAGCCGCTGCGCCCGTCGAACGGTTACCCGATGCGGCTGTTCCTGCCCGGCTGGGAAGGCAACATGAGCGTCAAGTGGCTGCGCGGCCTGAAGGTAACGGCCGAACCCGCGATGACCAAGGACGAGACTTCAAAGTACTCGGATCTTCGGGACGACGGCGTGGCCGAGCTGTTTTCCTTCCCGATGGGCGTCAAGTCCGTGATCACGAACCCGTCGCCGGGCCTGAAACTAAACGCGCGGGGGATCTACCAGGTATCGGGCATAGCCTGGTCCGGCAACGGTCGAATCCGCCGCGTCGAGGTGTCGGCCGACGGGGGCAGGAGCTGGGCGGACGCGCTGCTGGACGAGCACGTCCTGCCGAAATGCCTCACGCGCTTCCGCTCGGCCTGGAAATGGGACGGCGGTCCGGCCGTGCTGCTGTCGCGTGCGACCGATGAAGCAGGGAACCAGCAGCCGACGCGAGCGCAGGTCCTCGAGGGCCGTGCGGTGAACAGTTTCTATCATTACAACGGCATGCAGGCCTGGCAGGTGGACGGCAACGGAGAGCTCAGCAATGTCTACGCTTAAGATGATTGCACTGGCCGGGCTGGTGCTGCCGGCCGCGGCATCGGCACAGGATGGCCCGGGGCTCGGTGAACCGCTGACCGCGGAGCAGGTGGCGGCCCTCGATTTCGTCGTCATGCCGGACGGGAGCGGATTGCCTGACGGTTCCGGCGACGCCCGGACAGGCGCGGAACTCTACCGGCAGCATTGCCTCGCCTGCCATGGCGAAAATGGCCGGGACGGCGTCAGCGATGCGCTGGCCGGCGGGCACGGCACGATCGAAGGACCGGTGCCGGAGAAAACGGTCGGCAGCTACTGGCCATACGCAACAACTGTATTCGATTACATTCGTCGGGCAATGCCATACCAGGAACCCGGCAGCCTGAGCGAAGACGAGGTGTATGCGCTGACGGCCTACCTGCTGTACCTCAACGAGATCGTCGACGAAGACCAGGTGCTCGATCGCGCTACGCTGCCGGCCGTGCGTATGCCGAATCGCGACAATTTCGTCTGGGCCTTTGAGGCGCGCCAGGGGCGCTGACGCGTCGCGATTCGGTCGGGCGA
>JAOUIH010000101.1 GCA_029884165.1 Gammaproteobacteria bacterium | reverse complement strand
TTCGGACCCGGCGCCACCTCCGCCGGTGAGCAGCTTCTGGCGGGCCTGGGCCAGTTCCTTTTCCAGTTCGCGGTTGCGCTTCAGGAGCTGCTCGGCCTTGACGCGGGCCTGGTCGCGGGTGGCCTTCAGGACGTTCGCGACCTCGTCCAGCGCCTGCTGGTTCTCCCTGATCCAGGCCAGCGCGCCCGCCCCGGTCACGGCCTCGATTCGGCGGACTCCCGACGCCACACCGCCCTCGGCGACGACTTTGACAATCCCGATATCGCCAGTGCGGCCGACGTGCGTGCCACCGCAGAGCTCGACCGAGAAGTCACCGAAGCGCAGCACCCGTACCCGGTCCTCGTACTTTTCGCCGAACAGTGCCATCGCACCCGAGGCGACGGCGTCGTCGTAGGTCATGACCCTCGTTTCGGCCGAACGATTCGCCCGGATCTCTGCGTTCACGAGGTCCTCGATCTCCTGCAGGGCATCCCGGCCGACGGCCTCGAAATGTGAGAAGTCGAAGCGCAGCCGATCCGCCGCAACCAGCGATCCTTTCTGGGTCACGTGGGCACCGAGAACCTCGCGCAGTGCCGCATGCAGCAAGTGAGTCGCCGAGTGGTTCAGCATGATGGCGCGCCGCCGCGCAGCATCGACGCGCGCCGTCGCGATCTCGCCCCTGACGATGCGCCCGATCCGCACCCGTCCGTAGTGCACGATTGCCTTCCCGCTCTTACGCGTGTCTTCGACAGCGAATACTCCGGTGCTGGTCTCGAGGACGCCGGTGTCTCCGACCTGGCCGCCGGCTTCGGCATAGAAAGGTGTCTCCGCCAGCACGACCGCACCCTGTTCGCCTTCCTCCAGCGCATCGGCCGGTTGAGTGGCGCGATACAGCTTCTCGATACGGCTCGAACCCTCGACACCCTCGTAGCCGAGGAAGCCGGTCTTCAGGTCCGTGCGGATTTCGGAGTCGGCCGCCGCAGAAAACTTGCTGGCTGCACGCGCGCGCTCGCGTTGCGCCTCCATCTCCGCCTCGAATCCCTTCTGGTCGATGCTCAGGTTACGCTCGCGCGCTATGTCTGCGGTGAGATCGACCGGGAAACCGTAGGTATCGTACAGCTTGAACACGACATCGCCGGGTAGCTGATGACCTTTCAAATCGGCGATCGCGGCCTCGAGAATGGCCATGCCCTGGTCCAGCGTTTCGGCGAAGCGCTCCTCTTCGCGCTTCAGCACGTCCTCGACATGCTTGCGGGCCTTTACGAGTTCCGGATAGGCAGCGCCCATCTCGCGGCACAACGGTTCGACCAGCCGGTAAAAGAACACGTCCGCGACGCCGAGCTTCGTGCCGTGACGAATGGCGCGCCGGATGATCCGGCGCAGCACGTAACCGCGGCCCTCGTTGCCCGGCAGCACGCCATCGACGACCAGGAACGCGCAAGCGCGAATATGGTCGGCGATCACGTTCAGCGAACTCGAGCCGTCGTTCCTGACACCGAGCACGCCGGCCGCCGCTTCGATCAGGTTCGCGAACAGGTCGATCTGGTAGTTGCTGTGCACTCCCTGCATCACGGCCGAGATGCGCTCGAGCCCCATGCCCGTATCAACGGAGGGCTTCGGCAGTGGCGTCAACCTGCCGTCGGCCGACCGATCGAACTGCATGAACACGAGGTTCCAGATCTCTATGTAGCGATCGCCGTCGTCGTCGGGAGACCCGGGCGGACCGCCCGGCACGTCCGGACCGTGGTCGTAGAAGATCTCGCTGCACGGACCGCAGGGACCCGTGTCACCCATGGCCCAGAAGTTGTCCTTCATGCCCATGCGCGAAAACCGCTTCGGATCCACGCCCATGGTCTTCAGCCAGATCTCCGCCGCTTCGTCATCGTCCTCGAAAACGGTGACCCAGAGCTTTTCCTCCGGCAACCCGAGTACTTCGGTGAGGAACTCCCAGGCGAACCGGATCGCTTCTTCCTTGAAGTAGTCGCCGAAGCTGAAATTGCCCAGCATCTCGAAGAACGTATGGTGCCGGGCCGTGTAGCCGACGTTCTCGAGATCGTTGTGCTTGCCGCCCGCTCGCACGCAGCGCTGCGAGCTTACGGCCCGCCTGTAGTCCCGCTGCTCGCGCCCGAGGAATACGTCCTTGAACTGGACCATCCCGGCATTCGTGAACAGCAGGGTCGGGTCGTTCGCCGGCACCAGCGGGGAGCTCGGCACGACCTCGTGGCCGCGGTCATGGAAAAAGTCCAGGAAGGCCTGGCGCACTTCGTTGCTGGTCATGGATTTCATAAGTGGAACAACTGTGGGCGGCCCGCCTCATTGCAAGCGTCAGGACCGCAGGCCCTTGATTTTCGAGGGCGTGATTATTCCACAAATCGCGCCGGCGGGAAGCGCCGACCGGCCTGGGGCCGGCCGGCCCGGGTCAGGATCATTCGCAATCGGCCGCCAGGTGACCGTCCGGGGAGAGTACGAACTGGAGCCAGCCCCAGCGGACCAGGAAGCTGCCCGTCTCGTCGGGGTTGTCGAGGACTTCGATGTCACGGGCCCCGACCGGGCAGTCGAGATGCTCGCTCAGGATGCCTGCGATGCTCGGTTTCTCTGCTGCATAGACGATGTTCATGACGATCTCCTTATACCGGCCGGCTGCTTGTCTGCCAGCGTCGGGTACAGGATAGGACCGCCAGGCTTAACCGGGACTGAAATTAGTCTGAACCGTGGCTGAAGGCTAATCGTCATCGCCGCCAACGGCGGCGCGGATCTGCTCGTGGCCGAACCCGCGGTACTCGAGGAAGCGCATCTGGCGCGCCTTGTCCGCAAAGTCCGTCGGGAGCCGCGCACCGAACTTCTTCTGCCGAACGGAGCGCGCCAGTTCAATCCAGTCCTGCGAACTGGCCTCCAGCGCCTGTTCGGCGACACCCTCCTCGACGCCACGCTGCCGAAGCTCCTGCCGGATGCGCACCGGCCCCTGGCCCCGGCCGGCCCGCGCGCGCAGCAGGCTCTCCGCGAAGCGCGCATCGTCGAGCAGCCCCTCGCGCGACAGGTCGGAAACCGTGGATTCGGCTACCTCGGGTACGAAGCCCGCCTTGCCAAGCCGCGCCGCGAGTTCCTGGCGGCAATATTCACGGCGCGCGAGCAGATCCATAGCCTTCCGCCGCGCCGCGACCGGGTCGCTCGCCGCCTCTTGCGGAACCGCGCCGGGGAGGTCCGGGCCCGATTCGTCATCGAAGGGTACAGTCAATGACCGCCCCGCAGGCAGCTCAGGCTTCCTGCGCGACCGGCTCCGCGTCGTCCGAATCAGATGCCGAGCCCGGCAGCAGCTTGCCGCGAATCTGCATTTCGATTTCCGTGGCGATAGCCGGGTTGGACTTCAGGAACTCGCGCACGTTTTCCTTGCCCTGGCCGATGCGATCGCCCTTGTAGCTGTACCAGGAGCCGGACTTGTCGATGATGTTCTGCGCGACGCCATGCTCGATGATCTCACCCTCTCGCGAGATACCCTCGCCGTAGAGGATCTCGAACTCGGCCATCTTGAAGGGCGGTGCGATCTTGTTCTTGACGACCTTGACGCGTGTCTGGTTGCCGATAACTTCGTCGCCCTTCTTGATCGCACCGATACGGCGAATATCGAGGCGCACCGACGAATAGAACTTGAGTGCGTTGCCGCCGGTCGTCGTCTCCGGGCTGCCGAACATGACGCCGATCTTCATGCGGATCTGGTTGATGAAAATCACCATGGCGTTCGAGCGCTTGATGTTGCCGGTCAGTTTCCTGAGCGCCTGCGACATAAGCCGGGCCTGCAGGCCCACGTGCGAGTCCCCCATCTCGCCCTCGATCTCCGCTTTCGGCGTCAACGCGGCGACCGAGTCAATGACGATCACGTCCACCGCTCCGGAGCGCACGAGCATGTCGGTAATTTCGAGCGCCTGTTCGCCCGTGTCCGGCTGCGAAACCAGCAGCTCGTCGACATTGACGCCGAGCTTCTCGGCGTACAGCGGATCGAGGGCATGCTCGGCGTCGACGAACGCGGCGGTGCCACCGACTTTCTGCGCTTCGGCCAGCACCTGCAGCGTCAGCGTCGTCTTGCCCGAGGATTCCGGACCGTAGATCTCGACCACGCGGCCTCTCGGCAGTCCGCCGATGCCGAGCGCGGCATCGAGGCCGATGGAGCCGGTCGAAACGGCTTCGATGTCGCGGGAAGCACCCGCGTCGCCGAGGCGCATGACCGAGCCCTTGCCGAATTGCTTTTCGATTTGCCCGAGGGCAGCCGCGAGCGCTTTCTTACGATTGTCGTCCATTTGTTCTGGCCAGTCCGGTGTGAAACGAAGCGCGATTATTTCACAAATCGGACGGGCCCGGCAGCGCAGTTCCGATGCCTAATCAGGGCGAACTGTCAAGAATGACGCGGAAGCTCTTGTTTCAGCGCGTGGTACTGCACACCGCCCGGCCCGGACACGGACTCGACCAGCTCGAATCCGGACCACTCCAGCTCGAGCGGGCGCGCCAGCACGACCGGCTCGAATGCCCGGGCGCGCCGCGCCAGCGTGACGTGCGGCCGGTAGACGCCCTCCTCGGGCTCGAGGTCGAACCGCCGCAACAGCCCGTTAAGGTCGCCGACGAGCGCGTCGAGCGCCGGTGGCACCGATGCCGACTGCAGGCAGGCGATCCGCGGCCGCTGCCAGTACGCGACCCGATCGAAGCGCAGCCGGAAGGGCTCGACGGTGATGGTGGATGCGGCCATCTGCAGCTCCGGGATGCGCGCTTCGGGAAACGGGCCGATGAAGACCAGCGTGACGTGCCAGTTTCCCCGGTAGACGGCGTCGCCCTCGATCAGCCGGGTTGCCGGGTTGGTCGCGCTGCGCAGCTGCTCCCGTTGCCGCTCGTCCGGCCAGAGCGCGAAGAAAAGCCGCCGGTCAGCCATCTCCCGGAATCCGCGCGAGTATGCCGGCCAGCGCGTGCGCCACGGTCTGCATCCGGACGTCCGCGCGCCCGCCCTCGAAACGACGCCGCTCCGCATCGACCTGCACGCGCTCGTCCCCCTTGCGGGCCCAGGCGAACCAGACGGTACCGACCGGCTTGTCGGCGCTGCCGCCGTCGGGCCCGGCGATACCGCTGACTGCGACCGTGATCGCGGCGCCGCTCAGTTCCAGCACGCCTAGCGCCATCTCCCGCACGGTCTGCTCGCTGACCGCCCCGTGATCTTTGAGCGTCGCTGCGCGCACGCCCAGCAACGATCGCTTGGCGGCAAAGCTGTAACTGACAATGCCGTAGCCGAAGCAGCGCGAGCTCCCCGGGATGTCCGTCAGCGCCTTGCCTATCCAGCCACCCGTGCAGGACTCGGCGGTCGCCACCCACAGGCGCTCCCGTGTCAGCGCGGCGACGACGTCGGTCGCCAGCCGCCCGATTGCCGTTTCGTCAGCCATTCAGTATCGACTTGTACAGGCTCAGGTGCTGCTCGGCCATTCCCTCGATCGTGAACTCGGCGCGCATGCGCTGCCGCGCCGTCGCGCCGTAGCGGTGCCGCAGGCGGTTGTCGTCCGCCAGCCGTGCGATCGCGTCCGCCAGCGCCTCGCTGTCGCCCGTCGGGACGAGCAACCCGGTTTCACCATGCAGCACCGCCTCGCTCAGCCCGCCGGCGCGGAAGCCCACCACCGGCACGCCCGCCGCCTGCGCCTTCAGCGTGATTACGCCGAGACCCTCCTGCAAGGCCGGGTGCACGAGTATGTCGATGCAACCGAGGTACTCGTCGAGGTCGCGGCGGAAACCGGCGAACTGGACGATGTCCGCTATCCCCAGCTCCGCGCAGCGCGCCTTGAGCACGCGCTGCAGCGGCCCCTGGCCGAAAAGCACCACTCGCAATTTCGGGTAGCGCGGACGCAGCGCGGCCACCGCCTCCAGCAGGTACCGGTGACCCTTGCGCTCGATGAATTGCGCCGCGGCCGCGATGACGAAGTGATCCGGTTCGATGCGGAACTCCCGGTGGAACCGGCCGCAGTCCGGCACCTCCGGGAAATGCGCAGCGTCGACGGCGCTGCGGATCACGACGATCTTCCGCCGCTCGACGCCTGCTTGCTCCAGGATGCCGGCAATCGTTGTCGAAATCGCGACAACGCGAACGTATGGCCGGTAACGCAGCTTCGCTAACAGGCCCGACTCGGGGTTGTCGACCCGTCGCGACAGCACCGCCGGTATGCCGGCCAGTTTTGCCGCCAGGCCGCCGAGCGAGTCCGCGCCTCTGCGGCTGTGGCAATGCACGATGTCGGGGCGCTCGTCCGCGAGGAGTTGCTTCAGGCGCCAGCCGAAACGCAGGTCGAAGTCCCCGGCGCAGCCCACGGTAATCGTGCGGATTTTTGCTCGGGCCGCCGCCTCGGCCACGCCGCTGGCCGGCGGGCAGACCAGGACGCTGTCGACGCCCAGGCGGGCGAGCCCGCTGCAAAGGTACAGGACCTGCTGCGGCCCGCCGTACAGGTGCCGCCCGGTTTCAACGTGGAGGATTTTCATCGAGTCCGTCTTGCCCTTGCTTTTCCCGGACGTGGATTTGGCGTCGGTCAGAGGCTAGCATTGTCGGCCTGCCGGACGCCGCCGGCAAATCGCCCCGATTGTAAACGCCGCGACGACCTGCCACCCGAATAAAGATGAGCGCAGACCCCAACCCTGTCCATACGCCCATGATGCAGCAGTACCTGGGCATCAAGAAGGACTATCCGGACATGCTTGTCTTCTACCGGATGGGGGACTTTTACGAGCTCTTCTACGACGACGCACGGCGCGCCGCGAAGCTGCTCGACATCACGCTGACGGCGCGCGGCAAGTCAGCAGGCAGCCCGATCCCGATGGCGGGCGTCCCGTACCACGCGGTCGAGGGCTACCTCGCGAAGCTCGTCCGGCACGGCGAGTCGGTGGCAATCTGCGAACAGGTCGGCGACCCGGCGGCCAGCAAGGGACCGGTCGAACGGCAGGTCACGCGGGTCGTAACGCCCGGCACGCTGACCGACGAGGCGCTGCTGTCCGAGGGCCGGGATAACCTGGTCGCGTCCCTGTTTGCCGGCGACGGAATCATCGGGGTGGCCTGGCTCGACCTCGCCGGCGGCCGGTTCCGGCTGACCGAGGTGGCGGGCCGGGAGGCACTGGCGGCGGAGCTCGAGCGCCTGCGGCCCCAGGAGCTCATCGTCAGCGAGGACCAGAGGGACAGCGGATTCGGGCCGGCGGGACAGCGCGTCACTTCGCGCCCGCCCTGGCATTTCGACCTCGACAGTGCGGAACGCCTGCTCTGCCGGCAATTCGGCACACGCGACCTCGCGGGTTTCGGCTGCGAGGCATTTCCGCGCGGGCTTGCGGCCGCGGGCGCGCTGCTGCAATACGTCGGCGACACGCAAAAGACGGCGCTGCCGCACCTGGCGTCGATCACGGTCGAGCGCCACGACGAGGCGCTGATCATGGATGCAGCGACGCGGCGCAACCTCGAGCTGGACGAGAGCCTCTCCGGGCAGGACGAGCACACGCTCGCCGGGATCATGGACAGCTGCCGGGGCTCGATGGGCAGCCGGCTGCTGCGGCGCTGGATCCAGCGGCCGCTCCGGGACGCACAAGCGCGGCTCGCCCGCTACGACGCGATAGGCGCGCTGCTGGCGAATTCGCGCTACGAGGACCTTCGAGTAGCGCTCGCGGGCATAGGCGACGTCGAACGCATCCTCGCCCGCGTCGCCCTGCGATCCGCCCGGCCACGCGACCTCGCCCAGCTCGGCCACGCGCTGGGGCAGGTGCCACAGGTCCACGCAGCGCTCGACGGCATCGACTCGCCGCGGCTCGCGGAACTCGCCCGCCAGGCAGGGACTCACCCGGACGAATCCGACCTGCTGCACCGTGCGCTGGTGGAAAACCCGCCGATGCTGGTACGCGACGGCGGTGTCATCGCGGCCGGCTTCGACGCGGAGCTCGACGAACTCCGGACGATCTCCGAACACTCGGACCGGTTCCTGGTCGACATGGAATTGCGCGAGAAGGAACGCACGGGCATCCCGACGCTGAAGCTCGGGTACAACCGCGTCCACGGGTACTACATCGAAATCAGCAAGGCGCAGTCGTCGAAGGCGCCGCTCGAGTACCAGCGGCGTCAGACGCTTAAAGGGGCTGAGCGCTACATCACGCCGGAACTCAAGGAGTTCGAAGACAAAGTACTGTCGGCCCGCGACCGCGCGCTGGCGCGCGAGCGCCAGCTCTACGAGGAGTTACTCGACGCGCTGATTGCCGTGCTGCCCGGCCTGCAGGCGACGGCCGCGGGCCTGGCCGAGCTCGACGTGCTCGGCTGCCTCGCCGAGCGTGCCGCGGCGCTCGGCTTCTGCCGGCCCATGTTAGCGGACGAACCGTGCATCGAGATCGTCGCCGGCCGCCACCCGGTCGTCGAGAACGTAATTGACGTGCCCTTCGTCGCCAATGACCTGGCGCTGCGCGATGACCGGCGGCTGCTCGTCATCACCGGGCCGAATATGGGCGGCAAGTCGACCTACATGCGCCAGGCCGCGCTGATCGCGATCCTCGCGCACGTCGGCAGCTACGTCCCTGCCGAGAGCCTGCGCATCGGCCCGGTCGACCGGATCTTCACGCGCATAGGCGCTTCGGATGATCTCGCCGGCGGCCGCTCGACCTTCATGGTCGAGATGACGGAGACCGCGACGATACTGAACAATGCGACCGAGCAGAGCCTCGTGCTGATGGACGAGATCGGCCGCGGCACCAGCACCTTCGACGGCCTGTCGCTCGCCTGGGCCGCGGCGCACTACATGGGCGAGAAGCTGCGGGCGTTCACGCTGTTCGCGACCCACTATTTCGAGCTGACGGCGCTCGCCGCCGAGTTGCCAGCCTGCGCGAACGTCCACCTCGATGCGAGCGAGCACCGGGGCCAGCTCGTTTTCCTGCACGCGGTGAAGCCGGGCCCGGCCAACCAGAGCTACGGACTGCAGGTTGCGGCCCTCGCCGGCGTGCCACCCGCCGTCATCCGGCGCGCCAGGAGCTACCTGAAGGTGCTCGAATCGCAGCGGGCGGGCGACCGCTCCGGCCCCCAGGGCGAGCTGCCCTTCGCAGCGGCGCCGGCCGACGAAGCCGATCCGCTACGCGAGGCGCTCGAGAGCCTCGACCCCGACGCGATGAGCCCGCGTGAGGCCCTCGACGCGCTGTACCGGATGAAGAAGCTGTAGTCGTCAGTTTTCCAATTGGCTCCCTGCTATTTCAACCCGACGGCGCCGGCCGACCAATATGCCCAGCAGGCCGAATCCGCCGAACGCGAATCCAGCCGCCGCTGCCGGATGCTCGATGGCCAGCACCAGCGGCGTCAGGACGCCGCGGGTCAGCGCCCGCGCCCATTCCCGCTCGGCGATCCAGGCCGCTATCGGCGGCGAGTGCTCGTAGTAAAAGGCGACGAAACCGCGTCCCAGTGCGTTTGTCTGCAGCCACTCGTCCCGAAACTGCCGCAGCGTGGCCACGTTCGGTTCCCAGGGCGTACCGTAGGCCGCTGTCGCGATGAAACAACCGGAACCGGCGGATCCCGCTCCGGGACGAAGTCGATCCTCGACGGTGACAGACTCGCTGTCCTCCTGATTGGTTTCCGCTGGATCCTCCGCCAGCGCCGGGTCGACGCGACTGATCGCGGTATCGAACCGCACTTCGGCGATTCCGCCCCCCTGGGCGTCGAGGAGCGGGAAGATCCAACGGACGGTCAGGCGATGGCTCTCGCCGGGCAGCAGTTCCCGATCGCAGGTGAACGCCCTCTCCTGGTTGCCGACTGGAAGCAGCGCGTCTTCTTCCGACTGGACCAGCGTGCCAATGTCGTTGTTATCGCACAGCTGCTGGTAGGCGGCCGAGTCCATCTGAACTGCGGCCATGCCTTCCGCCGCCGGACTGATCGTCAGGCTGACGTGCGCCAATGCAACCTCGTGCGGGCCCGAATTTCCGAACTCGATGTCGAACTCGAGGCCCGCTTCCGGGTCCGCGCCATTCACGTAGTTGAATTCTCGCCAGGCGACGATTTCGACGTACAGGTCGGCGCAAGTTGCATCGCCAGCCGCGTTGCGCACGCCGACGAGCCTGCCCGCACTGTTGTTACCGGGATTCGAATCCCCGACCGCCGCCGTGATCGTCGCCGTGTTCAGCACGCAGCGGGCGGTCTCGGCGTCGACGACCTCTACCGGTATGTCTAGCGTAAGCGTGGCGCCCGTGACGAGTTCGGGCAGCGACCACTCGCCGCTGGCGGCATAGAAGCTGCCGGCGCCGGGGTTCGGCGCCTGGCCGTCGACAATCCGCAACTCCGCCGGCAACACGTCCGTCACGACGACATCCCGGGCGTCATCCGGTCCGTCGTTGGTCAGCGCGATCCGGTACTCGAAGACCCCGGTACCGGATGGGATATCGTCTGTTTCGGTGCCGTTGATCATCGCCGACTTGCGGAGGCGCAGGTCGTAGTTACGATTGCCGACCCGGGCCGAGACCGAGACCGGCACCTCGACCGCCACCGGAGCCGTGACAGGAATGCCCAGCACGTCGCTGACGTCACCCTCGGCGGCGCCTGCCGCCGGCGCGAGCAGTACGTCCAGGCTGCAACGGTCGCCGGGCTGGGTCGCCGGCGCGAGCGTCAGGCCGGAGCATCCGTCGTTGACGATCGAAAATGGGGCCCCGAGAGTCTGCGCCGCCGATGCCAACGACCCGATCGAGACCGCTTCCGACAGGTTGTTGAACACCTCGATCGTCGCGCTCGTCGAGTCGCCGGGCGCGATGAAGCCGAACGGCAGGTCCTGGTCGTCAGCCGGGTCGATGCCGTCGACGATCGTGACCGGCGCGTCGACGGCCCTGCCCTGTACCGGCACCGTGAACGTCGACGCACTCGTCAGGTCGCCATATTGCAGCGAGACTGCGTCGGTATAGTCACCGGTAGCGTTCGGCTCGAATCGTACCGTCAGCACGCAGTTCTCGCCGCCCACGAGATGGGCGCCATCGCAATTGTTGGCGATGATCGAGTAGGCCGCATTCACGTTACTTCCGCCGAAGACATCCAGCGTCCCGCCGCCGTCGTTGCTGATCGTGATGTCGGCGACAG
Source organism: Gammaproteobacteria bacterium (assembly GCA_029884165.1). Lineage (GTDB taxonomy): Bacteria > Pseudomonadota > Gammaproteobacteria > Steroidobacterales > Woeseiaceae > JAOUIH01. The sequence goes on along the minus strand of JAOUIH010000101.1, from coordinate 404 downwards.
TCACCGAACCCGCGACGACGGTGCCGAAATCGAGGCGCTGGTCGAGTGGCAGCAGGTCCTCCGTGAAGACCCCAATGAGCGGCGCTTCGGCGACGCCCGTTCCAGCAAGGCTCAGCACCAGCGTGCGCTCCGGCGCGCCGGCAACCTCGGCGTCCGTGTAGACGATAGCGACGGTGCCCGCCGCGGCGCCCAGCGCCGCCGGCACGAAGTCCATCGAGAAGCTGCCGGTCGTGGCGCCGGCCAGCAGGCCGATCGTCCCCGAGAACGGGCCCTCGAAAGGCGCCGCGATATTGTCGTACCGGAGGATCTCGATATCGCGCGTGCCGACGTTGTGCAGGCCGAACCGCCTGCGCGTGCGCGAACCGACGGTGTAGGGGCCGTAGTCGAGCGCCTGGTCGTTGTCC
>JAOUIH010000249.1 GCA_029884165.1 Gammaproteobacteria bacterium | reverse complement strand
CGAGGTTGTTGTCGATTCCGGAGGGCGTACCGTGCGCGAGCTTCTCGCATTCGAACGCAATGGCGTCGACCTCGCGCGCATCGAGGTCGAGCCCCTTCAGGTTCGCGAACGCCCGGATGATCGCGACCGCAAAAGCCGCCGATGCCCCGAGACCCATGCCGGGCGGAATTCGTGTCTCGACTTCCACGCTATAGCCGTCATCGGCAATGCCGAGGCGGCCTCGGACCAGCTCGACCAGACCTTCGAGGGCATGGCCCGGCTCGAGACGGGTGCGCGCGCCGCCCTCGATCACGACAAGCTGCAGGCCGCCGTCGCGGGGAGCGATGCGCGCGACCACCGCGTCGGGCAGGGGCAGCGCCAATGCATGCTTGCCATAAACGACTGCATGCTCTCCGAGCAGGATGACCTTGCCGGCCGCGCTGCCCTTACCGGCATCTTGCAGCTCAGCTGCCTGCGGCGACGACGCCAGCTCGCGTACCAGCTCCCGCGCCTTCCAGACCTTTATGTCGCCGCCGTCTATCAGCCCGCGCACGACCGCGTCGAAATGTTCCGCAGGAACATCGGCCGCCGCCGCTACGCTGCGTGCATGCAGGCTCATGTGGCCCTTCTGGATGCCGTCCGTTACGAGCGCGCGCAGTGCCGCGAAGTTCTGGGCGAGGCCGACCGCCGCCATCAGCCCGGCAAGCTCGGCGGCGCTCCCTGCGCCTGCGATGCGCAGGCCGAGTTCGACGCCCGGATTTGCACGCAGCGACCCTCCGACTATGCCGACCTTGAGCGGCAGACACAGGCGCCCATGGAGTTCGCCGGCAGGCGTCGCGGTCCACTCCGTCAGGGAACGATAGGCCCCCTGGCGCACCGCCCATGCATGCGCCGCCGCCTCGATGGCCCGCCAGTCGTTCCCGGTGGCGATCGCGACCGCATCTATGCCATTCATGATCCCCTTGTTGTGCGTCACGGCCCGGTGCACGTCGGCCATCGCGATCTGCGTGGCAACGACGACTCCGTCACGCACTCGCTCGCCACTGAAGTCGCCGGACGCAAGCTGCTCGGCCGGTATGCTGACCTCGGCCGTTACCAGCGAGCGGTCGGCGAAGTTGGACAGTATGCGCAGAATCGCGTGCCCGCCCGAGAGCGACTCCACCTCGGGCGCCACGCGCTCGCAGATCGTATTCACCAGGTTTGCGCCCATCGCATCGCAGGTGTCGACCAGGACGTGAAGGACTATCGTCCAGCGCCCGTCGGCCAGGCGGTACTTGTAAAACTCGATGTCGCGCACGCCGCCGCCGCGCTCGACCAGCCGCGGGTGCACGGCGTTGGCCGCTTCGAGCAGGGCCGCCTTGCGGGCGGCCAGCCCCTGCACGATCTCGTCGGGCTCCAGAATGCCGACGAGCTGTATCTGCCCGGCGAGCAGCGACTCGCCGGTCGCGGCCCTGAAACCGCCCGCCGGGCGGGCGATTCGAGCGGCCGCGCTCAGGCCGGCCACGATCGACGGTTCCTCGACGACCATCGGCACCAGGTAATCGGTGCCGTTGACGCGAAAATTGGTGGCAACCGCGAACGGCAGCCCGAAGCTGCCGATGACGTTTTCGACCATGCGGTTCGCCGTGCCGACGGGCAGGAGCGGCCGGCCGCCCTTCAGCAGCGCGGCATCGTCCAGGGTCAGGAAGCCGCCTTCGACCAGGGCATCTATCCGCGCGGCGGTGTCGAGACGGTGCAGGCCACGCAACCGGGAATCGCGCTTCATCCGGGTGATTCCCTGACGCTCAGGCCGACGGGGTCGAGCTCGACGTCGAGCGGCGCGAAGCCGCGGGCGGCTGCATCCGCGGCGAAACGGTCGACCGCCTTGCGCGATGTGCCAAGCACGATGCCGATGTCACCCCCTCCCGCTCCGCAAGGTTTGAATAGAAGGTCGCGCCGCGACCCGGCGAGGTCTGCGATCGACCGGTGCCCAGCTTCGAATATGCCCAGGTCGTGGTCAACTCCGTATCGCTCGAGCGCTACGCTGAACCGCGACAGCGCCTGCAGCACGTCACCTGCGGCGCGGTGCTGCCACGCGGCCGTGACGGCGTCGGCGGTCGCGACGAGTTCGTCGACGCCCTTGCGCGACGACGCGTCGAGCCTCGCAAGCTTCATCGCGGTGCTCGCCGAGCGGCCGCTCCAGAGGAGCCGCCAGGCAAGCCCGTCGACCCACGCGCACGGCCGCACCGGCGATTCGCGCCGGAATGCGATGACGCCGCCGTGAAAGGCGGTCGCCACGTCGATCCCGCTGCCACGCCCGTCCTGGAATTCGCGGTGCGCGCCTTGTGCTCTGCCGAGCACGTCGGTCCCGTCTTCGCCCGCCGCCATGAGCGCGGCTGCCAGTGCAACCGCGAGTGCCGCGCTCGAGCCGAGGCCCAGCTTTTCTCCCGTACCCGCGTCAACGAAGTCGCGCGTGTCGAGGCAGATGTCGAGTCCACCGTGCCGCGAGCCTCCCGTTCGCTTCCAGACGCACTCGACCAGGTGCAGCGCCCCCGGCGCCGGCAGGCTGTCGATCCAGTGCAGGCGGCCGTCGTCGTTTGGCTGGCCCCGTATCGTTCGTGGCAGGTAGCCGGGCGCCGTTACCGAAACGATGTCGGCGCCGTTTCGCGTAACGGTCACGCGGGCCCGGCGCGAAACGGCCGCGGCGATCGCAGCACCGCCATGGAGCACCGCGTACTCGCCGGAGATCACCACCTTGCCCGGCGCACTCGCCTCGATCGAGCTCACGCGCGCTCCAGGAGGCGCGCGCCTGCGCCGAGCCCGGTTTCGAGGAGCTCCTGCACGCCCGCGACCCCGGCGAGCGCCGACCTGACCGCGGCTTCGCTCTCCGGCAGGCAGACGGCCTTCACCTGCGGGCCGGCG
>JAOUIH010000100.1 GCA_029884165.1 Gammaproteobacteria bacterium | reverse complement strand
CGGCCAGCAGGATTGCCGGGTAAATCAGCGCCGAGACCACCTTGTTGCGCAGCGCCTGGCTGCTTGCCAGGTACGTGGTCAGCCGATCGAGCCCCTCGCCCAGGTTGCCACTCGCCTCGGCCGCACGGATCATGCTGAGATAAAAGCGCGAGAAACACGAACCCTGCGCCTCGAGGGCGTCGGACAGCGCCGCTCCGCCCCTGACGGTCGTCTGCACGTCACGGATCAGTTGCAGGTTCGCGTCGCCGGATTCGACCTCGCGCATGATGTCCAGTGCCCGGTCGAGTGGCGTGCCGGACTCGAGGAGTACGGCCAGCGAGCGAGTGAAAGAGGACACGTCCGGTGCCCGACCGCGGCGGCGGAGACGCGGCAGCGGCACGCGGCGACCCGGCTCACGCTGGCCGCGTATCTCTTCCGCGTGGATCGGTATTCTGCCGGACCGCTGCAGACGCGCAATGATCGCGTCCACGCTGTCGCCGAACAGCTCGCCTTCGTCCGGCTGGCCGTCCCGGGTTACCGCCTTGTAGCGAAAGTTCGGCATCAGACTTCCTGGATGACCCGCATCACTTCCTCGATCGCGGTGACGCCGGCCAGCGCCTTGCGGCAGCCGTCTTCGTAGATGCTGCGCATGCCGGTCCGCAGCGCGGCCGCTTCCAGCTGCCTCGCATCCTTGCGGCCCAGGACAAGGCTCCGGAGCTCTTCGTTCATCACCAGCATTTCCATGATCGCGTGGCGGCCCTGGAAGCCGGTGCCATTGCAGTGCTCGCAACCGCGCGACCGGTAGAGCAGCACTTCCCCGCCGTCAACAAAACGCTCGAGGCCCAGTTCCTGCACGAGCCTAGCCGCGGGCTCATATTGCTCGCGACAGTGCGGACACAGCACACGCACCAGGCGCTGGCTGACGACAGCATTCAGCGTGGAGGCCAGCAAATAGTCTTCGATACCCATTTCCAGCAATCGCGTCACGCTGCTGGCGGCGCTGTTCGTGTGCAGAGTCGACAACACGAGGTGGCCGGTAAGCGACGATTGGACGCAGATGCGCGCCGTTTCGAGGTCGCGCATTTCTCCCACGAGTATGACGTCCGGATCCTGCCGCACGATGGATCGCAGCACGTTTGCGAAAGTCAGTCCAATCGCCGGCTTCACCTGGATCTGGTTCACCCCCTCCATCTGGTATTCCACCGGGTCTTCGGCGGTGATGATCTTGCGATCTTCGGTGTTGAGAATATGTATGGCTGTATAGAGCGTCGTCGTCTTGCCGCTGCCGGTTGGGCCGGTGACGAGAATCATGCCGTGCGGCATGCGCAACACGTCCAGGAATTTATCCTGGACAGCCGGTGCGAACCCGAGCCTCGATAGGTCGAGCGCGACATCACTGCGATTCAGGAGTCGCATGACGACGCTTTCGCCGTGCATCGTCGGGATCGTCGATACGCGTGCGTCGATGTCACGACCGTGCAGCCTGAGCTTGATCCGGCCGTCCTGCGGCAAGCGGCGCTCGGCGATGTCCAGGCGTGCCATTATCTTGACGCGGGAGATGACGGCTGGGGCCATGCTTACCGGCGGCGACTCGACATCGTGCAGGACGCCGTCGATCCGGTAACGGACCTTGAGCCGGCCTTCGAAAGGCTCAATATGTATGTCGGATGCGCCGGCGTCGCTCGCGCGCTGCAGCAGCTGGTTCACGAGCCGGATGACCGGCGCCTCGCTCGCCATGTCCTTGAGCTGTTCGACGTCGAAGTTGCCGGCATCCAGGGCTTCCACATCGCGCCCCTCACCGTCACCGGCCGATTCGCCGCCGTCGCCGTATGCATCGTTTATTGCTCGCTCGATATCGGACCGCAAACCGATCACGCTGACGACAGGCCGGTCGAAAGCGAAACGCATGGCCTCGCGCGCCGGTTCATCGCAGGGATCCTGCATGACGAGCCTCACGGACCCGTCCTCGCCCGCCGCGGGGAATACCAGGGTCTCCCGCAGAAATCGCGCTGACACTCGCTCGGCGGATTGCGCCATGTCGGCGTAATCCTCCTCGGTGGCGAGCGGCATACCCGTCAGCTCGGCCATCGCTTCTGCGAGATCGCGTTCGGCGACCAGGCCCAGGCTAACCAGCAACCTCGCCAGCGGCTGCTCGCCGTGCGATTCCTGGCTCATCCGGAGCGCCCTGTTGAAGTCGGCGCCCGACAGCTTGCCCGTATCGGCGAGACGCTCGCGCAGCCCGGCGGCTATCGAGGGTCCGTTCTGCGGCAATTCGTCCTCCGCTGCGGGCGGACCCTGCGTTGCCGGCGTCGCGTCGACCTGTGCAGCAACTACTGCAGTGGCGACAGGCGTCGAGCCGCCCCGGGTCAGGACTCGCGACATCGATTTGAACCTGGAACCGGCATTGACTACCTTCACCGCGTCGCCTCCGCATGGCGCGCCCTCCGCGGGAAGAACGGACACCCGGATGGCCCGGATAGCCGACACGGCGCGGAAGGCGCAGCTCGTATGCGCAAGCTAGCTGCTATGCAGTAGCAAGCCTATGGGGCGCACTGCCCAATGTAGGTCGCCGAAACTCTACGCGGGAATGGGGGGTATACCTTAGTCTGACAGCCGCGGTGCGGCCCGGGTTCAGTCGGCGGTCAGGCTCCGGACGGCCTCGATGAGCTCGTTCCGGTCGAAGGGCTTCGTCAGCGTCAGGTCGGCACCCGCCTTGGCCGCCGAAGCGAGGTAGGCCGAGGTCTTGATGGCCGCCGGTTCGTACTCCATCGGGGCAATGTTGCCGCCGCCGGATATGACCAGGACCCGCGTGCCCGGAAACTCGTTTCGAATCGCGCGCACCGTGGCCACGCCGTCCATCCCGGGCATGATGATATCGGTTATGACAAGATCGGCGCGCTCCTGCCGCAGAAGCTCCAGGCCTTCCATGCCGTTTTCCGCGATGCGAACTTCGAACCCGGCACGGGTGAGGATCTCCCGCAGCACGATCAGGACATCCATCTCGTCATCTATCACTAATACCTTGATCATGGCAGCCTCTCTCGCAGTCACTCGGTCTCTTCCAGCTCGCTCACGATCGGAAGGTAAATCTCGAAGACGGTACCTCGGCCACGCTCGCTCCGGACGATGATATCGCCCCTGAACCTGCGCACAATACCGTGAACTACCGATAATCCCAGTCCTGTACCCTCACCGACCTTGCGCGTGGTGAAAAAGGGCTCGAAGATCCGGGCCAGCGTCGCAGGGTCCATGCCCTCGCCCGTGTCTGAAACCGTGATCCGCTCGTACTCGCCCACGCGCAGGTCCGGATGCCTGGCCGCGAGCTCCTGGGAGACCTCCACAGTGTCGAGGCTGACCCTGATTTGACCGGAGCCCCCGTTCAGGGACCTGAATGCGTTGTTGCACAGATTTATCAGGAGCTGGTGAATCTCGGCCGGATCGCAGGCAACCAGCCCGCCGGACGGGCTGATTTCCCAGCGCAGGTCGACCGGTGCCGGCAACAGCGCCCGGATCATCGTCAGGCCTTCCTCGACGACGGCGTCCAGGCGGTAATTCTGCAGCGCAGCCGGGCTTCCCTGGCGGCTGAAGGTCAGGATCTGGCGGCTCAGGTTTTTCGCGCGTCGCGCCAGGTCCAGGATCCGCGCAAGGTTGGGCACGACCGGGGAATCGTCCGGCAGGTCCTCGAGCGCCAGGTCCGTATACAGGACCAGCGGCTGCAGCACATTGTTGAATTCGTGCGCAACGCCGCCGGCCAGCGTGCCGAGGGACTCGAGCCTCTGCGAGTGCCTCACTCTTTCCTCCAGCGATCGCCTTTCGGACTCGGCAGCTACGCGGTCGGCGATTTCCTGCTGCAGGCGGGCGTTGATGCCGACGAGATTGCTGCGCATCTTTTCCAGGTCGCGCGACAGTCCCCGAATCTCGTCGAGCGTGCTATCGACCGTCAGCTTTCGCTCGTACTCGCCGGACGCGATACGCCGGCTGGCACCCTGCAATTCCTTGATCGGCCTGACGACGCGCGCGCTCAGCACCGTCGTACCCAGCAGTGCAAGCAGCAGGTAGCCGACCAAGGTCATGACGATGGTCTTTCGTACCTGCTCGATGCCTTCGTGGATCGGCACCTCGTCGAAACCGAAGCGCAGCACGGCAGGCGGGTCCGCATCCGAAAGCGCCACCGACAGGTAATAGATATCATCGCCATGCTCGCCGAAGGTAAAATCCTCGCGAAACAGGCCGACTTCCTCTTCTCCCATCAGGGAGCTCCGGAACGTCTTTCCGCCGACCTCGAGAACGGCATAAACGCCGCCGCCGCCGAACATGACGCTGTCCAGGTGCGCGATAATGCCCTCGTCGGACCCGAGGCCGGGGTAGGCCTCGAAACTGTCGGCTATCGTCCGACCGTAACTCCGTACGCTGTCGATGAAGGTGTCGGTCGTCGAGCGCTCGAAGACACCCGCCAGCGTAAAATACAGCACGGGCATCGAGATCGCGTGGATCACGAGCAGTACCAGGATCAGGCGTCCTGCCAGCGTATTCAGTCGCCCTGCCATAACAGATTCATCGATTTGAGGTGAACGAATTCGTCGGCGTCATTCCGCCACATGAACGCGATGCCGCACTGATGCCGGCCGAGTGCCGCGACCAGGTCGCCGATGTTGCGAAATTCCTGCGGCCGCGGTGTGCCGTACTTGAGCAACAACAGCAGCAGGCGCCGCTCATAGGTCTTTTCCGACATCGATACGATTGACTGGAAAAAGATTGCGCTGAGCAGGTCGTCGCCGATGATCCTGTGCGGCCGGATCGGGTGTCCCTGGATCGTAACGGCAACGCCGAGGTACGCCTTGCGAATATCCTGCGCGCTGATCTCGGTGACCGGGCAACTCCTGTCCATCACCAATACGACGGTTCGCTCCGCCCACGCCGGCACTGCCGGCAGGGAAAGGAGCACACAAGCCAGTATCGGTGCGGCGCGGAACTTCATTGAAATACGCCGCTCCACTGCAACCGGAATTCCTTGAAGTGGTCGTGGGTGACGTCTTCGCCCTGAGCGCTGGTATCGGCTATTTCTGCCGTGAAGCTGTGGAATGTCGCGAAGTCCCAGCGGACGCCGAGCATATGGCGGTGGGCAACGAATGCCGGCAGCAAGCGCAGATAGATGGAATCGTCTTCATCTATGCCGTTGTCACTGCGACCAAAGAGCCTCCAGTCGTCGGACAGTTCGTATTCCAGTTGCACGTAACCCGCGGCAAACTTGTCACGCAGGTGGCCGTCAAAGTAACGAAGATCATTGTCGAGATAGATAACGCTGCCGAGCACTCGCCAGTTCGACCAGCTCCAGTCCGCGAAAACCCCGTAAGTCAGCTGATCGATGCTATCGAGATCGGCGAGGTTCGGACTCGACGCGGAGTCGACGTCGATGTCGTTCCAGCCGAACAACGCCCCGAACTGGTTCCCGGAAGTCACGTTGGGGCGGTAGATCAGGCTGAAATTCAGCGACAGGTCGTGATCGGACTCCGGGTCCAGCAGGTCGAACGGCTCCAGTTCCTCGCCGACGAAGCGGGGCGCCAGCCCGGCCGACGCGCTGAACTGCATCCCGGACAGGTCTTTCCGTCGGAATTCGTGCTCGATGGCCAATCCGCTGACATGCGACGGGATTGGCCCGCTCTCGTCTTCCCACTCCTCGACGCTGGGCCGCGTGATGGAGGTCTGCAGGAACTGCCCGTGATGGTACTCGCTGGTCCAGAACTTCGCATTGGTGTGAAAGCGGCCCAGCCAGACCATCGTATCGTTGCCGGTGCGCCAGCCGACCTGCATGCGTTCGAGTTCGCTCTCGTGACTCGACCAGAGATACTCGCCCAGGACCCGGAAGCGGTCGTCCTTTGAATAGGAGTACAGCAGGTCCAGTGCCGGCCGCACGAACGAGTCGTCGACCTCCGGATTCGAGACCGAGAAGTTGTAGAACGTGTCTACGCTCGTGAATGCGAGGAGATCGTGCTGCGATTCGGCACCAGCCGGGCCCGGCGCCACGCCGACGCAAACCGCGCAGGCAGTGGCCGCCAGCATTCGGACAGGCAACGCGAAAAGTCCCTTTCTAGGCATAGATCTGGTCCAGAGGTTTTGGGTGCGTGTGCAGACCGGCACGGATGCACTGTACCAGCCAACACAAAACAACATGCCATGGTATCGGCCCCTGCGCCGCGACCTGGTTCAGCAATTCCGATGCTTGCGGAAATCCTTTGCCACTGAATGTCGCATCGGCCACCCACCCTGAACATGGGGCAAACACCCTAATCGCGTACTGCGGCCACCCCAGCAGCCGGGCGCGGCGCGATGCCGCTCCCGGAACCGGGGCCGTGCCCGGAAACGATTGTTGTAAATACGTATTTGGCGAAACTGGCCAAAAGGCTAGGATTTGACCGAGTCCAGCACGGAGGCGCCCTGATGAGTCAGTCACTATGCGAGCGCTTCGGTTTCGACTCGGTCAGCATCCTGGAGCGGCTGCGGCTGACGGGGCTCGACGCGCCGGACAGTCACTCGCTCGCGGCCACGCTGCAGGATCATGTCGTCAGGCCCGGCCTGGACTCGATCATCGACAGCTTCTATCGCGAGATGAGCCAGGAACCCCGCTTCCTGGCGGTCGTGCGCGAGCATACGCAGCTCAGCAGCCTGAGGACGACCCAATGCCGCTACCTGCTGAGCCTCGGCGTCGATTTCGATACCATCGAGTACTTCGAGGAACGCCTGCACGTCGGCGCGGTCCACCAGCGGGTCGGCGTGTCGCTGCCGCTGTACCAGTGCGCCTACCGGTTGCTGCAGAGCCTCCTGATCCGGCACATTCCCGTGACGCTGAAGGCCGATCCTGCGGCCCATGAGGCGCTGGTCCAGTTCATCCTGAAAATGACCTCGCTGGACATGTCGCTCGCCATCGAGACCTATTACAGCAGCGCGGTCAGCGGCCTCGAGCAATCGATCGACACGATACGCATCGAGGGCGAAACGCTGCGCCGATCGCTGCGCACCGACTCACTGACGGCACTGGGCAGCCGCGAGTACTCGATCCAGACACTGAAGAACGCGCTGTCCGTTGCTCTCGCAGCGCACCAGCCGCTGAGCGTCATCATGGCCGACCTCGATCATTTCAAGCAGGTCAACGACCGCTACGGCCATCTCGTCGGCGACCGAGTACTGCAGGCCGTCGCGTCGCGGCTGACGCAAGGCGCACGTGAGCGGGACACGATCGGGCGCTACGGCGGCGAGGAGTTCCTGTTCATCCTGGACCACACGACGCTCGAGGATGCGGCGACGCTGGCCGAGCGCGTCCGGCAACGTGTCGCCGCCGACCCGATTCACGTCGACGGCCACGATCTCCATGTAACGATCAGCCTCGGCGTCGCCGAGGCCAGGCCCGAGGACGACACGCGCACGCTGCTCTCACGCGCCGATCACGCGCTGTATGCGGCCAAGAAGTCGGGCCGCAACCGGGTGGCACTGGAGCGCGCGCGTCACAACGAAGCCGCCGTTGTCGATAAACACGGCTGAGGGCCCCTGCGCCCGACTATGTCACGATGTAAAGCCCCGGCTGTTCCGCGGCGGTCGCTGCGCTAGGATGACGTCAACAGGGCCGTATGAACCCCGACGATGACATCACCGCAGCCACACACCACTTCTTATTATGCGGCGACCGCCGGCGAGCCCACGGATTACCCGCCGCTGGAAGGCGACGTCGATACCGACGTCTGCGTGATCGGCGCCGGTTTCACCGGCGTGTCGGCGGCACTGCACCTGGCCGAGCGCGGCTACCGCGTCCGCCTGCTCGAAGCGAACAGGATCGGCTGGGGTGCGTCCGGCCGGAACGGTGGCCAGGTCATCGGCGGCATCTCGGGCGAACACGTGATCGCGAGACGCAACCCGGCGGGCGGCGAGGAACTCGTCTGGCAGATGCGCTGGGCGGGTCACGACATCATCCGCGATCGGGTCCAGCGCTACGACATCGACTGCGACCTGAAGTGGGGCTACCTGGACGTCGCGCTGCTGCCGCGGCACATGCGCGACTTCGAGCGGGAACACCAGCGTCTCGAAAGGCATCGCTTCCCGTACGAATTCCGGCTGAACGACGTGGCTGCGACGCGCGAACTGATCGGTACCAAAGCGTACATCGGCTCGCTGCTGAACATGGGCAACGGCCACCTGCACCCCTTGAGGCTCTGCATCGGCGAGGCGCGCGCCGCGTCCGGCCTGGGCGCGGCGATACACGAGAAGTCACCGGTGACAGGCATCGAGCACGGAGCCAGGCCGCGCGTGCGCACCGATCGTGGCAGCGTGAGCGCGGATTTCGTCGTGCTGGCCGGCAACGCGTACCACGACGTCGACCGGCGCCTGCGCGGTTTCCTGTTCCCGGTCAACAGCTTCATTATTGCGACCGAGCCTTTGCCGCCGGAGGTCGTGGCAAGAATCAATCCGCGCGACCTCGCCGTCTGCGACCCGAACTTCGTGCTCGAATACTTCCGGCTGAGCGCGGACAAGCGCCTGCTGTTCGGCGGCCGGCTGCGGCACTTCGGCGAGGACCAGGATGTCATACGCACTGCGCTGCGTCGCAAGATGCTGCGCATTTACCCCTCGCTCGATCGCTACGCCATCGACTACGCCTGGACCGGGACCATCGGCGTGACGGTGAACCGGGTACCACAGCTCGGGCGACTCGCACCCAATGTGTTCTACAGCCAGGGATACTCGGGCCACGGCGTGAACGTGACCCACCTGGCCGGGCAGATCGTCGCCGAGGCCATTGCCGGCACGATGGAGCGATTCGACGTCTTCGAGCGCATCAGGCCGGTCGTGCTGCCCGGCGCCTGGCTGCTCAGGCGGCCGCTGGTCGAGCTGGGCCTGATGTACTACCAGTTGCGCGACAGGATCTGAGCAATAGCGGCGCTCAGAAGGTCGACATCCCGGACGCCTCCATCCAGCGATACTTCCACTTCTTGAGCAGCGACTCGTCACGGTAGTGCTCGTAACCGACGCTGAACAGCCGTCCCGGCTCGTTGTTCCACAGTCGCTCGAAATGTCGGCAGGCATCGGCCAGGCAGGGCTCGGCCGGCGCTGCCCGCAGCAGCAGGTTCGTTTCCAGGTTGAAGTCATCCAGATTGCGGCGCGTAAGATTGGCGGATCCGATCAGCAGCGCGCCCTGCCCGCTGCCGTCGGTCCGGATCAGCATTTTCACGTGACACTGTTCGCCGTGCGTGTGGACCCAGCGGACCGGTATCCCCGCTCGCTGCAGCTCGGCTGCGACCGGCTGGTTCGGTATGCCGTTCTTCTCGTAACCGAAAGCATCCTTGCTCGGGTCGAGCAGTACGCGGAGCGCGGCGCCGCGCACGTGGGCGCGCTTCAGTGCCCGTATGACGGCACGGTCGGACAGGTAAAAAGTCGCGAGGTCGAGCCGCTCGCCCGGACCCGCCGTGTCGATGAGATCCAGCGCCGCATTCTTGATTGCCCGCTCCGTCACGACGGCGACGGTCACGGGCGACGTCGCGGTGTCGGTGTCCACGTCCTGGTCCACGGGCTGAGCACCCGAGAATCGCAGCACGGCGTTCTCGGTTTCCAGCAGGTCGGCGACCGCCGCGCCGCGGAACCGGATGGCGACGTTGTGATGCGCGCTGCTCGCGTCGTGCGGGTTCGCGGAGCTGACGAGACCCGCCCAGCCGTCACCGTCGTCGGCAACCACGAGTTTTCGGTGATTGGCCTTGAAGTTCAGGCCGTACAGGTAGCTGCGGAGCGACACGCGGCCGCGCGCGTCGAAGGGATTCCGGAGCGCCTTGCCGGGGCCGACGCCAAAGGGTTTCGCTATCAGTCGCCACAGGAACGAATACGGGATGTTGCCGTCCGGCAGTCGCGTCAGGTCGGTGATCACCACCGGGATGCCTGCCGCACGCAGCCGCTCGAACTGCCCGGACACGACCGATCCGTACACGATGTTGATCGGGTCGGTGATGACGACGATCCGGATGTCGGGCACGGCCCGGCGCCGCGCGAGCAGCACCTCGGTCAGCTCGCCGGACAGGAGCCGCGTGCGCTCCGGCATCGATCCCTGGAAGTCGTTGTAAAGGAACATGTCAACGAGCACGCAGCGGCGCGCAGCCCGGATCATCGCGAAGACCGCGTCGAAAATCTGCTGGTCGACGTGGCGGCGGCCGGCGTCGTCCAACCAGGTAGTGTCCGTGAGGAACTCGACGCCGGTCGCGGGCCGGGGCGGGCCGGCAAAGGACACGCCTGGTGGCAGGCCCCGGCGCCACCAGCGACGCTTCGGTTTGGGTGGACCCATGGCCGGCTATGGTAGATCCTATCCGGGCATTTGGCATGCGCCATGGCCGGGATGCACCCCCGAGGGTCGGTGCGCAGGCTGAAACTGGAATATTCGCGGCCGCTTGTACACACTGTGCGGCAGCCAGGCTCACTTTTCCCTACCAACCCCTATAGGCCCAATCATGACCAAGTTCCTGTCCCGAATGTTCGGATTGATCGCGATCGCGCTGACGGCCCAGGCCGCGCTGCAGCCGGGCGACTCTGCGCCGATATTCGACGCCAGGGCGTCGCTGGACGGCGAGGAGTTCGAGTACTCGCTGTCCGAGGCCCTGCAGAAAGGCGCCGTAGTCGTCTATTTCTACCCGTCCGCCTACACCAGCGGTTGCAACATCCAGGCGCACGAGTTCTCCGTCAACATGGACGCTTTTGCAGCCGCCGGGGCAAGTGTCGTCGGCGTCTCGCTCGACAGTATCGAGCGCCTCAACGATTTCTCGGCAGACCCGGAGTACTGCGCCGGCAATCTTGCCGTCGCATCCGACCCGAGCGGCGCGATTGCGACGTCCTACGGCATCAGCGTCCGCGAGGCCGTCGAGGGCGCCAAGGACTCGCGCGGCGTCGACATCGGCCACGGCTTCGCGGAACGCGTCACCTTCATCGTGACGCCCGACGGCAAGGTTGCGGAAACGATCGGCGGCGTCTCGCCGATGGACAATGTCCGCCAGTCGCTGGAAGCCGTACAGCGTCTGAACCAGTAGTTCGCGACGACAAGTCGGCCGGCGGCGAGCGGCCGGGTCCCCCGGGCCCGGCTGCGTGGCGACGGCTGGCGCAACGCCGCAATCCGCGTCGCCCTAGCGCGCGCGCTTCTTCTGCCAGGCGACGACCGCGACCAGCAGCGCCAGGCCCGTGAGGTGCAGGTAGAGCGGGAGCGGCGGCCAGATCAGCAGGCAGCCGCTGGCCGTGAGGAGCGCCGCGGTCACGACGTTCAGCGGTCGCTCGAGATACCACTGCAACACGCCGGCGAAGGCATACAGTCCGAATGCGGCCCAGAAGAATTCCTCCAGTCGCTCGGCCCAGGTGCCGGTGATGAGCCCGGAGTATGCGAACAGGATCGGCACCAGGTACAGGCCCTTGGAGACCTTCCAGCTCGTCAGGCCCGTCGCCATCGGTCGCGTGCCGGCGATACCGGCGGCGGCGAAGGCCGCGAGGCAGACCGGCGGCGTCACGTTGCTGTCCTGC
>JAOUIH010000248.1 GCA_029884165.1 Gammaproteobacteria bacterium | reverse complement strand
CGGCCTGCCGACGGCGGCGCCGGCACTGACGAACGCGATCTTCGCCGCGACCGGAAAACGCATACGCCGTTTGCCGATTCTCGATCAGCTGAAAGCCTGAATCGGATGCGCTCGCCATGCGCTGCCCGCCGACCCGGCGTGACGGGCCGGTCTCGGTTGCCGTGACGACTGCGCTCGGCATGCCATTGCGGCGCCGCCGCCGCAACAGGTAACGTCCGTCATTTGCCGGAGCAAAACCGATGGCGACGCCGCGGATCCGTCTCATTGTCCTGGTCGCGGGCCTGCTGTCCGCTGCCGCATCCGTCGGCCAGTCGATACCGGCCAACGTCGCATCGGGTGCGGCCGCACTGCGGGACCGCGCCCTCGACGGCGAACTTGCCTGGGAGATCGTCGAATCGCTGACGATGGAAGTCGGCCCCCGTCCCGCCGGATCGGCCGCAGACCGGGCCGCCGTCGCCTGGGCGGTGGACACGATGACCCGCCTCGGTTTCAGCAACGTGCACACCGACGCGGTCGACGTGCCGCACTGGGACCGCGGTACGCTGGAGCTCCGCATGACCGCGCCTTATGCGCAGCCGCTCGTCGCGACGTCGCTCGGCGGTAGCCCCGGTACGCCGGAGACGGGCATCGAGGCGCCGGTCGTCCGTGTCGAGAGCCTTGCCGCTCTGCTGGAGTTGACCCAGGCCGAGCTCGAAGGGCGAATTGCTTATGTCGATCACGTCATGGAACGTGACCGGAGCGGATCGGGCTACGGTGTGTCGTCCGTGATTCGGGCCTGCGCGCACGTCGCGGCGGCGGAGCGCGGCGCGCTTGCGACGGTTATCCGCTCGGCCGGAACGTCGCGGCATCGTTTCGCGCATACGGGCGGCATGCTGATCGGCGGTGCGCCCGCGAAGATTCCCGGCATCGCACTCAGCAACGCCGACGCGGACATCCTGACGCACGCGGTGAATACCGGCGAGCAGGTGTCGGTCCGGCTGCTTTCGACGGCGCGGGACCTGCCGCCGACGCAGTCGGCCAATGTCGTCGGAGAGGTCCCCGGCAGCGGCGAACTCGCCGACGAGATCGTCATACTCGCCGCGCATCTCGACTCCTGGGACCTGGGCACCGGGGCGATCGACGACGCGAGTGGTGTCGGTATCGTGCTTGCCGCCGCGAAGCTGATCATGGACAGCGGCGAACGACCGCGCCGCACCGTTCGCGTGGTCCTGTACGCCGCCGAGGAGATCGGAATTTACGGCGGGCGGCAGTATGCGGAAGCACACGCCGACAGCATCCCGCGGCACGTCGTCGGGCTCGAAGCCGATTTCGGCCCGGGCCGCGTCTGGAGATTCTCGTCCCGCGTCGCGGAGGAGGCGCTAGGCCTGGTCGATGAGCTGCATGCGCTGCTCGCGCCGCTCGGCATCGAGCGCGGCGACAACGAGGGCTTCGGCGGGGCGGACCTCGGTCCACTGCAGCGGCAAGGGATGCCGGTATTCGACTTGTCGCAGGACGGAACGACGTACTTCGATTATCACCACACCGCCGACGACACCCTCGACAAGGTGGACCGGGACGACCTGAACCAGAACGTCGCCGCTTACGTGACGGCCGCCTTCGTCGCGGCGAACATCGAAGGGGATTTCGGGCGCCTGCCGGTCACGACCGGCCAGCGCTCCTGTCCCAAATAAGGCAGACCGGCGTCTGCGGCGTCGATCAGTCGATCGTGCAGCTCATGTCCTGGCCGCAGCACAGCGGCGACTTGATCTTGCCATGGCCGTTCGGGCACTTGGAAATCTGTACTTCCCGCCCGTCCGGCAGCTTCAGCATGTCGTTCTCCAGCGGCGCATCGCAGTGACCGCAGGTGGCATTGACGCTCATGCCGCATTTCTTGCATTCGTAAGTAGCCATCATTTCCTCCGTACCAGGGCAACTGTCCGTATCTTGTCCGAACTGCGGGCGGCTTGCCCGAGGTCAGTTTCAGCAGACATCCGGGGAGGGAGAGCATAGCACTTCGGAATCGGCCCTACAGCGGCGCCCGGATGACCCACATACGTTGCGGATAGGATCCCACTTTCACGCGGGCGACCTCGTTACCTTCGGCGACCGATATCACGGACACCGTGTCGCCCTTGCGCGAGCTGACGTAACAGTACCGTCCGTCGAGACTCGGAACGATCCAGCTCGGCTCGCCGGCGACCGGCACGGTCGCGATGAGGTCCAGCTCCGGGACCGACAATACGGCGACGTAATCGGCCACGGTACCGGCCGCGCAGAGGCGCGTCCCGTCTGGGGTGAGTGCGAGGCCGTGATGCGCGGTGTGCGGAAAGTCCTGCTGCGCAGTGATACCCGGCGGCACGGGGAGATGAATCGTCTTAGTCACGCGCCCTTCGTCCAGGTCGAGTTCGACGAGGCCATGCAGGCGGGTGAGCTGCACCCAGGCTTTGCTCTCATCGGCGCTGATCTCGAACGGCCGCACGCCCTCGAGGAAGTTGTATCGTCGCGTGACCTCGAACGTGGCCGCGTCGATCACGTCGATGGCGTCGCCGATCATGCAGCCGTTGTAGACACGGCGGCCGTCGGCGGAGAAGCGCATGCCGTGCGGACCCGAACAGCTCGCAATTCGGGCAAGTTCCTGCCCCTCGGCGGTGTCGATGACGTGCACGCGGTCCTCGGAATAAACAGATACGAACAGCACGCCGCCGTCCGCCGACAGCGCGAAATGATCGGCGAGCCCGTCTGTCGGGAGTTTCCACAACAGATCGCCGGCCGGGAGCGCGAATGCCGCTACGTCACGCAGGCCTCCGCGCGAGACGTACAGGCGCGTGCCGTCTGCCGAAAGCACGACGTCGTCAGCATAGGTTCCGGCTCCCGTGGCGCGCACGGACTGATCGGAGAGCACGTCGATCTCGG
>JAOUIH010000247.1 GCA_029884165.1 Gammaproteobacteria bacterium | reverse complement strand
TGGCTGCGGAACAGCAAATGGAATACACCCTCGTCCGCGCGCCCTACGCCGGCATCGTGACGGAACGGCACGTCGAAGTCGGTGAAACGGTCGGCGTCGGCCGACCGCTGATGAGCGGCCTGTCCCTGGAGGCGCTGCGCGTCATCGTCGACCTGCCGCAGCAGGTTGCAGCGCTGGTCCGAGAGCACGACAAGGCGTATGTGCTCGCAGACAGCGGCAGGGTCGAGGCCACCGAGCTCACGATCTTCCCGTATGCCCATGCGGCCAGCAACACGTTTCGCGTACGCGTCGATCTGCCGCAAGGGCAGTTCGCCCTGTACCCCGGCATGTTCGTCAAGGTGGCCTTCATCGTCGGTGCATCCCAGAGGCTGCTCGTGCCGACCGCCGCACTGCTGCGGCGGAGCGAAGTCACGGGCGTTTATGTCGTCGGCGACGACGGCCGGGTGCGCATGCGCCAGGTCCGGGTCGGCGCCGGATTCGGCGACCGGACCGAGGTGGTGGCCGGACTGAAACCGGGGGAACGTGTCGCCGCGGACCCTGTGCAAGCGGGCATCTACGTCAAGACACAAAGCGTTCGTCAAGATGGACGCTAAGCTCGGCTTTTCAGGCGGCGTCGCGCGACGCTTCCAGGACAATGCACTGACACCGCTGCTCGCGCTTACGGCCCTGTTGCTGGGACTGTTCGCGGCATCGATCACACCGCGCGAGGAAGAACCGCAGATCGACGTCACGCTGGCGAACGTTTTTGTCGCCTTTCCCGGCGCGAGCACGATCGAGGTAGAGAACCTCGTTGCGATCCCGATGGAGCAGGTGCTGGCCGAAAT
Source organism: Gammaproteobacteria bacterium (assembly GCA_029884165.1). Classification (GTDB taxonomy): domain Bacteria; phylum Pseudomonadota; class Gammaproteobacteria; order Steroidobacterales; family Woeseiaceae; genus JAOUIH01. Next base: position 2,077 of record JAOUIH010000247.1, on the reverse strand, counting down.
CGACGGCGTCAAGCACGTGTACTCGATGTCCCGCACCGGCATCGGCGTACTGACCGTGCAATTCGAAGTCGGCGAACCGCGAACCGAGGCCCTGGTGCGGCTATACAACGCGATTTACTCGAACCAGGACTGGCAGCCGCAGGGACTCGGCATCATGCCGCCGCTCGTCAAGCCAATGGGTATCGACGACGTGCCGATCGTTTCGGCAACGCTCTGGACAGAAGACGAGCTGCGCGGTACGCACGACCTGCTCAAGGTCGCGCACGCCCTCGAAGCCGAGTTGAAGCGCGTCAAGGGTACGCGCGACGTCTACACGATCGGCGGAGCGCAGAATATCGTTCATGTCGAGCTCGACCCCCAGCGCGTGGCGGGATTCGGCCTGACGCTGGAGGACCTGCGCTACGCTTTGTCGGCCAGCAACACGGTGGCACAGTCGGGCCGGCTCCTGACAAACAACGTCGAGGTTCCCGTGCAGGCCGGGACCTTCCTCGCCAGCAGTGACGATGTTGCCGGGTTGGTCGTCGGTATGTTCGAGGGGCGGCCGGTATATCTCGATGATGTCGCCGAAGTGCGCGAGGGTGCCGACACGCCGGAGCAGTATACCTGGTTCGCCACCGGTCCTTCCGCGGCTGCGATCGGTCTCGGCGAAGTCGGCAATGCGCCGTCGGTTACGATCGCGATAGCCAAGAAACCCGGCACGAACGCCACACGCATTGCCAACGCGGTCCGGGAGCGCCTCGCCCAGCTGGAAGCCACGGTGATTCCCGAGGGCGTCAATGTCACTATCACGCGCAATTACGGCCAGACCGCCGATGACAAGGCCACGAAGCTGATCCAGAAGCTGAGCTTCGCGACGCTTTCCGTCATCGCGCTGGCCTGGCTGGCGCTCGGCTGGCGCGAGGCAATCATCGTCGGCGCCGCCGTTATCGTCACCCTGGCCGCGACGCTGTTCGCGTCCTGGGCCTGGGGTTTCACCATCAACCGCGTGTCCCTGTTCGCGCTGATTTTCGCGATAGGTATACTCGTCGACGACGCGATCGTCGTCGTAGAGAACATACACCGGCATCGCAGCTTCCGGCAGGGCGCGATCCGCGACGTGATCCCGCCGGCCGTCGACGAGGTCGGCGGGCCAACCATCCTCGCAACCTTCACCGTGATTGCCGCCTTGCTGCCCATGGCTTTCGTTACCGGGCTGATGGGACCTTACATGAGCCCGATCCCGATCAACGCCAGCACCGGCATGCTGATCTCCCTTGCTGTCGCGCTGGTGCTCACGCCCTGGCTCAGCAATCTCCTGCTGGCGAAGGCGCCGGTACATCATGGGGAAGGCGAAGATGCGCGTCTCAGGCGGGCATTCGACCGCGTGATGCGACCCTTCCTGGACCCGCAACGCGGCAAACAGATGCGGACGCGCCTGTATGCAGGCCTTACGGCGGTCATCGGCATCGCCATGCTGCTTGTCGTCGTGCAACTGGTCGTACTGAAGATGCTGCCCTTCGACAACAAATCCGAGTTTCAGGTCGTCGTCGACATGCCCGAAGGGACCCCTGTCGAGGCAACTGCTCGCGTACTCGACGAACTGGCGCAGGAACTCGAATCAGTACCCGAAGTGACCGACTACCAGGTCTACGCGGGCACCGCGGCGCCGATCAATTTCAACGGCCTCGTCCGACAGTACTACTTGCGCTCCGGCGGGACCGTAGGCGACATCCAGGTGAATCTCGTCGACAAGCACGACCGCGAGCGGTCGAGCCACGAAATCGCCCGCGCCGTGCGTGACGCCCTGGCGCCGATCGGCGAACGCAACGGCGCCTCGGTCAAAGTGGTCGAGGTACCGCCAGGTCCGCCGGTCATCTCGCCGGTCGTGGCCGAAATTTACGGCCCGGATTACGGGGAGCAAAAACGCCTCGGCCGGCGGCTCGAAGCGCTGTACCGGGATACGAACGACATCGTCGACATCGACAGCACGGTCGAGTCCGACGCCAGGCGCTATGTCATCGTCATCGACCGGCAACGGGCGGCGCTGCTCGGCGTCCCCCAGCAGCGCGTCGCTGCGATCCTGCAGATGGCGCTGGAC
>JAOUIH010000023.1 GCA_029884165.1 Gammaproteobacteria bacterium | reverse complement strand
CAGCCACAATGGCGAGCTCGTCGTCGAACAGTATTTCAACGGCGTCGACCGCTGGCAACGGGCCAATGTCAAGTCGGTGTCGAAGTCCGTGCTGTCGGCGCTGGTCGGCATCGCGATCGAGCAGGGCCACATAGAAAGCGTCGACCAGCCCATCGCCGGGTACTACGGCGACCTGCTGGCCGAGCCGAAGCGTGCGATCACGATCGGCAACCTGCTGTCGATGCAGGCGGGCCTGGAGACGACCAGCTTTTACAACTACGGTGCCTGGGTGCTGAGCCGGGACTGGACCCGTTTTGCGCTGGAGCAGCCGCTGCAGTCCACGCCGGGGACGGACATGCACTACAGCACCGGCAACACGCACCTGCTGTCCGACATCCTGACGAAAGCCACCGGCCAGACGACGTACGAGTTCGCGCGCCGCAATCTCGCCGAGCCGCTGGGCTTCACGCTGGCCGAGTGGCCGAGGGACCCGCAAGGGATCTATTTCGGCGGCAACGACATGGAGCTGACGCCGCGGCAGATGCTGGCCTTCGGCGAGCTCTATATGAACAGGGGTAAGTACCGGGGCCGGCAGGTCGTGCCCGCCGCATGGGTAGACGCGTCGCTGACGCCCCGGGTCACCTCGTCGCGGGACCCGGACCGGCAGTATGGCCTGGGCTGGTGGGTGAAGGACATGGCAGGTCTCGAGACGGCCTACGCCTGGGGCTACGGCGGCCAGTTCGTGCTGCTCGTGCCCGATCTCGACCTGGTCGTAGTGACCACGTCGGACAGCCGGCCCGACCGCGGCCGCCGGCCGCACACGCGCGATCTCTACGACCTGCTCGAGTACGACATCGTGGCGCCAGCGCTCAGCGCATACGGCGGCAGTGGCTCCGCCACCGTCGCTCCCGCCGCGCAATGAGACCGGAATGGCGGAACGGCGGCAGGCCCCACGTTTTGGGCTAAGCTGTCGTCGCGGCGCGGTCCCGCCGCCCAGCGAGTTCATGCCAGCCGCCGGCAGTTGAACCGGCCCGGGGAGCCATCGATGCAACACCGTAACCTCTATGCAGCCATCCTCGCGAGCGGCGCCATGCTGGCGACACCGGCGCTCGCGGACGGCGAGCCGCCGTGGGCCGGCTACGTGGTAATCGACATGACTTACCGCTTCGACGCCGACACGATCTATTGGCCGACCGAGGACGGGTTCAGGCTCGACGTCGGCTTCGAAGGCGTGACCGACGGTGGCTATTACTACACCTCCAATCGATTCGCGGCAGCGGACCACGGCGGCACGCACCTCGACGCGCCGAAGCACTTCGCCGCGGGCAGGCAGGCCGCCGACGAGATCCCGCTGGAGCGCCTGATGGGGCCGGCCTGCGTCATAGACGTGTCGGCCAGCGCGCTGGCCGACGCGGACTACCGGCTCGGCGTAGAGGACATCGAGGCATGGGAGCGGCGTAACGGCGCGATCCCGCAGGGCTGCATCGCGCTGATGCGCTCCGGCTACGGTCGCTACTGGCCGGACCGCGAGACCTATCTCGGTACGACGAAGCTCGGTGCAGAGGGCGTGGCCCACCTGCACTTCCCCGGATTCTCGCTCGAGGCGGCGAAGCTGCTGGCGGCGCGGCGTATCGCGGCCATCGGCATCGACACGCCGAGCATCGACTACGGGCAGTCGCAGGACTTCATCGTGCATCGCTACCTGTACGAGCTCGACATCCCGGGCTTCGAGAACGTCGCGAATCTCGACGCGCTGCCCGAGACGGGCGGCTACGTCATCGCGCTGCCGATGAAGATCGCGACCGGCAGCGGCGCGCCGCTGCGCATGATCGGGCTGGCGCCCGCGCCCTAGCGGGGTGTCGAAAAACACCCTGCCAGAGGAAACGGGCCGGAGCCCGCCGAGCCCTCAGCCCGCGACGCCGCCGCCGTCCACGACCAGGGCCGTGCCGGTCACGAACGAGGACTCGTCGGAGGCGAGGAACACGACGGCGTCGGCGATCTCCTCGACGGTGCCGACGCGACCGAGCGGCCGCTTCACGGCGCCGGCGAGGTAGTCCTCCCAGCTCATGCCGCGCTTCGCTGCGTCGTCATGCAGCATCGGCGTCAGCACGTCGCCGGGGCAGACGCAGTTGACGCGGATCCCCTGCGGCCCGTGATCGATCGCCATCGCCTTGGCCATCACGATCAGGCCGCCCTTCGCGGCGCAGTAGGCCGCGGCGTCGTTGCCGCCCTGGATTCCCCAGCCGGAACTCGTGTGGATGATCGAGCCGCTGCCGCGTTCGATCATCGACGGCAGCGCGTACTTTGACATCAGGAAGGCGCCCTTCAGGCTCGACTCGATCGTCTCGTCCCACTCCTCCTCGGTGCACTCGGGAATCGTCTTCGGGTGGAACACGCCCGCGTTGTTGAACAGCACGTCGATGCGCCCGAAGCGCTCGAGCGTCCGGTCGACGGCGTTCCTGCAGTCGGCGGCCAGCCGCACGTCGGCGCGGATGAACAGAGCCTCGCCGCCGAGTTCCGAGATTTCGCGAACCACCTCCTCGCCGCGCGCTGCGCTGCGCCCGGTGATGGCGACCGCGGCGCCTTCCTTCGCGAAGCGTAGCGCCGCGGCGCTGCCGATGCCCGACGTGCCGCCGGTGATCAGCCCGACCCTGCCTTCCAGTCTCATCTCTTTCCCCTCGTTGCTTGGTTCCCCGGCGACCGACGCGGTGCGGCGCATCGCTCCGTAACTACTCGTGCGCCCACTGGCTGCACAGGCCGCCGGTGGTCTCCGCGCCGTCCATCACGTACACCTGGCCGGTCGCGAACGCGGCATCCCCGGACGCGAGGAAGGCGAACAGTGCGGCGATCTCCTCCGGCTTCGCATGCCGCCCCAGCGGAATCTTGCGGTTGACGGCGGCCAGCATCTCGTCGCTGTACTCCGCGCGCTGCATCGGCGTGAGCACGTAGCCGGGCGAGATCGCGTTGACCCGCACGACCGGCGCCAGCTCGAGCGACATCGCGAGCGTCAGCGCGATCACACCGCCCTTGCTCGCGCTGTAGTCGGCATAGTGCGGGTAGCCGGTCGTGCCGGCCGTCGACGCCGTATTGAGGATGACGCCGCTGCCGCGCTCCATCATGTGGCGCGCCGCTGCCTGCGCCATGTAGAAAACACCCTTCAGGTTCACGTCCACGACCCGGTCCCATTCCTCTGGCGTGATGTCGAGGAAGTCGTGACGGATGCTGATGCCCGCGTTGTTGATCAGCACGTCGACCGAACCCATGCGCTCGATTGCCTCGGCGAAGGCCGCGCGCACCTCGGCCAGCTTCGACACGTCGGCGGCGATGATTCCGGCGAGCCCCGGCAGCTCGCGCCCGACACGCTCCCGCGCCGTGGCGCCCGAATCGATGACGCAGACCGAGCAGCCTTCCTCGAGAAAGCGCGCGGCGGTCGCCTGCCCGATGCCGCTCGCCCCGCCGGTGACGATGACGTTCTTGCCTTTCAGGCCGCGCATTCTCCTGCTCCCGTAGCCGGACTCCGCCGGTAGTTAAGCACAATTGCCACGCACCGAAAAATTGCGCCGGTCCCCGGCCCGGCCTGCGGCCGATCGCAACGCGCACCGGATGATGGTCATCATCGGCGGCGACGGTATCCGCGTGGCGGCGCTCGAGCCGACTGCCGAAGTGGCCGAATCCGGCCGGTTCGACCGGAAACGGCTGTTGCCCGGCCAGGCCCCCGCGCGTTGAATGCGACAAGGCCGCTCGCCCGAACACGCCGGGCGGCCCCGATCTTCACTTCAATCCAGGGAGGGACGCCAGGTGAGTAGATCAGTCGAATGGATAATGGTGTGCGCCGTTCTCGCACTGGGGACGGTGCTGGTCATTCGTGGCCCCGATACCGGCCTGCAGCATGGCGCAACCGGGACGGTACAGCCGCCTCCTGCCGCAAGCCAGCCATTGCAGGCGGAGCGGCCGCCGCAACCCGAAACGGTGCCTGCGGCCGGAGATGGCGGCCGAGCGGCAGGCTCTCGCGCGGTACCCGAGAGCCCTGATGTCGCCCGATCCGGCCGCGACCGCGCAGATCCTTTCGGGCCGGTCAGCTACGAGGCCGTCGGTTCGCACCCTTACGAAAGCTACGACAGCGAGACGCTCGCGCTGCTCGCCTACAGCGACGCCAAGGCGGCCGAAGTGCTCGGCATGCGATTCCGGCGGCAGGACGAGGCGCGCTCACTCGAGTACATCCTGCGGGCGGCCGCCCTGTCCGGGCGGCCCGAGGCGCTGCAGGTCTTTCGGAATGCCAGCCCTTACCCGGTCGCGATCGACGGCCGGCCGCTGGCTCGCGCGCTGCGCGAGCAGTACGTGCTGAGCGTCGTCGCCGACAAGCTGGGCGCGGGCCCGGCGGATGTCGTGCTGTGGGAGCAGCGGATCCGGACCGAACTGCCGAACCCCGACCAGGAGATCCGGCGCCTCAGGCGGCAGGCCGCGGAGTTGCTGCGCAGGATGCAGGAGGTGCAGCGCGAGGTGATCGGCGCACCGACGATAGGAGGGCTCGACAATGCATAAGAGCCTTCTGATCCCGGTGTCCCTGTTCACGGTCCTGCTGCTGGCGTCCCGTCCGGGCCCGGCACTGACCCTCGAGGAATTCGAGGAAGAGCGCGACCCGATAGCCACGCAGTCCGGCGGCGGCGCCGGCGAATCCGACCCGGCCGCGGAGTCCGAAACGGTCCCCGAGGACCTCGTCTCGGACGACCCGTTTTCCCGCAACTACCCGACGCTCGACTGCGCGGCCTGCCGCGACCCGATGACCTACAGCGTCGACTTCGGCAACGCCGCCTGGAACGCCATCTGGGGGCCGAAGGGCAGTCTCGATCTCTGGCACGACCTGGCGCCCGGCGGGATGCTCAAGGTCGTGAATGCAGAGGGCCAGTATGCGCTCGTGTGGTTCTCGGATTATCTGCACGTGCTTGGCACGCCGACGAACACCATGCTGATCAAGGTGCGTCTGCCAAACGGCCAGGTGTTCGAATACTCCGTGCTCCGTATCGGTATCGAGCTGCTGGTCGGCGCCGATGGCGGCGACACGGCGGCGCCGGGCCCGGACAGCGACGGCGCGGACGGCGAGGATGACCCGGAGTGGAGCGACGCCGCCGACTACGAGTACGAGGAGCCGGAGCCGCCGCGTGGCACCGTCGAGATCGTCGATCCGGACGACTACGGGGAGTATCCCGACTGGATGGAGGAGCTGTAAGGCGCCCTGCGTCTGCTGGCGCGCCGCCCGGGGCCGGAGCCTGGCCCGCGCAGCAGCGCGAAAAAAAACCGGCGCCCCGTAGGGCGCCGGTCTTCTTTCGACCGCGCGAGACCCTGGAACCTAGGGGTTCAGGAGCGGCGCTACGAAGGTCGCGCAGGACCGGATGGCGCCGGCCTCGTTCTTCGACAGCAGGCCCTGCTGTTTCAGGTCGGAGGTCACCTGCGCTATGCAGCTCTCATACTGCCCGCCGCCGCCATTGATATCGATGAGCGGTAAGCAGGAGTCGACCACGTCGGCGATGTAGCAGCCGCCGGCGACCGCGCCGAACTGGCCGGGCGCCCAGGTCTTCGACGGGATCACGGTGTACGTGCCTTGCCGGTTGGGCACGCCGGTGTCGCAGCCGAAGATGTTGACCGTCGGCGACCGGTTGGCATCGACGGGGCAGCTGATCGTGCCGTCCCAGCCGATGTCCAGCAGCAGCTCGTCGGTCAGGTCGACGCCAATGGCGGGATTGGCCGGCGCGAGATCGCTGTTGATCGACGGTTCCATCAGCAGGTTCGGCGTAGCGGACACGTCGAAGTGCGCCACGCTGGAACCCGGCTGAACCGGGAAGGGCGCGTACAGCTTGACGAGCCCGTTGCCGTCCGTGCCGGACAGCGAGCCGTCGCCGGCCGGCGCGCCGACGGTGACATTGGTGTCCGCAGACTCGCGCAGTAACGCGCCGCCGCCCAGCGTCACGCTGACGGTCGGTATGTTGACGACGCCACTGCCGCCCAGGCCGATCGGCGTGTCGCCCGGCTGGTTATTGGCGATGATGACGCCGACTGCGCCGGCTGCCTCGGCATTCTGTGCCTTGAGCACGAACGCACATGTGCCGCGATCGATCAGTGCGATGTTTCCCGCAATATCGGCAACATTGACAATCGGCTCGCAGGCGTCGCTGCCTGCGTTGACGCCGTCGTTCGCCAGCACGACATCCCCCGTCAGGCCGGCGGCCGGCACGGCGGGGCCGAAGCCGGCGGTGCCGTAGGGCAGCTCGGTGCCGGCGAGGCCTGCCGGTGCGTTGACGAGAATCACGCGCGACGGCCCCAGCACGTTCGGCGCCTCGGCGGTAACGCGCGGCCCGGTCCAGACCAGGTTCGGGCCATTCGCGGCCGAGAAGCCCCGCTCGATGTCGATCATCTGGTCCCAGTGCTTGCCCGCCAGCACGTTATCGCGCTGGAACCGCGACCACTGGTCCGGGAAACCGAGGAAGTTCTCACCGGTCGCGTCGTCCGCGAAGTTCTGGAAGCCGAGGCCGTGGCCGACCTCGTGCAGCAGGACCGCCAGGAAGTCGATCGTGCCCGGCGGATTGTTGTTGTCGAGCCCGTAGTACCAGCCGCTGTTCTCGAGGCAGCCGGGCTTGCCGAGTTCGCTGTTGAACAGGGATACGATCTCGTCGTTGAAGGGGTCCGTCAGGAAACCAGGATCCGGCTCGGTCCCGTTGAGGTCTTCACCGGCGAGCTCGTTGGCGAGTGCGCCACCGTACCATGTTCTCGGGAAGCTCGGCCCGTCGAAGTCACGGAACACGTTGATCGCGCCGGCCGCGCCGAGCACGCCGCCCGTCGCGGTGCAGGACAGCGGAACGAAGGTGGCCTGGAGCACGACGCGAACGTCGACGCCGAGGATCTCCTCCCACAGCTCGACCGCCTTCTTGTACGCGTTCAAGCGCTGTTCGCCGACCGTCGTACCCGCGTTGCCGCCGACCGGCGCAGCAGGAGTCGTGTCACTGAAACCGAGGCTCGGAATCGGGTCGACGATGTTGATCGTAAAGTTGCCGACCTCGACCGGTCCGTTCTGGGCCATCGCGCCGGAAAACGGCAGCAGCGAAACCAGGGTCACCGCTGCGCTCGTCAGAAATGTATTTTTTGTCATGATCACATCTCCGGCAGTTCGTTGGCGGGGCTGGTGTCGATATGGCCGGCCTCATCCATCGCAGCGTGATCGAAGGTCGGCTGACCGTTCTCGTCCACGCCGACGACGAGGAAGCGCAGGCTCTTCGCACCGACGACCGCGGTCTCGGCGCCGCTCGCCGCGCGGCTCGAGCCCTGCGGCATCTTGCGGTTCCTGGTCAGTTCCGCGATGTTTGCCTGGAATGCCTCCGCGAGTGCGGCACGCTCTTCCTCGGTCGGCATGCGCGCCGAGCCGTCCGGGTTCGTGAAATGCATGCCTGCCGCAATGCCGGCCAGGCCTGCAGCACTGTCTTGCTGGCCGGTCGTCAGGACGAGCGCAGCGACGAGCGCCGCGCAGGTCAGGACGCCAGCCACCTTGGCTGTGGTCTTCATCGGAATTTCCCCTCACTGAGTTATCGCTCTGCTCCTCGATCGGCTCTCGGGCCGATTCGGAGCGGTCGGGACACGGTACCAAACGCAGCGCCTCGAGAGCAAAATACCGTCGTGTTACCGAGCCAATACACTTAACATAAGAAACCGGAGCGACCCGAACCCGCGCCGGAGCCGGGAACAGCCCGTAACCGCAAGGCCGGCGAGATCCGCGTTGCGGCCCGGACGATCGCGGGCTCGCCGGTCCGACCCGCGAGGCATCGATCCCCGGGATCGCCACGGGCCGTCAGCGCGCCTGTCACATTTGAAGATTGCCTCGAATATTGCACGATCCTCTCGCAACAGACTTTCCGGCCACCGGGTGTGCAGCAAGTCCCGATGAACAACGGACCACAGGAGCCCGCCATGCGACGTATCTTTCCCGCTACCTTTTGCAGCGTGGCGCTGTGTTGCGCCGCTCCGGCCGTGGCGGGGCCGGACGCCGCCGCCGGCTGGACCCATTACGGTGGCAGCCAGCACGGCATGCAGTATTCGAGCCTCGCCCAGATCACGCGGGACAACGTCGCGGGACTGGAGGAGGCGTGGCGATATCGCAGCGGCGAGCTCGGTGAGGGCCACCGTGAGCCGTTCGCGTTCGAGGCGAATCCGGTCCTGGTCGAGGGGCTGCTGTACTTCCCGACGGGAAGCGGCATCGTCATTGCGCTCGATCCCGCTACCGGCCGCGAAGTCTGGCGTCACGATCCGCAGATCGACCGGACGAAGCCGCATGCGGAGATAGCCAACCGCGGCGTCACCTCCTGGGTCGATCCCGGCGCGGCGACCGGCGCAGCGTGCCGCCACCGCATATTCGTCGGCACGCTCGACGCGCGACTCATCGCACTGGACGGAACCAGCGGCGAGCGTTGCAGCGATTTCGGCGACGGCGGCGAGGTCCATCTCGACAGGGACGTCCGCGTCGAGGAGTCGGACTGGGTCAACTACACGATCACCTCGCCACCGGTCATCGTCGGGGACGTGCTCGTCATCGGGTCGGCCATCGGCGACAACCGCTCGGTGGAGTCGGAACTCGGCATCGTCCGCGGCATAGACGTGAAGAGCGGCGACGAGCGTTGGCGCTGGGACCCGATCCCGCGAACCGCGGAGGATCCTGCTTATTCGACCTGGCGCAGCGAGGAGGCTGCCAGGAACGGGTCGGCCAATGCCTGGGCGCCGCTCGCCGCGGATGTCGAACTCGGCCTCGTCTACGTGCCGACGAGTTCACCGAGCCCCGATTTCTACGGCGGTGAACGCGAGGGTGACAACCTGTACGCGAACTCGCTCGTCGCGCTCCACGCGGCCAGCGGCGAGGTTGCCTGGTATCGCCAGCTCGTACACCATGACGTCTGGGATTACGACCTGGCGTCCCAGCCGACGCTCGTTGAACTCGAGCACGACGGCGAAATCGTTTCCGCCGTGTTGCAGGCAACCAAGACGGGCATGATCTTCAGCTTCGACCGCGCCACGGGCGAGCCGGTATTCGATATCGAGGAACGACCGGTGCCGCAGGGCGGCGTCGCCGGCGAGCACCTGTCGCCGACCCAGCCGTTCCCCGTTGCGCCGCCGCCCATTGCGCGACACAGCGCCGTTACCGAGGAGGATGCCTGGGGCCTGTTCTGGTTCGACGAGCGTTCCTGCCGGAAGAAGATCGCCGCGCTGAGGTCCGAGGGCATCTACACGCCGCCGGCCATCGAGGGCACCGCCGAGATGCCGGGCTTCGCAGGCGGGGTGAACTGGGGCGGCCTGGCCTTCGAGCCGGAGCGACAGCTGGCGGTCGCGTTCTCCCTGGACGTCCCCATGGAGGTCGCGCTGATTCCGCGTGATGAGCTCGCGGCCTTGCTCGACTCGGACGAATTTGACGATTACGACATCGCGCGGATGTCGGGCACGCCGTATGCGATGCGCCGGAAAATGCTGGCGTCGCCGATCGACATGCCCTGCGCTGCGCCGCCATGGGCGTGGCTTACCGCGGTCGACATGAGAAACGGCACGATTGCGTGGCGGAGATCCGTCGGCACGATCCAGGACATTGCGCCTGCGATCGTCCCGAACCTGGAACTGGGCGTGCCGGGCATGGGCGGCCCGATCGTAACCGCAGGGGGGCTGATATTCATGGGCGCCACGATGGACGACTACCTGCGGGCTTTCGACCTCGACGACGGCGAGATCCTGTGGGAAGGGAGACTGCCCGCGGGCGGCCAGGCGACGCCGATGACCTACTATCTCGAGGAGACCGGCAAGCAATATGTCCTCATCGCCGCCGGCGGACACGGACGCATGGGAACGACGATCGGCGACTACGTCGTAGCCTACGCGCTGCCGGACTGACGCCGGCGCGATCGTCGGTGCAGAAGCCTCCGGCCACCCGCGCAGTGCCTGGCGGGTTCCGTGAGACCTGCCTTGCCGCCGTGGCGCTGCTGGCGTGCAGCCTGACGCACCCGCAGCAGGGTGCCGGCGCCGAAGTCGGTGGGCTGCTGTTCGGTGATGCGTACTACGTCGCGAGTCACCGCAGCGCGGACGGAGAGGGATCGCGCGGTATCGTGATTCGCCGCGGCTACCTGACGTTCGACACGCGCTTCGCCGGGACCTGGGATGCGCGGCTCCGCTTCGAACTGAACCAGGCCGGCGAATTCGAAAGCTACGACGTCGAGGTCGATGTCAAAGACGCGTTCCTTGCACGCCGCTTCGGCGAGCACCGCTTCGTATTCGGGCTCTCGCCGACGCCGACTTTCGACCAGATCGAAGCATCCTGGGGTCTGCGATACCTGGCCCGAACGCCCATGGACCTGCAGGGCGTGGCGAGCCGGGACACCGGTGTGGCCGTGCAGGGACCGCTTAACGCCGAGGGCACGCTGAGTTACCGCCTGATGGCGGGCGCCGGCCTGCAATTCGGCAACGAGTCGGGTGACGGCCGCAAATACATGGGCGCGCTGACCTGGTCGGCGGGCGAGCGCTGGACCGTCGATGCCTATCTTGATCACGAGAAACTGTCGGGTCCCACGGACCGGACCACCTGGCAGCTGTTCGCCGCGTTTGACGGCGCGTCGCTGCGCTGGGGTGCGCAATACTCGTCCCAGGACCGGCAGAGCGATCCGCCGCTGGAACTGGCATCCATATACGTCGTCAGCGACCTGGGAGAACGTGCCTCGCTCGTCGGGCGCATCGACCGGCTGTTCGAGCCGAGCGTCCGCGGAGAAAATATTTCCTACCTGCCGTTCGACCCGTCGGCCCCTGCGACGATGTTCATCGGGGGCCTAGAGTTTCGTCGCTCGCCGAAGCTGCGGCTCACGCCCAACATCGTCTACACGCGTTACGAACGAAATGACGAGGGATTCCGGCCTGATTCCGACCTGCACCTCCGACTGACGCTATTCCTCGACCACGAGTGACCGCGGCTGGTTGGCGAGATCGCGCGCATAGATCACCTTGTCGTCGCCGGGTGCGTAGAAATCGACGAGGCGTCCCTCCTCCCGGTAACCCATTCGTTCGTAGAACGCGCGCGTAGGCTGGTACTGGCTGCGGCCGGAGGTGTCGACGAACATGCGCGTGGCGCCCATCGCCACCGCGAGCCTTTCGGATTCCCGTATCAGGTCCCGGCCGAGACCCCGGCCCTGCAGCCCGGGCGCCACCGCGATCCAGTACAGGTCGAAGCTCGACACCGTCCCCGGTATCGGCCCGAAGCAGGCATAGCCGAGCAGCCTGCCGGGTTGCCCCGGATCGTCCGCAAATACGAACTCGTAACCGCTCACGGTGTGGCCGTTCAGGAGGGTCTCGTTGACCAGTTCGACCGCGATGTCTTCTTCCTCCGGCGAGAAGAAGCCGGTCGTGGAGACCAGCTCCCGCACCGCCGCAGCGTCCGAAGGTATCAAGGCATAGCGCCAGCGCACCGGCATTACCGCCTGGTTCTGCCCGCTGCGGCACTGTTGTCGGCCAGGCCATCCCACAGCCCGGTGAAGAAGTGCCGCGCGTTGACGCCGAGCGTCTGGGTCTTGTAGCCACCCTCCTGCACGACGAGCGTCGGCAGCCGCAGGCCGCCGATCATGCGGCCGTTTTCGCGGAAGTCCTTCGTCATCAAAAGGAACGACCCGGTCGGGTCGCCCTTGGCCGTGTCGAGCCCGAGAGCGAGCACGAGGAACTGCGGGTCGAATTTCCGGATCCTGTCGAGCGCGCCGGCGAGAACCTTGCGGTAACGCTCGCCGTCGATGTTCTCGGGTTGCGGCAGGTTGAGGTTGTACCCCTTGCCGTCGCCTTCGCCCTTTTCGTCCTCGAAGCCGGAGAAGTAAGGGTAGCTGTGGCGCGGATGGCCGTGGATCGAGATCGTGAAGACGTCCTTGCGGCGGTAGAAGATGTCCTCCGCACCGTTGCCGTGGTGATAGTCGATGTCCAGCAGTACTACTTTGCCCTGCTTGCTCAGGTGATGTGCGGCTATCGCGGCCGAGTTGAAGTAGCAGAAACCGCCGAAAGCCTCGTATTCGGCGTGATGCCCCGGCGGGCGCACCAGAGCGTAGGCCGCGCGACTGCCGTCGAGCAGGCAGTCCGCACCGGTCATCGCGCAATCGACTGCGCCTCGCGCTGCCTTGTACGCATTGGCGTTCAGGGGCGTAAACGTGTCGATGCAGTAGTACCCGGCGCGCAGCGGCAACTCGCGGGGCGGACGCGCACGATTCCGGATCGGGAACACGTAAGGGTAGACGGACTTGCCCGGTGGCACGTTCTCGCAGGCCTTCTTCAGGAAATGGACGAACTCGGGCTTGTGCACCTCTTCGATCACGTTCGTGCCGAATTTTCTGGCCGCCGTCGTCTCGAACAGGTCGGTGCGATCCAGCTCCTTGACGATCGAGGCGATGCGCACCGGCGCCTCGACGTAGCCGCGGTCGTTGACGTGATGTATCGAATGCTGGTCGTTGATGATCAGCGCGATTCGGCGCTGCCTCGGGCGGAGCTGCGCCGGCTCCGCCGCCGACTTGACGTAGCGCGGCTCGCGAAGCCGAACCGGGTTGTCGCGGATCGAGCGGATGACCGTCTCGACGTACTCGGGCGGGCAGACGCCCGCATACTTGCGCTCCAGGATCGCGCGAATGATGGCTTTCGCATCGTCCCGGCGGAGCTTCTTCTCGTTCTGGCCGAGACCGTCGAAGACGATATACGGCGGGTCGGTGTCGCCTTCCTTCAGCGGCGTCTCGTAGGCGGTGTCCGCCAGCGGTCGCGCACCGAAGCGTTCGTAGAAGCGCAGGCGCGCCACGTTCTGCCTGCGAACGGCCGGGTCCGGCGAGAGCGCCGGGTCGTCGGGCAGGCACTCGAGAAAGATGCCGATCGCGCCGAGCTGCTGCGCCTCCTCGCGCACCCGCTCGTACAGGGCGCCCCCGATGCCGCCGCCGGTCTCGCCCCGGCCGGCGCAAATGTAGTCGAGATAGCAGAAGTTGAGGTCCGGCGCGTGCAGCAGCATCGCGAAGCCCCTGACCGTACCCTGCCCGTCTTCGGCCACCAGCAGGATCGAGCGGAAGCGGTACTTCAGCGGGTTGGCGAGCTGCCCCGGCAGCTTGTCGATGTCCTTCTCGGACAGGCCGTGGAACTGCACCCGTAACATGGCCTGCACCTGGCTCAGCAGCTGCCGGTTGGTCGGCGTCGTTACGTCGAAAATCTTGTGTATCCGAAACATGCTTCAGCCTTTTGCTTCACGAAGCAGTTGCGAGACGATGTGCTCCGCCGTCAGTCCTGCCCGGTCCGCGGCGGCGGCGAAACCCGCGTCGGGGCTCAGGCAGGGATTGGCGTTCACCTCGAGCACCCAGGGCACGCCGGCCGCGTCCATGCGGATGTCGACCCGCGCGTAGCCGCGCAGCCCGAATATTCGCCAGCAGTCCATTACCACGCCTTCCAGCGCCTCGCGCTCCGGGCCGGGCAGCTCCGGGAACACGCGCCGGGTCGCACGATACTCGGGCGCCGACTCGTCCCACTTGGCGGCGTAGCCGACGATGCGCGGCTTGCCGGCAGGGTAGCCGACGAAGGTCATCTCCGCCATCGGCAGGATGTTCGGCCGGCCGTCTGCCTCCAGCACCGCGACGTTGAACTCTCGGCCGTCCACGTACTGCTCGGCAAACCAGTCGCCGCCGTGAACCCGGCGGCAGTGTTCGAGCCGCCTTTCGGCCTCCACCGTCCCGTCGACGACGCAGCCGTCGTCCATGCCGAAGGACGCGTGCTCGCAGAGCGACTTGACGATCCAGGTCCCACCGGCGTCCGCCGTCGCCTCGCCCGGTCCGAAGCTTGCGGGCGTCGGCACGCCGTGCGCGCGCATCCAGTGCTTGGCGAGCTGCTTGTGGGTCGTCAGGAACATCGCCTGGCTGCCGCAGCCGGTGAACGGTTGCCCTATCGATTCGAGTACTGCCGGCGCCAGGTGTATCAGCCGCCCGTCGCCGCCCAGCGACTCGACCAGGTTGAACACGCAGTCAGGGCGCCGGCCCCTGACCGCAGCGCGCAGCGCGCCCAGATCGAGATCCGCGGCCAGCACGTCGACGTCGTAACCCAGCGCGTCCAGCACTGATGTTACGTGGTCGACCTGTGCCAGCGTGTCCTGCTCGTCCGGGCGAATGTCGGCCCCCATCGACTCGTGCAGCACGAGGATGGTGTCGCGCACAGTGTCCATCGATGCGGCCTCGCGGCGTTACGCGGCGGCGAGCGAATCCGTCCGTACGGCAATCCGGCAGCGGGACAGGGCCGAGCTGACGATGCGGTGGATCAGTGACGTGTAGCTGAGCCCGACCATCGTCGACATGATCGGCAGGTCCGAGTGCTCCGGGTGTATCCCGGCCAGCGGGTTCACCTCGATGAAGTTTGCCACGCCGCTCTCGTCGAGGCGGATATCGATGCGCCCGCCGTCGCGGCAGCCGAGCGCCCGCCAGGCGCGCAGCGCGCAGCTTTCGATAGAGCGCCGCAGCTTGCCGGCCGGGAGCAGGTCATAGCGAACCAGCTCTTCGCAGTTTTCCTTGTTGTTGTACGAATAGACTTCGGGATCGGCGCCCTCAAGCAGCACGATCTCCATCGTCGCAACCGCGGTCGCCCGCCGGCCCGTGCCGAGGACTCCGACCGTAAATTCGCGCCCCGGGAGGAAACGCTCGACCAGGACCGGCTGCCCCTTGTACGTCCGCAGCAGCTTGCGGCAGACGTTCTGCAGCTCGGTCGTATTGTTGATCTTGGACTCGGCGGTGATCCCCTTGCCGGTGCCCTCGGCGATGGGCTTCGCAAACAGCGGCATCGGCAGCGTGATGTTCTTGATGTCCGCCGGCTCGCGCACGATCGCGTAATCCGGCGTCGCGACTCCCGCGGCCCGAACGACGTCCTTGGTCATGCCCTTGTGGAGCGTCAGGGCACAGACCAGCGCATCCGAGAACGTGTACGGGATCTGGTAGGCGTCGAGCAGCGCCGGCACCTGGGCTTCGCGGCCGATGCCGTACATGCCTTCGCAGATGTTGAAAACCAGGTCCCAGCGGTCTCCGTCGACGAGCCGCTGCGCCAGCTGCCTGATGTTGCCGATGCGGTCGGTCTCGTAGCCAAGTGACTGCAGTGTCGACTCGATTGCTTCGATCGTTTCGGCACGGTCGAACTCGGCCGTCTCGTCCTCGCTGTAGCCAGCCTTCAGGTACTCGTCACGCAGGTCGAAGGTCAGACCGATGCGTATGCTTGCGTGGTTCACTTGGAATCTCCGTGTGAATCGTGCAGGCGCTCCCCGGAATCCGGGTAGCGGTAGGTGCCGCCGTCGTAACTTGTCAACAGCAGGTCGGAGCCCTCGTAGCCGACGACATAGTCGGGCGAAACGGGGATCTTGCCGCCGCCGTTCGGTGCGTCGACGACGAAGGTCGGCACCGCGTAGCCGGTCGTGTGGCCACGCAGGCCGCGTATCAGCTCGACGCCTTTCGATACCGGCGTCCGGAAATGCCCGGAACCGGAAATCGGATCGCACTGGTACAGGTAGTAGGGTTTGACACGTATCCGCAACAGGCCCTGCATCAGGGACTTCATCGTGTCGAGGTCGTCGTTGACGTCCTTCAGCAACACGGTCTGGCTGCCCAGCGGGATGCCGGCATCCGCCAGACGGCCACAGGCCTCGGCAACCTCGGGCGTCAGCTCGTCCGGATGCGTGAAGTGCAGGCTCATCCACAGCGGGTGGTAGCGCTTCAGCACCCGGGTCAGCGCCCGCGTGATGCGCATCGGTTGCACAACCGGCTGCTTGCTGCCGATACGCACGAACTCGACGTGCGGGATCTTGCGCAGCCGGCCGAGTATGTAGTCGAGGCGGTCGTCGTCGAGGCTGAGCGGGTCGCCGCCCGAGATCAGCACGTCACGGATGACCGGGGTGCGCGCGATGTAATCGAGCGCCAGCTCGATATCGCCCTTCTTGACGCTGCGCTCGCCGACCGACCCGACCATGCGGGCCCGGGTGCAATAGCGGCAATAGACGGAACAAAAGTTCGTGACCAGCAGAAGCACGCGGTCCGGGTAGCGATGCACGAGCCCGGGGACCGGGCTGTGCGAATCCTCGCCGAGCGGATCCTCGTTCTCGCCGCGGGACACGATGTACTCGCCGAGCACCGGCACGACGCTGCGGCGCAGGCCCTGCAACGAATCCTCGGAGTCCAGGAGGCTGGCGTAATATGGCGTGATGCCGACCGGCAGCGCACCGGCATGGCGGCGAATCGCATCTGTCTCCTCGTCCGACAGGCGGATCATCCGCTCGAGGTCGGCGAGCGTGCGCACGCGGTATCGATTTTGCCAGCGCCAGTCGTTCCAGTTGTCGACCGTCGCGTCCGGGTAATGGCGGCGCAGGAACTCGGCCGAGCGTTCGGAGACCTTGAACTCGGGGCGGATACGCCGAACCGGCGCTGCGACCGCGAGGGTCGGCGCTGGCGTGGTCTGGATGAATGATTTTTTGGAGGGGGATTGACGGCGCGGGGTCGCCGACGGAGGTTCTTCCGCTTCGACGAGGACGGTTTTCATCAAGCTACCTGCAACGCAGTTGGGCGACCTGCAATCGAAAACCGACCCGGCCCTTCGGGACGTGCGGGAACCCCCGCCTGATTGGCGCGGTAATATATTCGCAGTGAGTCGGTTGTCAATGATTATTTGCGAGTGAAAACCGGCGCGCCTGCCGGGCACCCCCGACATGCTGCGCCGCATAACTTTCAGAGTCCGCTTGCCCGTCGGATCCGTCGGTCAGACAGGGAAATCTCTCGCGCCATTTTCGCGACGAGCGAATTGCGCGCAGTGCGCGCCGTTACTGGCTTCGCGGCCGACCGGGTCCGCCCCGAGAGTAGAGGCGGCTGCGGATGCGCCTGTGTCGCGCCGGCGACTGAGACGTTCCGCTGACCGATCCGGCCCGGACGGGACACGCCCTGGCTCAGAGTCGCCGCCAGACCCAGTCATAGACGTCGCCGTTCGGAAGTGTGAACCGGATCACAAGCAGGTCGTCGCGGAGCTCGTAGGCGAGCCGGCTGACGGTGCCGACTTCCTTCGGGTCCTCGGACAGGTCGCGATACCAGGTAAGCGTCGTTCCATCGGCCTCGTAGCGACCCGAGTGCGCGTTGATGTCGAGCCACTCGCGCAGGAACGCGAGTTGCTCGTCCGTCGGCAGGTCTTCGAGTTTCTGCCCCGCCGCGAGCGTGCGCCTGTCCGGATTCACCGTCATCATGGAGTAGTGTCCGTGCGCGAGGAGGAGGAGCCCGCGCCGATTCGCGGCTTCGGACGATTCGCCGCTCTGCTGGTTGGTCAGGGAAACGCGCTCGAAAGCGCCTTCCAGCTCGGCGGCGGCTGCCGCGTGGAAGGCCAGCAATGACAGCAGCAGGGGCAGCATGGTCCTGGGCATGTGCGTCTCCGTAGCGCGCCTGACAGGCATCACCGGCGGCCATGACTTGTCGGCGAGGGTGGCGGGAATCATAGCTTCGCGAAATCAGGCATTGCCAGCCCGCAGGTCGGGACCTACGATCAATGGCCTGCGGTACCGGCCGGTACCTGTTTCCAGACCCCCGGGAGCGACCAATGGCGATTTCCGTCTACGACCAGGTCATCGTGCCGATGAAGCGCATGCTGGCAAACCTCGACAAGATCGTAGGCATGGCGGAGAAGTATGCCGAGGAACAGAAGATAGATCCCGACGTGCTGATCCAGGGCAGGCTGTACCCGAACATGCTGCCTTTCGTCTACCAGGTCCGCATCGCGACGGACACCGCCAAGGGCGCGGCGGCGCGCCTGACGGGCAGCGAGTTGCCGAAGTGGCCTGACGAGGAAAAGACCTTCGCGGACATCCATGCCCGGATCGCCACGGCTGTCAATTTCCTGTCCGCATTCGCGCCGGACCAGTTCGAGGGCGCGGAGCAGCGCAGGATCGAGCTGAAACTCGGCTCACACGAGGTCAGGTTCACCGGGACCGACTACATCACGGGCTTCGTGATGCCGAACTTCTACTTTCACGTGACCACGGCCTACGCGATTCTCCGCCATAACGGCCTCGCAATCGGCAAGGCGGATTTCCTGGGCGGTTGAGCGCGACTCAGACCCATTCGTTCCAGCCGGCGCCGCCGGGATCACGGGCCGGCACGACGCAGAAGCGCTGGCCGGTGGGCGACTGCATCACGTACCAGTCACGAACCTTGCGCACTCGCGATGCGCCCAGGCCTTCGAGTCGACGCACCTCGGTTTCGACCGCGTCGGTCTCGATATCGAGATGCACGCCGCTGGCGTGTGTGACCTGCTGGACCTCGACGTCGAGGTCCCGCTCACCCGAGTCGAGCAGCACGTAGCCCCGGTCCTCGGGGCGCAAGGAAGCGACGGTCGGCATGCCCAGCGCCGCGCTCCAGAATGCCGCCGCGCCGTCGAGGTCGTCTCCGTTGCAATCGATGATGAAACCGCTGAATCGGCTCTTGTGCATGGGCTATGGCCCCCAGGCGGCCAGGCTGAGGGCCCGGCGGTGCCGGGCCCTGTTACCGTCCTTATTATTCGACCAGGTCGGAGATGGCCTGCCTGCAGGTGTCACCGACCTCGGCATCGTTCTCCTCGAGGCAGGCGAGGATGCGGCCCTCACCCGCTTCGACGTCCGCGCACAGCGTGTCGATCTCCGTCTCGCAGGACGACGCGAAATATGCGATGGCCACGGTCATCTGTTCCAGCAGCGAAGCGGCCTCGTAGAACGCGTACTGGCAGCGCCCGGAAATCTTGTCCTCGTGCGCGGCCATGCAGTGCAGGATGCGGCCCTCGCCCGGCGTGACCTGGCTGCAGTACCGGTCGAGATCGGCTTCGCAAGCCTTGATGACGTGATCCACCAGGCTGTCCTGCGCCATGCCGACGGGCGCAGCCAGGACCAGCGCTACAAGCACCGGCACGGTCTGTCTGAGTTTCATAGCAGTCTTCCTTTTGCGGAAAAAAATTGAGCTGCACGTTACCAGCCGTCAGTTGGCGGGCTCGACCTTGAATTTCTGTCCGCCGACGGAGGCCTCGTACATCAGGCCACCCTTGACCTGGGTGAAGATGGCGACGCCGCCGCTGTAATCGGCGTCCGCGGACGCGCCGATCGTAACGGCCACCGCTGACGCCTGCGCGCCGAGCTCGTAGTTGCCGCGCTTGAAGTCGGCGAGAGCGACATCGTCCTTGAAGAAGATGAACTCGCTGTAGGCCTGGCCACCCCACTGGAAGCCGACCGTGAGCTGCGTCAGCGTGACGATTGCCGTGGGCTTTCCGTTCTCGTACAGCAGGCCCTTGCCGCGCGCGCCCCCGATGCCGATGCCGGCCTTGCCGACGGTCGGGATGACGACGTGGGCGACGGCGCTGTCGAAGAATCGCTGCATGCCCGCGTCGTTCTTCAGCAGTTCGGCGGTCGCCGCCTGAGCCTTGCCGTCGAGTTCCTCGACTTCCTTGGGATCCCAGGCCCACGCCGTCGTGGCGATGGCCAGCCCGCACAGGGCGATAACCAGGTTTCGCGGCTTCATATGCTTCTCCAGATGATCATTCAGGCAATCCGGCCCGACGGTCCGTCCAGGCCCTCCCGGGCCGTGCCGGGGCGCAAATCCTAACCCATAGCCGTCCATGTGGGCCAATCGTGGGATAACGCAGGTGCCAGCGGCGCGCCACCCGGCCGGTGGCGCCCGGCCGTAATAAATCTGAAATGCGGGCGTAAACCTGCTGTAAAACAGGCGTGTTCCACTCAGGCTCCCGGATTATCCGAGACAAGGATAATGAGCCTGTCATCCATCATGGTCGTCGACGCAGACGGCGCAACCCGCAAGGCGGTCGCGCGGGAACTGCGTGAACTTGGGCACGAGGTCAGCGAAACCGATAGCGCCGGCAAGGCGCTGCAGGCTCTGCGGCGGCAGCGGCCCGACCTGATGGTGCTCGAGTGGACCCTGCCGGACGTCGCCGGGCTCGAGGTCCTGTCCGATATCAAGCGCAGCGAGGAAACGAAGCCCGTCCGGGTCCTGATGACATCCGCCCGCGGTGAGCCGGACGACGTGGTTGCCGCCTTCGAGTATGGTGCCGATGACTTCATCGACAAGCCGTTCTCGATGCGGGAACTGGTGGCCCGAGTGGGTGCCTGCCTGCGGCGCCCGGCCAGCATGCACGCGAACGGCACGATCCGTGCCGGGGGCATCGTCATCGACAACGTCGGACACCGGGTCATCGTCGACGGCAATTACCTGTCGCTCGCCCCCCGCGAATATCGCCTGCTGAACTTCCTGCTGACGAACCAGGACCGGGTATTCAGCCGCCGCCAGCTGCTGATGCACGTCTGGGATCGCGACGCGCACGTCGGTGCCCGTACGGTCGATGTCCACGTCCGCAGGCTGCGCAGCTTGCTTGAACCCTACGGTTACGACAGCTACCTGCAGACCGTTCGAGGCAGCGGCTACCGGTTCTCGCTCGAGAGCTGAACCTGCCCGCTCGCCCGATGCTGCGCGCCGAGGACTGAGGCTGCGGCCGCGTCAGAGCGGCTTCACATAGATCGTGAGCCCGTTACCGGTGCTTTCGGTGGCGGTCCAATGCCGCTGCAGCAGCGCCGTCCTGGGCGTCTCCGGGCCGCTGCCGATTGCGGTAAAAATCGCCCCGTGTCCGAGTTCACGCGCGGCTTCCTCGATCCCGGCGACCAGGTGCCCGGCGATGCCGCGGCGCCGGAATTCGACTGCCACCAGCAGGCCCGACAGCCAGGGGCCGAGCTGCGCATGCGAGGCTATCGATGTCGGCGTCAGCGCCGCGGTGCCGCCGAGTTCGCCGCCGCAGTGCGCAACGAGTGCGAACGGCAAGCCGGAGTGCCTGCAGCGAGCTTCGAGGTCATGCACGGCGTTGCCCGGACCGCCGGGGCCATACCATGCGGGCCAGGCGTCCTCGAACCACCGGGCCAGCGTCAGGATGCACTCGGGATGCGCCGCCGGTGGCGCGATCTCGATCCTGTCAGGCACTCGCCTGCTGCTTCGACGCCATGCACCTGTCCAGGTGCTCGAGCACCTTGGGCCAGGCAAGTTCGTGCGCGTTGCGCGACTCTTCGTCGCAGAACCCTCCCTGCGTCAGCTTCAGGTGGGTCCCGCCCCGGTGAGGATTGAGTTCGATCGTGATGACGGTCTCAGCGCCTTTGGTGCCCGCACTGCCCGTCACCCAGGTGAGCTTTATCAGCCTGTCCGGTACCAGGGTCAGGAAGCGTCCGTAATGCGGGTGCCGCCGCTCGTCGAAACGCGTCTCGAAGAAGAACGGGCGATCGGTCTCGGGCTGCATCAGGACCGTTCCAGGTTCGGCGAGCCAGCTATCGAGCCGGCTTGTCCACGCTTCGTACAGCGTGTGCGCGTCGGCGGACATGTTCCGCTCGACGGTCAGTCGATAGCGACCCATCGACAGGTCGGGGTGGATTGTCATGCTCAAACCTCCTTGCCACGTCCACGGTCGTGCGTCGGGCCCCGGACTCCGTAGCCGGAAGGGCCGTCGGAACCATCCCATACTGCCGTCGCAGGACTGCGGGCCCCATACGTGGTATCCGCTAATTGCGCGCCGGCCACATTTATAGCACCGTGACGCGAGAGCGTCGTGCCGGCGGACCGCTGCTTGCCGGCGTCAGGGCGCCTCTTTCCGCACCCGGATCCTGAGCGGGTTCGAAAACGAATAGCGACGTCCCGATATCTGCACGCCGCCGCCGCCCATGGCCGCCCGGATCCGCCGCGCATCGACAAGCGCGGGGACGTGGACGACCAGCATGCAGGGCGCGAGCGGGGCCGCGCTCACCCGGGTCGGCCAGCCGATGTCGAACGACACGGCAACGAGCAACAGCAGGGCGGCGGGGTAGAACCAGATGCCGCAGGCCGCGTTGTACTGGTAGACGACGGCCGTCTCGTCTTCCTCGATCACCCGGTACGCACGGATTACTGCACGACTCCGTCGGAGCCGCGTCGAGGGGCCCCGGGCACGAATTCAAGCGTTACGGTCCCGGTCTTCTCGTAGACCCGGTGGCCGACGAGCTGCAGCCGCGCCGGGCCGGCCAGGCCGGGACAGAGGCCGAGGCCGGCTCCCAGCAACACGGGGATGACGGCGAGCTCCAGCGCATCGACCAGGCGGCCCTCGAGCAGGCTCGCGAAGAGGCTTGCGCCGCCGAACAACCAGATGTCCTTGCCTCGCTCCGATTTCAACCCGGCGATCGTCGCGGCGGGATCGGCCGAAACCGTGATGCCCGGGGAGTCCGCCGGACGGAGCGTGCGTGAGATCACGACTGTCCGCATCCCGGGCATGCCGGCCTGGCCCTGCTCAAGCGAATGCTCGTAGCTGCGACGCCCCATGAGCACGGTATCGAAGCGCGCCATCAGGGCGCCGAAATCCATGTCCGGGTCCATCACGATCCAGTCGATTTCGCCGTCGGGGCCAGCGATGTAGCCGTCGAGGCTCATCGCAGCGGACAGAATTACGCGTCGCATACGCCGGGTCTCCCTCGTGACCGCAGCGGCAGGTCGCGAAGCTCGAGCTGCATCCAGCCCACGTCGTGCCAGGCGCCGAACTTGCGGCCAGCCCTGCGGTAGGTGCCGACCCACTCGAAACCGAACTCGCGGTGCAGCGCCACGCTCGCGTCATTGGGCAGCGTGACGCCGGCGTAGGCCATGCAGTAACCCATGTCCGTCAGCTCGGCGAGCAGCCGCTCGTAGAGCGCCCGGCCGATGCCGCGCCGGTGAAAGCGCGGGTCCAGGTAGACCGAGACCTCGACCGACCAGCGGTAACCGGCGCGCTGGTGGAAGGGTCCGCCGTAGGCATAGCCGGCGACCTCGTTACCCGCTTCGGCGACCAGCCACTGCCAGCGGCTGAGCGATTTGCGGATACGACCCGCAAAGTCCTCGAGGGACGGCACCTCGTCCTCGAAGGAGACGACCGTGTCCTCGACAAAAGGCGCATAGACCGCAAGCAGGGCGGGCGCATCTGCCTCGGTCGCCGGGCGTATACGAAATTTTTCAGACATACAATCGAGGCTCCGTGCAAGCAACCCTCGCCTGCGCCCGGTCGCGCCGCCGGGGCCAGGCGCGCAACCGCGGCACTACTGCTCCCCGATCCTGTAAGCGCCCCACGGCTTCGCGTCGGGGTGCGGCGGCCGGAGCATGATGTCGCCCTCGATGTAGGCCCGGAAGTCGTCGCTGAACAGGTAGGCGCGTTCCGACCAGAACGCTTTTCCTCCGTCAGTGGAGAAAAAGTTCATCGACGTGTATTCCCAGCCACGCCAGAGCTCGGGCGCCAGGGAGCCCTCTTTCCATTTGTAATAGGCATTCTGCGTGTAGGAGCAGAACGCCATGAACTGGGCAATGAACTGTGCGCGCTCGATGTCGCTGAGCGACGCATAGTCGCGCATGCCGCGAATCGAGATAGCCAGCAGAGCCGGGTCGCCCTCAGTCGCGAGGTACCACGCAGCGTAATTTTCATGTATCGCCTGCGCCGCCGAAGATCGTACGGCTGTCGTGTTCTGGCGTACCTGCAATCCGACGAAAACGAGCGAGACCACGACCGAGAAAGCCGCGACGATCTCTGCGATCTGGGCCCACTCATCCAGTTTCCTGCTGAACAAAGCCATTAATCCCCTGTTACGGCATCAAGGATCCCGGCCTCGACGCAGGCCGCCGGATCGTTAACGGACACGCGCCACGCGGCCATCGGCCGCCGCCTGCATGACAGCAGCGGGCACGCGTCGCGAATTCCCCGGCAAGCTGCGCACGAGTACCCTGCGCACCGTCTCCATGGCCGGGTGCATAACGGGGCACAAAGCCCGCAGGCGACCGTCCGGCCTCTATAATACCGGGATCTGATGAACCTGCTCCTAGACCTCGATGGCACGCTGACCGACTCCAGGCCGGGCATCGTGCGCGCCATATCCCACGCGCTCGATCGGCTCGGCTACGACCCGGTCGACGAGGCGGAACTCGCCCGCCACATCGGCATGTCGCTGTATGCCTGGTTTCGGAACCTGCTAGGTACCGACAGCGAAACTCTGGTGCGGCAGGCCGTGGACATCTACCGCGAATATTACGCCGCCCGGGGCATGTACGAGAGCGAGGTCTACGCAGGAATACACGCGGCACTGGAGGCGCAGGGCGCCAGGGGGGTCCGGATGATCATTGCGACTTCCAAACCCAGGGTCTCCGCAACGCGCATCGCGGAGCATTTCGGGCTGGATCGGCACCTCGCAGCGGTCTGGGGCTCGGAGCTCGACGGCCGACGCGCCGACAAGGCAGCGCTGATCGCGCACGTACTCGAAGCGGAAGGCCTCGAACCGCGCGAGACGATCATGGTCGGCGATCGCTACCATGACGCGGAAGGCGCGCAAGCGAACGGCATCGCCTGCGCGGGCGTACTCTGGGGCTACGGGGCGCGGCAGGAGTTGTCGGCCGCCGGCTGCACACGCTTCCTCGCAAAGCCTGCGGAACTGGCAGTCCTCGATCTCTGAATCAGTTCGCGCCGCGTTGCCGTATGGCGAGCGCCGCCAGGGCCGCGCCGGCCCGGAGTGCGCCGTCGACGTCCTGCCGCCGCAGCCAGGCGGCCAGGAATGCCGCCGCGAAAGCATCGCCCGCACCGGTCGTGTCCACGACCCGTGGAACCCTTTCGGCCTCGCATGTGTATGTCTCGCCGCGCAGGAAGGCCCGGCTGCCGGCGGAGCCGGTAGTAACGACGGTCAGCATGCCGGTCTCGTTCGCGAGCAGGGAGAGCGCGTCGATCAGCTCGGTCTGCGATTGCTGCAATCCGAAAAAGCCGATATCGATGCGCGGCGCGTAGCACAGCAACAGGTCGAAATCGGGCCGCTCGGAGAAGTCCGCAAAATCAACCGCGCGCCAGCCTGTCGTCTCGATGGCCATTACAGACTCGAACATGCCGCGGTTCTGCTCGAAAACCGGCGCGACGACGAGGTCGGCCTTGCCGATCAGGCCCGCGCCATCAGGGTCGACACGGTAGTCGCGCAGCACGCCCTCCTCATAACGCGTGAATACGCGTTCGCCGTCCGGTTCGATGCGGATGTGCTGCACCGGCGTACGGCCCTCCAGCCATGTGAAGTGCTGGTCGACGTCGACTCCCTGCAGGCGGGCAAGGACGACTTTCGCCTCCCCGTCGCGGCCGAGTGGC
This sequence comes from Gammaproteobacteria bacterium, assembly GCA_029884165.1. Lineage (GTDB taxonomy): Bacteria > Pseudomonadota > Gammaproteobacteria > Steroidobacterales > Woeseiaceae > JAOUIH01. Next base: position 19,142 of record JAOUIH010000023.1, on the reverse strand, counting down.
GCCACCAGGTGTATGCGGACGCCCGGGTCGAAGGCATCGCGCGCGCGCAGCGCGACGTTGAGCGATATGCCGCCAGCAAGGTCGCTGCCGTCCGGTTCGTAGCGATCCACGCCGCAATCGCCGATGCAAACCACGTTCACCGGCGCAGCGCCCCGGCCGCACTGAGCAGTTGGCGAAGTTTGTCCGGGTCCATGCGGCCGTCGGTCATCAGGGAGCTGCCGACGATCGCGCCGTCGCACTCGGCCAGCAACTCCTCGGCGTTATCCGGCGCAAGGCCGCTGCCAACCAGCACCGGTACGTCGCGGCCGCTGCCCGCGACTCCGGCCCGCGCCTCGCGCAGCTGCCCGACGGTGGGTGCATCGCCGGTCTCGCGCCCCGTCACGACAACGGCGTCGGCCTCGTTGAGCGCCGCCAGCCGAGCCGATTCCTGCAGCGTGCGTTTCTCCACCATCGTTGCGTACTTGACCTGGATGTCGGCGAGGATAAGCACGTCCTGTGCCTTGATCTCGCGCCGAAAAGCGATCAGGGCTTCCGGGTTTATCTCGAACTCGCCGTATTCAGGGCGCGTCATTCGATCGACGAAGTAATCCGTGCGGACGAAGCGACCGCCGGCGCCGCGACAGACTGCGAGCGAAGCGTGCGGATCGTTCAGCAGGATCTCGCAGCCGACGATGATGCTTCCCGCAGCCCTCACAGTTGCCGCCGTGATGTCGTGCATCGCCTCCACGGTCGCGGGTTCGGCCGTCACGCGATGCGGGCGATCGTGCTCGTTCTCGACCAGCATGGCGTCGAAGCCTGCGGCTTCCAGCGCAGCGAGGTCTGCGAGGGCGTGCGCGCGAATCGCGTCCATACCGGGGGAGCCCGGGTAGTCGGGCAGAGGCGGCAGGTGACAGACAGCGATCAGCGTCCCGGGTCGCGGAAACAGTTCGCGAAAACGGCTCACCGGGCAGCCTTCCTGCGCCTCGCGAGGGCGCGATAGACCGGCACCCCGGCAAGCGTCAAAGCGACCCCCGCCATGCTGTCGAGCGGGTTGAAAGCGATCGCGGCAACGAGAAACAGGAACATCACGCCGATGAACGCCAGCGGGAGCGCAGGGTAGAGCGGCATTCGCCAGCTCCCCGGACCGGACAATCTCGGGCGCAGCCGGAACACGGAGGCGACCATCAGTATGTTCATGAACTGGAATGGCACGACGAAGAAGGTGACGATGCGCTGGAATGAGCCGAAGAAGAACAAAGCGGCAATCGAAATGCCGCAGGCGAACAGGATCGCGCCGGCGGGTACCGCCGCGCGGGACGAAAGGAATGCGAGCCCATTGAAAAACGGCGCCATCGCCGTTCCCGCGGCCAGCGGCAGGTACTCGCTGGCCGCCGCGTAGTAGAGCCTGGGCAGTGTCAGGATGAGCCCGCCCAGTGCGCCGAAGATCGAAATCCACATCAGCGCGTTCAATAACAACGCGCCGGTGCTGCCGAAGGCCGCTTCGGCAACCGTCGGGGCGACCAGCGTCGGTTTGGCACGCATCGCATCGAGCGGCACGACACGCAGGTATGCATAGTTAACGACGAGGTAAATCGCGGTGATCCCGATCACGCCGAAGCCCATCGCGCGCGGAAAGTTGCGGGAGGGTTCGCGCACCTCGCCCGCGACGTTGGAGGCGTCGATCCAGCCATCGTAGGTGAACAGCACGATCGATACGCCGAGCCCGACAAAGCGCAGCAGGCCCGGCCAGCCGCCGTCGTCCGGCGATGTCGCCCCGGCCGCCGGAGGCGAGGTCGCCGGGTCCGCCAGGAACAGCCCGCCCACGACCAGCGCGCCGAGCCCGGCAATCTTGATGCCCGTCAGCAGGACCTGCGTACCGCCGCCGTACTCGGCGCCCCGCAGGTTGATGAGGCCGAAAATGGCGATCGCCGCGACGGCCCAGGCCAGCTGCATGCCGGCCGAGCCCGATCCAAAAACCTGGTTCGCCAGCTCGCCGAACAGGATCGCAATGCCCGCGATTGCGCCGGGCCCACTGACCAGCACCATGATCCAGGCCTGCATGAAGCCGGCGAAGGGTCCGTAAGCCTCGTTAAGGGCGTGGTAGGCCACGCCCGCGCGCGGCAGCAGCGTCGAGAGTTCGGCCAGCGTCAGCGCGCCGCACAGCGTGATCAGTCCGCAAAGCGTCCAGAAAAAGTAGACCTGCCACTCCGAGGTGGCGACAGCTGCGAGTTCTCCGGGCGTGAAGAAAATTCCGGAGCCGATCATGTCGCCCATGACCACCGCGAGGACGGTGAAAAACCCGAGTTTGCGCTGCAGTGTCACCGGGCGATCGAGCCGGCCGCCAGGGCGGATTCGTCGGTCACGATCGGATCAGAGTGGCAGCGCCGACACGCCCGCGAAATTCGGGTGTAACGCGATGAGCACCAGGAAGATCACGACACTGATCGCGATGCCGATCATCTCGCTCCTCATGGCCGCGCGTTGCGGCTTGACCCACTCGCCCTGGCGCCGGTTGATCAGTGGAATCTCGACCATTGCCCAGGTGAGCATGCCGCCGAACAGGACGAGCGAGCGCGAGTCGCCGTTGGCCACCAGATGGGCCAGGGCCCAGAGTATGATCGAGGAGAGCTGCGGGTGCCGGACGAATCGCTTGATGTTGGTCTTCGCATGCGATGCGCCGAACAGCACGATCGAAAAAAACATCAGCAGGAACGCGAGCTCGCGGCTCCAGGCCGGGGGGGAATACAGTGCGGCGGGTGGCGTACTGCGCCAGCCGGCGATGATCATGCCGAGTGCCACGAACATGACGAGCGCAAACGCGCCCCGGTAAGGCTTCGCGCCGACGGCGGCGATCAGCTTGCCTCGAACGGGTGCCGCGACGGCCGGAAACAGGTGCACGACAGCCCAGAGGATCATGCCAGCGACAAGCAGGTTCATTGCGTTATCCTTTCACGAGTCCGTCCGCAGCGGTGCACCGGATTATAGCGGCAGCTTGCCTTTGAATAGCCAGCCCGGGCGCCCGGGCTGTCCGTCGACAGGCGGCAGGCTGCTACCGGGGCGCTGCCTTGACGCGTTGCAGCACGACGGTAACGCGCTGTTAGCAAAAGGATAGGGGATGCACCTGATCGACGCTGCAGAGCTTGCAGAGCGCCTGCCCTACGGGGCGCTCGTCGATGCGCTCGAACGCGCATTTCGTAACGGCGCAGAGGTGCCCGTGCGAACTCATTATTCCGTCGATGCGAGAGGCCAGGCGAGGGCGACGCTGCTCCTGATGCCCGCCTGGCGGGCCGGCGGCAGCCTCGGCGTGAAGATAGCGACGGTCTTCCCCGACAACGCGAAGAAGGGGCTCGGCGCCGTGCATGCGAGTTACCTGCTGATGGACGGCGATACCGGTGCGCCGCTCGCGCTGATGGACGGTTCGGAACTTACGCTGCGGCGAACCGCATGCGCGTCGGCGCTGGCATCGCGCTGCCTGTCCCGCGAGGACTCGAAAACCCTGTTGATGGTCGGTACCGGCCGGCTGGCGCCGCACCTGGTCCGGGCGCATTCGACAGTGCGGGGGCTCGAGCGAATACTCCTGTGGGGCCGTCGCCCGGCGGCGGCGCACGAACTCGCCGAGGCGCTGCAGCCGATCGCGGCCGAGATCGCCGTCGTCACGAATCTCGAGCGCGGCGTCGGCGAGGCAGACATCGTGTCCTGCGCGACCCTGGCCTCGACCCCCCTGGTTCGTGGCGCCTGGCTGTTGCCGGGCCAGCACGTCGACCTGGTAGGCGCGTTTACGCCCGCGATGCGCGAGGCCGATGGCGAGGCCTTGCGGCGAGCCCGCGTTGCCGTCGACACCTACGCCGGCGGGCTCGAGGAGGCCGGCGACATACTTCTTGCGATAGACGACGGCCTGATCGGCCGGGACCACGTCCTGGCGGAGCTGGCCGAGCTGGTCCGTGGCGACAAGGTGCTGCGACGTAATTCCTCGGACATCACACTGTTCAAGTCGGTGGGAACGGCGCTCGAGGATCTCGCGGCGGCGGAGCTCGTGCTGGCGCGCAGCAACTAGCCGCAGAACGAGCGATGTCGGCCATCCGTGCGATACCATGGTGCCTCGATGACGAATGGACCACGGTACATCATGAAAGCGAAATTTCTCAGCGGGCTGGCCGCGGCGGGCGCTGCCGTTCTTTTCGGCTGCGCCACCGTGACGGTGGACCTGCCGGCCATTACTGACGCGCCCACCGGGCAGCGCACTCCGGGCAAGGTCGTCTGGCACGACCTGCTGACGCACACGCCCGAGGCCTCGCAAAGATTCTACGAAGAACTCTTCGGATGGAGCTTCGAAAACCTGCCCGTCGGTTTCGGCAGCGGCGGCGGCTACAAGCTGATCCGGCACGAAGGGAGACTGATCGGCGGCATGGTCGATACGGTCAAGTTGAATGGCCGGACCGATATCTCGCAGTGGGTGATGGTTCTTTCGGTTGCCGACGTCGAAGCAGCGACGCGCTATTTCTCAAGCAACGGCGGCCAGGTGCTGACGAAGCCCACGGATCTCAGCCATCGCGGCCGACTGGCCGTGGTCGCCGACCCGGAAGGCGCGCTACTGGCCCTGCTGCAGACTCGTGATGGAGACCCGCCGGACCGTGCGGCTTCCCTCGGCGACTTCCTGTGGGACGAGCTGTGGTCGGCCGACGTAGATCGTGCCACGGAGTTCTATGCGGGTCTCGCCGCTTACGACGCCGGCCCGCCGGCCCTCGCGCCGGAAGGGGCCGGGGCCTATCGGGTGTTGCGAGATGGCGAGACGCCCCGGGCCGGCGTCATGGCCAACCCGATCGAAGGGCTGCGCCCGGTCTGGGTCAACTACCTGCGGGTGGCGGACCCGGCAGCGATTGCCGCCAGGGCGGAAGAGCTGGGCGGACGCGTGCTGGTCGCGGCCCGCGCGCGTGACGTTGGCGGGCAGGCTGCGATGGTCGCCGACCCGTCCGGCGCCGGGATCGCGCTGCAGACCTGGCCCCTCGACGGAAATTCGGGAGAGTGAGCATGAGAAGAAAATTTGTAACGGTAATGCGTCTCGGGTGCCTGCTCCTGGCGGCAAGCCTGGCCGGCGGCTGTGACGACGTGCGGGTCTATGGGGGCGTCGGCTACAGCAGCTATGGCGGCGGCTACTACGGCGGCCCCGCCTATGGCACCAGCGTGACGATAGGCGGCCGCATACGCTGAGGCCTCGTCAGCTCGGATCTGCCAGTGGGACCAGGAGCGCAAGCGTCGCGTCGATCTCGGCCTGCACCTTGTTCTCGAGCTGGTACATGCGCATTACCTTCATCCCGGGCAGGACCTCCCGGAATCTCGGCAGGAATTTCTGGCGTGCCTGCAGAACGCGTATCTTGATGTCGAAAAACCGGTCCGTCATCGCGTCCGCATCCGCATCGGTCAGCGCGTAGGCGTCGTATTTCCGCAGGAAGTCGCGGATCAGGTCGACGTACTCGTCCTCTACGGCAATGACTTCGGCGCGGTATTCGTCGTAGAGCGGCCAGAATTTCGCCGCTTCTTCGTCCGTCATCAGGAGTTCGTCGTCAATGAACTGGCGGGCGCCTTCACGAACCATCTGCCGCGCCGCCTCGACCTGCTCGCGGGACGCATCCGCGTCCTGCGGCCACGCGACCTCGCTCGGTCCGGCCAGCAGCATGATTGCAGCGAAGGACAGTATCGAATGCTTCATGTCGGGCACTCCGTCGCCTGGTGGGGCGGGAAAAACACAAATAGTTTACCATCGCGTCGTTTCGCGTGATTGCGAATCCGGGATTCATCGACGGCTGGAGGCAAACATCGCTATTCGCGGCCTGCGTGTCCTTGTCGCCCTCATGGCAGCGGGCGCGTCGGCGTCGACGCCTGCGCAGGCGGGCCCCCTGCTCGACTACATCCGCAACTACGACCTGAATGACTATGCGCTGGGCGTCAGCATCTCGTGGGGGCAGTCGCCCTATGCGACCGCTTCGAATTCCACGTTCGCCTATCCCTACCTGACAAGTTTCCGCCATTCCGCACTGACCGACGACTGGCTCGTGCTGCGCGACGGCGATATCGGGGCACGCTGGGTCTCCCCGGGGGGCTGGGAGTTCGGCGCCGTGGCCCGGGTCAATACGCTGGGGCTCGGTGATGCGGACCCGGCATTCGTCCGCGGCCTCGACGAGCGGCAATGGACGCTCGAGGCCGGGCCGATGATCGGCTGGCGGGGCTGGCCCGTGCACGTCAACTTCAAGGCCTACGCCGAGCTGCTTGGACGACGCGACGGCTATCCTGCCGAGCTCTCGATCTCTCTGCCGGCCGAGCATGCCAGGGGATGGATCGTGCCGTCGATAGACCTGCTGTACCAGAACCAGGACTACAACCGGTACTACTTCGGCGTTACTCCCGCCGAGGCGATATCGGGACGGCCGGCGTACGATCCGGCGGCGAGCCTGGGCTGGCGCCTGAAAGCGCGCCTCGGCTACCGTATCGCGGATAACTGGCTGCTCTCGACGACCGTCGCGTGGGAGAGTCTCGGCGACGAAATCACCGCCAGCCCGCTGGTCGACCGGGACAGTCTCTGGTCCGCGAGCATCGGCGTCGCATACGATGTGGATCTGTTCCAGCCGCGTGACGGTCCCGGTGCAAAGTTAGAACCCAGGCCGTTCGAGCTTCGCCTCGGCGCGTTCCGCGACCAGGTAGATACCCGCATCGTCCGCACGGCCGCGACCGCAAACGCCAGCCAGTCGATTGACGTCGAGGAGGTCTTTGGTGCGGCCGAGGACTCGACGCTGTTGCAGGTCGATGCGGTCTACCGCATCGGTAATTACCACCGGCTCCACGTCGGTCACTTCAGCATCGGCCGAAGATCGACGGCGACGCTCGACGACGACGTCGAATTCGGCGACCTCGTGATACCGGCAGGCACTGAGGTGGCCGTCCGTGCCGATCTCAGCACCCTGGTCTTTACCTACTCATATTCGTTGATGCGCGATGCACAGAAGGAGCTGGGCCTCACCTTCGGTGTGCACAATTCGACTTCGACGGTGGCGCTGCGTGCCGAACCAATTGGGGCGGACGCGTCGCGGCTCCGTGACACGCTGCCCGTGATCGGCCTGCATGGTTCCGTCTCGCTCGGTGCCGACATGCACCTGGGTGCGAGGCTGCAGATTTTTCGTATGGATGCGGATCGATTCGAGGGGTTACTGAACTTCGCCACGCTCGAACTCGGTCGCCGCTTCGGGGAGAGCATCAGCGTCGGCATCGGCTACAATTATTACGGTATGAAGCTGACGTCGTCGAACGACGATCTTCGCGGCCGGATCGAAGTACGCCACCAGGGCCCGGTCCTGTACCTGGGCGCAAACTTCTGAACCGACTCTCAGCCGGAGGACGCCTCGCGCAGCTCGCGAATCGCGTCGTCGGCCAGCGTTATGAAGATTCGGAAACTGTCGTCGGCCGCCAAGCGCTCGTTCACGAGAAGTTCGAACGCGCGATTCTGCAGCGCGCGTATATTCGCGATCGCCTCGCGCCGCTCGCGCATGCTGGCATCCCGATCGACCGAGTCCCGAATCCGGATGACGTCGGTGTAGAACACGTCGATCCGGTTCTTGCGCCGAATCCGATAGATCTTGACGGCAGCGAAGATTCCGCTGCCCGCAGCGAGCAGCAGCGTCACTATTACTTCTGCTACGCCGGAGTACCGCTCCGCGAAAGTCGGCTCGTCGCGGTGCAGAAAGGCAAGAGCGCCGGCGTGCAGGCCGAAGGCCCAGCCGCCCGCATCGAAATCGCCATCGAGGCGCTGGAATGCCTCGGGCCGTTCGCCGGACAGAACGGGCGCGAGCCGCAGGATCTCGCCAACGAGGTCGTAGACCGTCGCGTCCGGCAGGTCGGCACGCGCCACGAGCAGCTGGTCGACGGCGAGGGTCAGCACCGGCCCCGGCGCGAGGTCCCCGTAAATACCGGCAGGTATGACGAATGGTCGCACGCGCGGGTTCAGCAGCACCGCGCGATCGATGTCGCCGCCTTTGCCGATCTCGTCCGCGGCGCCGAAGGACAGCAGGACCATGCCGTCGAAGTCGGGTCCGGCTTGCAGCCGCTCCCGGTCGATCGGAGCGTAAACGATGAGGACGTCTACCGGTACGCTCGTGTCCTCCGCGAAACGGACCGCGCCTTCGCCGAGACCGAGCCGGGTCATGATGCGCTCGACGGCGAGGCGCGACGCGGAATCGGGCGGTCCGGCATAGACCGTGGCGCCCGCAAGCATCCGCGCGGGGTCGGCGCTGACACGCTCCTCCCGCACGACGATGTGCAGCACCGTCGGATACAGGGGCATGACGGTCGCAATGCCGTCACGGTACGGGTGCGTGTTCGCCTCGAAAGCGAGATCGGCGTAGCCGCTGGATAGCGCGTCGAGGGCCGTCATGCCCTCCGGTAGTGGCACGAGATCTATATCGAGATCCGACCGTGCGCCGACATTATTGGCAAGCTGTTCCGCGATCCCCTGGTCCACGGCCAGCACCGGCATGACCAGCCGAAGTTCATCCGTGCGCTGTGAGCAGGACGCGAGCAGCACGCAGGTGATGGCGAGCAACGGGCGAATCATACTGAGGGTCTCGCGCTCCCTACCTGCCGACAATCCTGTCCCTGCGGAGCTGGGCGGCGATAGCCTGGCCCTGGGCTTCGATCAGCTCGCCGATTTCGGCGTGGCCGGACGAATGCGTGTCTATGGACCAGACGACGCTTTCGTCGATGACGGCATACAGATCTGTGGTCAAGGTCACCGCGCCGCTGAAGTCGACGCGCTCCGGTTCGTTGAGTTCGGTGTAATCGTAGCGGAACAGGTTGATCACGTTGCCGCCTACGGTCGTCGCCTTGGTCTCGGCGGTCCCACGCTTCACCTCGGCGGAAAAATCCTGGCCGGCGACCCGGGTTACGAGTACGGCGTCAAACCCGCCTTGCCGTGCGGCATCCCGGACCGATTCCGCCGACAACTGTGGCTGGTCCCCGGCGATGCGGTAGTAGGCGTTGGCGTCGCCGCCCAGGTCCCGGATGAAGGCAACCATTTCGCGCTCGAAGGCGGCCCGCCCGTTGTAGTCATCGGCTACGCCGATGACCAGCACGTTCCGGAACGGGATGCCCGGGTGCTCCCTGTCGTGCAGGTTCTTCGTCACGGCAGCACTGCCGGCGCAGGCGCCGCCGAGCACCAGCGCTGCCAGGGCGGCGATCAAGGTCTGCCTGTTGTCCACTTCCCTCTCCACGCGCATGCCAGGACTGCGCGCATGATAACTCATCCCGGCATGGCCCCGACGCGGCGTCGCGCGAGGCCAAGAATTTCCCTACCATAAGCGCTCGATGAGCGAGACCCCACCGATACTGCGACTCAGGAAACGCCACTCCGGCAACGACGCGCTTGCCCGGGCAGGCATGGATCCGGCCGCTCTCATTGCGTCACAGTCGCTCCGGGGGGCGGCCTGGGGGGCGCTGCTGGCTGCGCTGCTGCTGAATGTGCTGTGGGTCGGGTCGGCAATGGCGTTCGACCGGTTTTTTCCCTGGTTCTCGATCGTGCAGGGCTTCCTCGTCGGCAGGGCCGTCCGCCGTTATGGTGCGGGCTTCGACTGGCGCTTCCCGCTGCTCGCGGCGGGGATCGCGTTCCTGGCCGCTGTCACCGGAAGCTTCATTTCGGCACTGAACCTGACGGGACGGGAGTTCGGGACCGGCGCGCTGCCGCTCGTCGCCGAGATTTCCTGGCATACCATCCGGACTTTCCTCACCCGGGAATTCGGGGCCCTGGGCACCGTGTACGGCCTGTTCGGTGCCGCTCTTGCCGCCTTCTACTCACGGCGGGCACTCAGCCGCGAGGAGGCCTCGACGCTGCGCGCGTGGCGTGAAGCGAAGGGAGAATGAGCATGCTGGTCTACGGGGATTCGCGGTCCGGCAATTGCTACAAGATCCAGCTGTTGTGCGCCGAGCTGGGACTGGCTTACGACTGGCGCGAGGTCGATATCCTGGCCGGCGAAACGCGGACGCCGGAATTCCTCGCGATGAATCCCAACGGCAAGATTCCGCTGCTGGGGCTGCCCGGGGGCCTGTACCTGCCGGAGTCGAACGCCATTCTGTGCTATCTCGCCGAGGGCACGCCGTTGGTCGGCGTTGACCGCTGGGCGCGGGCGCAGGTCCTGCAATGGCTGTTTTTCGAGCAGTACAGCCACGAGCCGAACGTCGCCACGGCGCGGTTCATCGTCCGGTACCTGGGCAATCCACCGGAGCGCAGCGCCACGCTGGCCGAAAAGCGCGCCGCCGGTTATCGCGCGCTCGGCATCATGGAAGGCGAGCTGAGCACGCGTGCATACATGGCCGGAGGCGACTACACGCTGGCCGACATTGCCCTGTACGCTTACACGCACGTGGCGCACGAAGGAGGCTTCGATCTCGGCGCCTACCCCGCAATCAGGGCCTGGCTGGCGCGGATCGAATCGCGGCCGAAGTATGTTCCGATGCAGGACCCGGCCGGCTGAGGGCCGAAACGCCAGCCTGGAGTCGACATGAGCGCAAAACTCGAGTTCTTCTACGACTACGTCAGTCCGTATTCCTACATGGCGAACAGCCAGCTCGAGCAGCTGGGCGACTTCGTGATCGATTATCGGCCGATGTTCCTCGGCGGCGTCATGAAGGCGACCGGCAACCAGCCGCCCGGGATGCTTCTGCCGAGGCTTGCCTACATGTTGCATGACCTCGACCGCTGGGCGCGCCACTACGGCATAGCGTTCCGGAGCAATTCGATCTTCCCGCAGAACACGCTCGCTGCTCTCCGGCTGGCCCTGGTGGCAAAGCGAGACGGCTGCTTCGATCGGCTCCATCAGCGGCTGTTCGACGCAATGTTCATCGACGATCGAGATCTCTCCGACCTCGCGGTACTGCGCGAAATACTGGTGGCGGCGGGCTTGGACGCAGACGCGATGCTGGCCGCCATCGAGGACCCGGACATAAAGGCCGCGCTGAAGACGAACACCGAGGAGGCCGTGGCGCGCGGCGCATTCGGTGCTCCGACGATGTTCGTCGGCGACGAGATGTTCTTCGGGAACGACCGGCTGCCGTTCGTCAGGGCAGCGCTCGAGGCCTCAGGACGATAGAGAACGCCGAACCGCCCGCGGGAGGTGGCCGGCAGCGAAGAACCGGGTAGCGCCGATCGGCTCGGATCCCGATCAGCGCGCCATCGAGGCCGACAGTGCACGGACGCGGCCGGTGACGCGCAGCAGCTCGTCCTCGACCAGGACCTCCACGTTCTGCGGCGTTTCCCCGTCGCTCAGGAAATAAGGCGGCTTGCGTCGCAACAGGCGCCAATCGTTGGTCTTCAGCACCGTGACGAGGTGAGCCATGTTCTTGCGGATTGCCTCGACGTAGGGGTTCTTGCCGTCGAACAGGACCTCGACGTAACGGTAGGCACGATTGAACCGGCGCTGCAGGCGGTCCTTCGTGACCTGCTGGTAGAAGATCGGAGTCTGGCGCAGCAGGTCGATGCCCGACTCGTACCGGATCCGATACTCGCCGGGGCTGGCGTTCTCGATGGCGACCCCGCCCAGGACGAATTCCTTGTACAGCCGGTCGCGGCACTTCTCGAGGTAGCAGCGATCCGCCATCTGGGCGATCAGGTCGGCCGTGCCCAGCAGGTGCCCGCACAGTGTGTCTCGCGGGTCGTCGAGTTCGATCGAGTCGAGATCGAGTTCGTAGCCGGTGTAATGCACGATCATGCTTGCGACGGCGACATCGCCACCCAGTCCGAGCACGGGCAGGTAGCGCCGCAGGAAGTCGGCGCTGCGCGATACATGCTGCAGCGTGAACTCCGCCCCGTTGCGAAAATCCCGGTCGCGCTCGCGGTGCCGGATGTAACCGGCGTCATGAAACAGCGAGGTGATGATAGCGAGCTGGGCGCGCCTCGGACCGAGACGGTCTTCCGGAACCGCCGTTTTCTCGTAGCCCGCTACGAGGCGCGCAAGTGCGAGCGTCATGTCAAGCGTGTGCTGCATGTCGTGGTAGGTGGTGTCGCAGCCGAGGTAGCCGGGAAACCGCCCGGTGAACAGGCGCTCGAAGTCGTGAAACGCCAGCCAGAGCTTGTCGAAGGACACGCCGGGATAGACCAGAGCGTAAAGTTCGTGGACGGCATTGCGGACGGCGGCGGGGCTGCTGACCTGCACCGTATCGGTAACGTCGTAGTCGTTGCGTCGATCCTGAGACATCGCGGGTTTCTTCTTTTTGTTATTCCGGGAGGCTGACGACGCGGCGAGCCCCGACTGCCGATCGTTGTAACTGCTCATTCCTTGTGCCGCCTGTGCACCGGACCACCCCCCCTCCGGCATGACGGATAGAAATGATACACCCGGCCCACGGGCGTTGCCGCTGCCGATTCGACAATAAGCCGAAATCGAGTCCTCAGATATCGAATTCTGCGATGACCGGCGTGTGGTCCGACGGACGCTCCCATGTGCGCGGTTCCCTGTCGATGTAGCTGGCCTTGCATGTCCCGGCCAGCGATTCGCTGGCCAGGATCAGGTCGATACGGAGTCCGGCGTTTCGCCGGAACCCTGCCGCGCGATAGTCCCACCAGCTGAAGGATTTCTCGGTCTGCTCGAACTGGCGAAACACGTCGCTGAATCCCAGTTCGAGCACCTCGCGGAGCGCCCGGCGCTCGGCCGGACTGCAAAGCACCGCGTCGCCCCACTTGACCGGATCGTATACGTCGCGATCCTCCGGCGCGATATTGAAGTCGCCGAGCACGACGACGTGCTCGTGCTGCGCAAGCTCCGCTTGCAGGAACTTCTTCAGCGCTGCCAGCCACTCGAGCTTGTAGGCGTACTTGTCTGACCCGACTTCCTGGCCGTTAGGCACGTACAGGTTCACGACTCGCAGGCTTCCGATCGTTGTCGCAAGTATTCGCCGCTGCGGGTCCGCGAAGCCTGGAAAATCGGTCTGCGCGTCACGCGGCGCTTCGCGCGCAATAACGGCGACGCCGTTATAGGTCTTCTGTCCGCTGGCGATTGCTGCGTAACCCACCTCGGCGAAAGCCTTCACCGGGAAATCGTCATTCGTCTGCTTGATTTCCTGCAGAACCAGTACGTCGGGACCGGCGCCATTCATCCATTCGAGGACATGCGGAAGGCGGACCTTCAGTGAATTGACGTTCCAGGTCGCGATCTTCATGCAGCCTCTCCGATGCCGCTGTACCTGAGCAGCGCGTCGAGCTTCGGCTTGCGTCCTCGAAACGCGACGAATGCCTCCATCACGTCGCGGCTGCCGCCGATCTCCAGTATCTCCTGCCGAAAGCGGCGTGCCGTGACCGGGTCGAACACGCCGGCTTCCTCGAAGGCGGAAAAAGCATCGGCAGCCAGTACCTCGGCCCACTTGTAGCTGTAATAACCGGCCGCGTAGCCGCCGGCAAAGATATGCGTGAAGCTCATCGGAAATCGGTTGTACCCGGGATGCCGGATCATGCCCACTTCGTCACGGATGGCGCGGAGCATCTCCAGCGTGCGCGCGCCGGCCTCCGGGTCGTAGGCAGCGTGTATCGTGAAGTCATAAAGCGCGAACTCGATCTGCCGCAGCATCGACAAGGCTGCGCCTGAGTACCGGCTCGCCTGCAGCCGTTCGAACAGCTCCACGGGGAGCGGTTCGCCGCTCTCTCGGTGCGCCGATGACTCCCGGATGACCTCGTAATGCCAGGCAAAATTCTCCATGAACTGGCTTGGTAGTTCGACCGCATCCCACGGCACGCCGTTGATACCTGCGATGCTCGGGTAATCGACCTTGGTCAGGAGGTGATGCAGCATGTGGCCGAACTCGTGGAACAGGGTCAGCACGTCGTTGTGCGTCAGCAGCGACACGCCCTGGTCGTCCGGCGGCGAGAAGTTGCAGACCAGGTAGCCGACAGGGGCAACGCTATCGCCGTTCAGGTTCTTGCGCACGATGCATTCGTCCATCCATGCGCCGCCGCGCTTGCCTGTCCTCGCATAGAGGTCCGTGTAGAACCCTCCCACGACCATGCCGGCTTCGTCGCGAATCTCGTAGTAGCGGACCGACTCGTGCCAGGTCTCGACATCGTCCCGTTTCGCCAGCGTCACGCCGTAGAGCCGGCCAGCCAGCCCGAACAAGCCCTGCTTGACCGTGTCGGCCGGAAAATACTGCCGCAGTACCTCGTCCGAGACCGAGTACCGGTCCTGCTTGAGCTTCTCGAGGTAATACTGCAGGTCCCAGGGCTCGAGCTGCCGGCCGGCAAGCCTCGCCAGGGACGCCAGCTCGGTCTCCGCTGCCGGCCGCGTACGCGCTGCGAGTTCGCGCAGGAAACCGGTGACCTCCTCCGGCGTCGCCGCCATCTTGGTCGCGAGCGAATACTCGGCGTAGTTACCGAAGCCGGTGAGCCCGGCCAGCCGATGCCGCAAAGCGAGCACCTGCTCGATCGTGCCGGCATTGTCCCGGGACGGGTCGTCGGCCTGGTCCGATGCGCGAGTGGTCCAGGCCCGGTAGAACGTCTCCCTGAGCGACCGGTCCCCGGCATGGGTCATGACCGCCTGGTAGGTCGGCATGTCCAGCGCGAGCCGCCAGCCCGCCAGCCCGTACTCGCTCGCCTCTCTTGCGGCCCGCTCGACTACCGGGCCCGGCAGTCCGGCCAGCCTGCCGCGGTCCTCGATATGCAGGTGCCATGCGTCCGTCGCATCCAGCACGTTCTGGTCGAAGCGCGCCTGGGCGGCCGCCAGCTGTTGCCGGATTTCCCGGAACTCGTTTTTCCGATCGATCGGCAATCCTATGCCCGCCAGCCTGAAGTCCCGTAACGCATGCTCGACGAGCATTCGACGGGCCCGCGGCTCAGTCGCGGGCAGCGATGCCGCAACCCGGCGGAATGCGTCGTGCAGGGCCTCGTTCTGACCCATCTCGGTCACGTGTTCCGTGATCAGTGGCAGGCAGTCATTGAAGGCATCCCTCCAGCCGGTATTGCCGAGCACGCTTTGCAGGTGCGACACCGGTGACCAGACGCGGCTCAGCCGATGGCTCATCTCTTCGAGCGGAATGACGAGCGCATCGAACTCGGAAATGGCGGCGTCTTCGAGCAGTGCGGCAAGCTTTCGGCGGTTTTCTGCGATAAGCTCACGGACCGCCGGAAGTGCCTGTTCAGGCGCCAGATCCCGGAACCGGGGCAGGGCGGAAGTATCCAACAGCGGGTTCGTCATCGTTCTGGCTGAAATCCTGGGCGGCAGGATGGTAACACAGCCGGAATTCACGACATTCGCCGGCAAGCCAGGGAGTCAGAGTGGCCAGCAAGTTCGATCTCATCGTCATCGGCGGCGGCAGTGGGGGTCTCGCCCACGCGCAGCGCGCGGCTGAATACGGCGCCAGGGCAGCCGTCATCGAGGGTGCGCCGCTCGGCGGCACCTGCGTGAATGTCGGCTGCGTGCCGAAGAAAGTCATGTGGTACGCGGCGAACCACGCACATCACGCGGCCCAGGCCCCCGACTACGGGTTCACCGTGTCAGTCGAGGGTCACGACTGGGGGGCGTTGAAGGAGCGTCGCGACGCCTACATCCTGCGCCTCAACGGCATCTACGAGAACAACCTCAAGAAGCGCGGCGTCGAACTGATCCGCGGCTATGCCGGCATCGTCGACCGGCACACGGTCGCGGTCGGCGACGAGAGCTATGTCGCGGACAGCCTGGTTATTGCAACCGGCGGGCATCCGATCGTGCCACGGATCCGCGGTGCCGAGTACGGCATCACCTCGGACGGATTCTTCGAGCTGGCCGAGCGTCCGCAGCGCGTCGCGCTCGTCGGCTCCGGCTACGTCGCCGTCGAACTCGCCGGCGTATTCAATGCGCTCGGTTGCGAAACCACGGTACTGGTGCGCAAGGACGGCGTGCTGCGCAGCTTCGACGAACTCCTGCGAGACGAGCTGCACGATGCGATGGACCGTGACGGGATAAGGCTCGAAACCGGTGTAGTACCGCAGGAGTTGGAGAAATCGCGCGACGAGCTGCACCTGGTAGCGGACGATGGTCGCCGCTTCGGACCTTTCGACTGCGTCGTCTGGGCTGTCGGGCGAGCCCCCAACACGGCCGGTCTGGGCGCGGAAAATGCGCTGATCGAAGTCGACGGCTACGGCTTCATACCGGTCGACGACTACCAGCGCACGAACGTGGAAAACGTTTACGCACTGGGCGACGTCACCGGGCGCCAGGCGCTTACGCCGGTCGCGATCGCCGCGGGTCGGCGGCTCGCGGACCGGATCTACGGCGGCATGCAGGACCGCCACCTCGACTACGCGAATATTGCAACGGTCATCTTCAGCCATCCACCCATCGGCACGGTCGGCCTGACCGAGGCCGAGGCGCGCCGGCTGCACGGTGATGCGGTCAAGGTATATACGTCACGCTTTACGCCCATGGTCTACGCTCTGAGCCAGCACCGAGTGCCCTCGGCGATGAAGCTCGTGACCGTCGGCCCGGAACAGAAGATCGTCGGATGCCACGTGTTCGGTGACGGGGCGGACGAAATGATGCAGGGCTTCGCCGTCGCAATCCGCATGGGCGCGACGAAACGCGACTTCGACGACACGGTTGCAATTCATCCGACCAGCGCAGAGGAACTGGTTACGATGCGCTGACGCTGAGCTGCTTCAGCACCGGAGCGGTATCGGGCCGCACACCCCGCCAGACATAAAAGGACTCCGCCGCCTGCTCGACGAGCATGCCCCAGCCCATGACCGATAGTGCGGCGCCGTTGGCCGCGCCCCACAGGCAGAACGGCGTCGGCTGCAGTCCGTAGGACAGGTCGTAACAGCAGGTGGTCGGCCCGACGGCGGCGGCGGGATACGGCGGCGTTTCGCCCTTGAGGCCCGCCGACGTTGCGTTGACGATCAGGCCGTAATCGAGCGAGGTGTCGATGTCGTCGAAACTGCAGGCGGTTACTCGTCCCCAGGGCGCGAAACGCGCCCGAAGTTCTTCGGCTTTCGATACCGTCCGATTGGCGATCGTCAGCAGGGAAGGGCCGGACTCGAGCAGCGGCCGCACGATGCCGCGAGTCGCGCCGCCGGCTCCCAGGATCAGTATGTTCGTATTCGCAAGCCGCTGACCCAGGTTCTGCTGCAGGTCGCGTATCAGGCCGACGCCGTCCGTGTTGTCGCCGCGGACCATGTCGGGCGCGAACGTCAGCGTGTTGACTGCGCCTGCGCTGGCCGCCCGTTCGCTGAGTTCGTCGACGAGTTCGACCACGGCCGTCTTGTGCGGCACGGTTACATTGAGGCCCCTGCCGCCGGTACGCCGGAACTGCAGCACGGCGCTGACCAGCTTTTCCGGCGGGACCTGCAGGAGTTCGTACTGCATGTTCTGCCCTGTCTGCAGGGCGAACAGCCGGTGGATGACCGGCGAGCGGCTGTGCGAGACCGGGTAGCCGATGACCCCGTATCGATCAGGCGCGTCGGCGGCCACCGGCACTATCTCCGTTCGTTCCCTGGATCAAGCTTGCGCATCCTTGTTGTCTTGCGGCCGGCACATGGCCGGCCGCCGGGCCGAGTATAGATGATTCAGCCCCGCAGCCAGCGCGCTGCATCCAGCGCAAAGTAGGTCATGATCGCACTGGCGCCCGCGCGCTTGATCGACATCAGTGCCTCGAGCACGGCCGCCTGCTCGTGCAGCCACCCCTTCTCGCCGGCCGCCTTCAGCATCGCGTACTCGCCGCTGACCTGGTAGGCGAAGGTCGGCACGCCGAATCGGTCGCGGACCCGCCGCAGTACGTCGAGGTAGGGCATGGCCGGCTTGACCATGACAATGTCGGCGCCTTCGGCAAGGTCCAGTTCGACCTCCCGCAGGGCCTCGTCCGAATTCGCCGGGTTCATCTGGTAGGTGTACTTGTCGCCGCCGGCCAGGTTCGCGGTGGAGCTGACCGCGTCGCGGAACGGGCCGTAGTAACACGATGCGTACTTTGCCGCGTAGGCGAGGATCACGGTGTTCGGAAAGCCCTGCTCCTCGAACCCGCGACGGATTGCGCCGATGCGCCCGTCCATCATGTCCGAGGGCGCGACGATGTCGGCGCCGGCGGCGGCGTGCGACGTGGCTTGCCGCACCAGCATGTCGACCGTCACGTCATTCAGGACATAGCCCCCATCGTCTATGATCCCGTCCTGGCCGTGCGTCGTGTACGGATCGAGCGCCACGTCCGTAATCACGATCAGGTCCGGGTATTTGACCTTCAGCGCCCGGACGGCGGTTTGCACGAGGCCGTCGGGATTGCAGCATTCGACGCCGTCGGGCGTCTTGCGGGCCGCATCGACGACCGGAAAGAGCGCGATTGCGGGTATGCCGAGGGACACGGCCTCCCCCGCCTCGGCCAGGATGCCGTCGATGCTCCTGCGTTCGATACCCGGCATCGACGGGACCGGTTCGCTCCGGCCCTTGCCTTCCAGAACGAAGACCGGGTAAATGAAATCCCCCGGTTCCAGCCTGGTTTCGGCGACCAGGCGCCGGAGCGCGGCGGTCCGGCGGGTGCGTCGCAGCCGGGTTGCAGGGAACCCGGGACCCGGAATGTTACTCATAAGGATCCATAAGCGGCCAGAAAACTTGGATTTTCCCTGTAATTCGGTAGGGTTTCCACGCCTGTTGCGAAAAAATGGGCAGGCACGGCGTAATAATCGCCCAGGGGGGCGGGTCATCTCGTATGAATAGCAGCAACGCCGACGCGATGCGCCGGCAGCGTTTCGACCGGCTTATCGCGGGCCTTTACGCAGACATGTACCGCTATGCGGCATGGCTGTCCCGGGATCCGGGCGTCGCCGAGGACGTGGTGCAGGAGGCCCTGCTCCGGGCCTGGAAGTCGCTGGATGCGCTACAGGAGGACGGTGCGGCGAAGCCCTGGCTGCTGACGATAGTCCGGCGGGAAAACGCACGTTATTTCGAGCGCAAGCGGCTGGAAACGGTGGACATAGACGAGCTGACGGCGGCGCAGGCGGCGATGATCTCGGCGCCCGACGACGCCGAGACCGGCGACGTACGCGAGGCGATCTACCGACTCGACGACGATTACCGTGAGCCGCTGGTGCTGCAGGTACTGATGGGCTACAGCACGCAGGAAATCGCGGAGCTGATGGGACTCAAGCAGGGCGCGGTGCTGACCAGGCTCCACCGGGCAAGGCT
>JAOUIH010000246.1 GCA_029884165.1 Gammaproteobacteria bacterium | reverse complement strand
TTCGCTGCCGCGGGAACGCAGGTACTTGTCCAGCTCGAACTTCAGGAACTTGCGAATCTCCTCCGGCCCGTACATCTGCTCCATCACCATCAGCGCGGAATATTGCGCCAGTGATTCGACGATGAATGCGCCACCCTGCTGATCGGAGCTGATCACCTGGTGACCCCACCACTGGTGCCCGACTTCGTGCGCCGTGACGTAGGTGACCATGTCGATCTTCTCGGGATCGCGGTAGTCTGCAATGAAGCCTATGCCCTCGGAGAAGGGGATCGTATTGGCGAACGACTGCGCGAATTTCGCGTAGTCCGGGAACTCGAGGATGCGCAACTGGCGGAACTGGAACGGGCTGAAGTGTGCGGTGAAGTAATCGAGCGAAGCCTTCATCGCCGCCTGCATGCGCTGCACGTTATAGCCGTGCGCGCGGTCGTGGTAGACGGCCAGTTCGACGTCGCGCCACCGGTCCTTCGCCACTTCGTAGCGCGCCGACTGCAGTGAGAAGAAATTGTTGATCGGCGCGTTGCTGCGATAGCGGGTCGTGCGGCGGCCGCCGGTCACGGTGTCAGATGCGCGATAACCGGGTGCGATCGCAATCTGGTCGGCCGCGGTGGATACCGTGATGTCGGAGTTCACCCAGTCGCTGTCGCGCCGCAGCCCGTTGAACCCGCGCGCACTTTCATCCTCGAGCCTGGCCGGGCGCAGTTCCGGCGGCAACCCGTACTTGCGGCGCCTGGCCCGATCCTGCAGCAGGCCGTTGCGGTCCATGCCGAGCGACGGCGCGATCTCCGTGTTGTCCAGGAACGTCCCGTTGTCGACGATGCGATGCTCGTTGTCCGAATTGCGGAAGCCCCGCTGCTCGCGCAGGGTCTCGAACCTGATCGTGCATGTCTCGAGCGGCGCCATGGGGCGATCGAAGCGGTAAATCCGGTAGTCCTGGTCGACGTGCTCGGTCTCGAGCCGCGCTCCTTCCACGTCGAGCTTGGTCATCCGTAGCGGTTTCATCCAGCGCACGTGCACCTGGTCGAGCGGTTTGCCAGTGCGGTTCTGGATCACGTAACTGCCGCGAGTCACCGCGCGCGGCTCGTCGGGGTAGAGGTCCACCGCAAGCACCACGTCGGTGATGCGCGGCTGCGGCACGGCCTCGTAGCCGATCAGGGCCTTTTCATAGTCGGCCTGCTCGCGCTCGCGGCTCAGCTTCGTCGTGTAGTCGTTCAGGACGTTGGTGTTGTAGTAAATCCAGCCGCCGAGGAAGCCCATGGCCACGACCGCCGCCGCGGCGACGATGCCCGGCGTCCCCCTGAGCCTGCGCGGCAGGTGCGCGAGCCGGGTCCTGAGCGGTGCGCCAGTGCCTCGACGCCAGAGTGCGTAGGCCAGCACGGCGAGCAGGACGGCCGCGGCAGACCAGTAGGCCTGGAACCACCAGGCAATGCGGCCGAAATCACCTTGTCCGTTCATGTCCGAGAGCGGCGTGACAGGCGTGCCGGCGTACTGATACAGGTTGTGCTCGAAGCCGAGCCGATCGAGCGTGACCTGGGCGACCACGAACAGCAGCATCAGCATCCAGCCGAGGGTCTTGTGCGGAACCACCGTCTGCATGAGGATTGCGAGCACCGCGAACAGCACCGCGGTGACCGTCGTCGGCAGCATGTACCAGGCAAGGTACTTGGACGTCTCGAAGTCGAAATAGCCTTTCAGCGCCTGCACGGCAACCGCTGCGAGCACGCTCACCGCAAGGGTCGAGAACAGCACGATCGAAATGGCCAGGATCTTCGGCACGACGAAGGCCCAGTCAGGCGCGGGCGTCGAGTCGACGATCTCGTGCATGCGCCGGTCGCGATCGCGCCAGACCAGTTCGCCAGCGTAGTAGATCGCGATGATCAGCGGGATGATCGTGAACGCGCCCTGCAGCGCTTCGATCATCACCCGCGTGACCGGATGGATCGTGTTGCCGTAGAACTCGTCTGCATACCAGAGCGACCCGAGCGCGTTGACGAAGCCGATGCCGAGCAGCACGATGAAAGCCGGGCTGCGGATGGCCGCAGCGATGTCGAATTTCGCGAGCGCCCAGAGCGGGCTCCAGCCCGCATCCCTGTCGGGTTCGGCCTGCGCGGCTGGCGCAGCGGCAGTACCGGGTTTAGCCGGCGACTGCTCGTCGTCGACCTTGTCCGGCGCTTTGCCGGCCGCGATCCGACTGCCTCTTGCAGCGCGCGAGTAGATCGCCCAGGCCAGTCCGAGCAGCGCGAACGCGACCCCCACCCACAACGCGCGGTTCCACAGGATGTAGCCCGTGAAGCCGGGAATCTGCGTGTTGCGCTCGGTTGCCGTCCAGTAGCGCGTGGCCTGGTCGTAGGCGCCGAGTCCGAACGGGTCGATCAGCGCCACGGTATTGATGAATTCGGGCCGCGATAGAAAGCCCATCGCCACGAGGTAGAGCACGAGAAACGCAATGACGCCGACGTACGTCCACATCATGGAGCGAGTCGCCGTCGCAATCGCAAAGAAGCCCGCGCCAGTGACGAACAGGGTCGGCACGCAGAGCAGGAGGTACACGAAGGCGTAGTGGCCGGGATTGAACGGGCCGAGGACCTCGGGATCGAGCCACGGCATCGCGGCGCCGATGATCATGCCGAGGGGCGCGCTCAGGAACAGCAGGCAGCCCGCGAGGAATGCGCCCGTAAAGCGGCCGAAAAGGTAGTCGAAGCGTGACAGGCGCGTGGAATGGATGATCGGCCCGAAGCCGGTCTCGTCGTCACGCACCACGACGTTGGCCACGAACGCCGTCAGGATGAAGACCGAAAACACGGTCATGACCATCAGCGTCTGCGCGATGGCGAAGGGCGAATTCTTCCAGACGTTGCCGCCGGATCCGATCTGCACATTGTCGGACGCGACGGCGCCGAACGTGAGCAGCAGGAA
>JAOUIH010000099.1 GCA_029884165.1 Gammaproteobacteria bacterium | reverse complement strand
GCATCCGGCCGTCGCGCATGGCATCGAACAGGTCCATGCAGCCGCCGACGTGCGCGCCGCCGATAAAGATCTGCGGGATGGTCGGCGCTCCTGTCCGGTCTTTCAGCACATCGCGGATCTTCACGCCGATATCGCCCTCCTGGAACGCTACGGAGTCGATATCGACGCTCTGGTAGGGAATGCCGAGCTTCGCGAACAGCTTGCGGACAGCCCAGCAGAACTCGCACCATTCGAGCGCGAACATGACGACTGCGTGGTCGCGCACGACGTTGGTGACGAAATTCTCGGCTTCCTCGTCGAGTGTGGCGGCCGGTGCCGGCTCCGGTCTGCGGATCGGCACGGCCGGGGCGGGGCAGGCCGCCTGTGGCTCGAACTGGCAGCCGGGCGTCGAGCGCGACAGCTCGATCTCGGCCGCATTCATGTCCACCTCGATACCCTCGAACAGGGGCGTGGACATGTAGCGTTCGCCCGTATCCGGCAGCATGCACACGATATTGCTGCCCGGGGGCGCGCGGCGCGCGATCTCGAGCGCGGCTGCCAGCGTAGCGCCGCTCGACGTACCGGCGAAAATGCCTTCCTGGGTCGCGAGCGCACGCGCCAGCCGCAGCGCGTCGTTGCCGTCCACGGGGATGACCTCTTCGATCAGTCCCTCGGCCATCGCTCTCTCGGTGAGGCGGGAGACGAAGTCCGGGCCCCAGCCCTGCATCAGGTGCGGCCTGAAGTAAGGATGGCTCTCGGTCGGCCTTCCGTTCGCGTCCCGAGGCTGCGGAATACCGCTGGCCAGCACCGGTGCGTTATCCGGTTCGGCGGCGATGATCGCGATACCCGGGTCGGCGGCCTTCAGGCCGCGCGCGACGCCGAGCAATGTCCCGCCGGTGCCGAAGCCGGATACGAAAGCGTACAGCGGCTCGCCGTCCAGGTCGGCCAGGATCTCGGGCGCCGTCGTGCGCGTGTGTACTTCGGCGTTGGCTTCGTTGTCGAACTGCCGGCAGAGAAACCAGCCGTTCTTTTCGGCGAGTTCGACCGCCTTGTTCAGCATGCCGGTACCTTTCTCGGCCGCCGGCGTCAGTACGACCCGGGCGCCGAGGAAGCGCAGCAGCTTGCGGCGCTCCAGGCTGAAGCTCTCGGCCATGACGATGACCAGCGGATAGCCCCGCTGGGCGCAGACCATGGCCAGTCCGATGCCGGTATTGCCACTGGTCGCCTCGATGACCGTCTGTCCCGGCCGCAGCAGGCCGCGGCGCTCGGCATCCTCGATGATGGCGAGGGCCATGCGGTCTTTCACGGAGCCGAGCGGATTGAACGACTCGACCTTCGCGAATACGTTAATACCCGCCGGGGCGAGCTTGTTCAGGCGCACCAGGGGCGTATTGCCGATCGTTTGCAGTATGTTGTCGTAGCGGGGCATGGCGGCCTCCTTCGTTGTCGCGGTAGATGATCCGTAGTAGGTCCAGCCTGGCGCCGACGAGCGGTGTGTTGCCGATCGCGTCCAGGATGCGCGTGTAGCGGTTCATAGCGGTCTCCGGAAATCGCTGGTATGGAACATGGGACGGAATGCTGAGGCCGCAGCGGGGAAGCCAGCGTTGGAGCGACCGTGGTTTTTACCGCCGGGGCGGGCCTGGCCCGCAGGTGCTTGTGGACCGGCGCGGGGCGCGCCTATAGTAAAGTCCTCAAAGGATTGGAATTTTTGCGATGACGGGGTTGGAACTCCGCTTTCTGGGCGACTTCGAGGTACTGCGAGACGGCCGCGCGCTGCCGTTGCCGCCGTCCAAGAAGACCCGCGCGCTGCTCGCTTATCTGTGCCTGCAGCCCCGCCGATTTCGCCGAGAGCACCTGTGCGAGCTGCTGTGGGAGGTTCCGGACGACCCGCGCGGCTCGCTGCGCTGGAGCCTGTCGAAGCTCCGCCGCCTCGTCGACGACAAGAAACGGGCGAGGATCGTCGCCGACCGCAACTCGGTCGGCATGGACCCGGCGGGGGCCACGATCGACGTCCTTGAGCTCCGCGAACTCGTCGGCGGAGACCTCGCCTCGGCGCAGACCGCGGAGCTCGAAGCCGCCGCCGCGCGCTTTCGCGGTAATTTTCTGGAGGGCCTCGAATTCTCGAACTTCCACGAATTCCATACTTGGTGTGTGGCCGAACGCGAACAGGCCCTGCGCGACCGCGCCGCGCTGCTGTCGGAACTCCTGCGCCGCCTTGCCGATGAGCCGGAACGCGCGCTGCCGCATGCACGCGCACTCGTCGGCCTGTTCCCGTACGAAGAGGCTTACCGGGCAAGCCTGATCCACTTGCTGAACGCGGCCCACCAGCCGGCCGAGGCCGAAGAGCAATACCAGGTCGGGCTCCGGATGCTGAAGGAGGTGGGAGCCGCGCCGCGGGGCATCATGCAGGCTGCCCGCCGATCTCCGCGGATCGACGCGCTGCCGAAGTCCTCGGCCGTGCCGCTGCCCCCGCCGGTTCGGGGGCGACCGGCCGGGCGGGGCCTGATCGGGCGCGACGCCGAAGTCCGGCTCGTTGCCGAAACCTTCGAGAAAGGCGTCGCGCGCAGCCGCGCCGGCCTGATGCTGCTGACCGGGTCACCGGGCATGGGCAAGACTCACTTGATGAACCACCTGCGCGCGCTGTCACGGGAGCGCGACGCATTCGTGCTGAGTGCCGCCGCATTCGAATCGGACACGATCCGCCCATTTGCACTGTGGCTCGACGCATTGCGCGCAACAGGCGACGGACAGGACGAGTCGATCTTCGGCACCGGCAACGACAACAACCGCGATCGCCTGTTCGCAGGCCTGAGCGATCTCGCCGGCCGCGAGTCCGCGAAGCGGCCCGTGGTCCTGATCTTCGATGATGTTCATTGGTGCGACGAGTCGAGCGCTGCGGCGCTGCACTACGTGCTGCGCATGAACCGGGATCGGCCGGTGCTCGGCGTCGCAACCGCGCGGGACGGCGAGCTGCGCGACAACGCCCCGATGCAGCTCGCGCTGCGGGGCCTGCGGCGCGACAACATGCTGACCGAGGTACAGCTGGAGCCCTTGTCGCTCGACGTTACCGAGGCGCTGATCGCGAGCCTCGTGCCAGGGGCGGATGCCGCGCGCCTGGCACGCGAATCCGGCGGCAACCCGCTCCTCGCGATCGAGCTGGCGCATGCCGAGGTCCGGGGTGCCGATAGCGGCAGCCTGAGCGACCTCGTGCGGGATTGGCTGGCGCGCTTCGGCGTCGACGGCGCCGAGGTCCTGCGCTGGGCTGCCGTGCTGAGCCCGCGCATCGAGCTGGACACGCTCGTGCGGCTGACCGGCCTCGATACCAGCAGGGTTGGCCCGGTTCTCGAGGATGCGGAGCGACACGGCATGTTGCTGGCCACCGACAGCGGTCCGCGTTTTGCCCACGAATTGATCGCGCGCGCCGTTTATACCGACATCTCGCCGCTGCGCCGTCAGGTCATGCATCGGCGGGTGGCCGAGCTGCTCGAACAGGCGATGGCGCGCGACCTGTCGCGGGCAGCCGATCTCGCCCACCACGCGGCGCTGAGCGAGGACAAGGGGCTGGCGGCTCGCGCGCTGGTTTCGGCCGGCCGCCTGTGCTTGCGGTTTTTTGCGAACGACGACGCGCTGTCGCTGGCGCGACAGGGGCTGCAGCTGGCCGAGCAACTTCCGGACGCCGAGCGCGTCCGCGTCGAAATCGAGCTGCACGATATCCTGCTCGCGGCCGGGCCGCTGGATGACTGGGAGGCCGCGGCCAAGAAGTATACAGCGCTGGCCGAGCGGGCTCTGGATCACGGTGAGCTTGCGCACGCGCGGCTCGGCTATCACATGGCATCGACGGTCCGATGGGAACACGGGCACTGGAATGCCGCGCGCGAGCAGTCCATGCAGGCGCTGCGCGTGGTACGTGGTGGGCAGGACGAGTCGCACATCGTCGGTGTTGCCGAAACCGCAAAGTGCCTCGTGATGATCGAGCGCGACCTCGTGCAAGCAGATGCAATGCTGATGGAGGTAAGCGCACTGGCCGAGCGCAACAATTTCAGCCACCAGGCGATTGCGGCCGGCCTGGGCATGCTGCGCTTTCACGAGAACCGGCTGGGCGAGGCGGAGGAGTTGTTTCGCGAGGCTCGCACGCTGTGCAAGTCGGCGGGCGACCGGGTCTCGGAATACCAGGCGAACGAGTATCTCGTGATGCTGGACTTGCAACGCGGTCGATGCGTTGAAGCCCGGGAGCGCTGCAACGAGCTGTTGATGCTCGGCGAGAAACTGCGGGGGGGCAGCGAGGAGCCGTTCGCGCGCGCGATACTCGGTCTCTGCAATTACGCCATCGACGACGAATCGGAGGGGCTCGACGCCGCGCTTGCCGATCTTCGTGTCGCGGATGCAAAACACCGGCTGGCATACATTCTCACCCGTGCGGCGCTGCTGGACTGCGAGCGAGGCCGGGTCGACAGTGCAGTCGCGCGAGCGACCGAGGCGCTCGACTACGCCGCTCTGCTGGAGCGCGCGACTGAAATGCTGATCGCGAACGCCGTGCTGTCGCATGCCGGTACGTCGCGCGGAGACAGGCAAGCGGCCACGGTCCACGCGAAAGAGGTCGAGCGTTTGCACGGCGCAGGCGCCGCCGCCTGGACGCATGAGATCGTCGAGCGACTGAAGGACAAGCGTGGTCGAACGGCACGCAGGGAGGCGAAATGACCGACGTATTCGTCGAGCGTCATTGGGAAAAGCCGCTGACCGAGGCAGACATGCAGTCCCTGTTCGAGACAGCCGGCGGATGCCTCGAAACGCACCGCTGCGTATGGCAGGGGAGCCTGCTGTCGGTGGACGGCCGCGAGCTATTCTGCCACTTCACGGCCCCGGATGCGGAGTCGGTCCGGATCGCGATGCTGCAGGCTGGCTCGCCCCGCGGCCTTGCCTGGCCGGGTACGATCCACGATGCGCCGGAGTTCAACGAGGCCCTGCTGGCGAAGGCCAACGTCGTGGTCGCACGCCGTTTCGACGAGCCGGCCGATATTGCCGCAGTCCAGGCCATCGAGGACGCGGGAGCCGGCTGCCTGCAGGTGCACAGGGTTCGCTTCGTGCGAACGTTTTTCTCGGCGGATCGCAGGCGGATGATGTGCCTCTACCACGCACCGGACGCCGAGTCCGTCCGGATCGCGCAGCGAGAGGCGGGAATGCCGGTGGAGCGGGTCTGGCCGTTCCGCCAGTACCGCCCCTGACCCGCATCGAACAAGGGCCCTGGAATCGATCGCCACGCGGCACCGTGGCAGCCCGTCCCGACCGCTACGCCGGGCTCTTGCGCAAAAATTGAAAATTCCACGCTCGCTGCCACGCTGGGTCCCACGCAATGGCCGCAAAGTTGCTCCTGCCCGGCAAGAACCCGGGGTAATTCAAACTTCTCAAGGAGCAAAGCAGATGACTATCGAAGCACAAAAGGCCGAGAACGGCGTCAACGTGGAAGCCCTGCTGGGCGCGCGCGAGGCGTTGACGGAGGCCCCGGAGGCGGCAAGATTCAAGTGGCGTGCGACCAGCGAGTGGCTGAACGGCACGCACAGCCGCGCGACCGTCGACGGGTTCTACGGGCTCGGCGGCGAGCAGAAACATCGCCAGACATTCACGTTTGACACCGATCACCCGGAGATTTTCGCGGCCGAGGACAACGGCGCGACGCCGGTCGAGATGGTCCTCGTCGGACTGGCCGGCTGCCTGGGTGCCGGTATCGCATCGGTTGCACAGAACCGCAACATTCAGCTGCGCTCGGTCAAGGCAACGCTCGAGGCCGGAATGGACCTGCAGGGCATCCTCGGCATCGACGACGGCGTGCGAAACGGCTTCGACGGCATCAAGGTGCATTACGAAATCGATGCCGAAGCGACGCCGGAGGAGATCGCAGCCCTGGTCGCGCAGTCGCAGAAGCGCTCGGCGGTATTCGACATCATCACGAACCCGACCGACGTCACGGTAAGCACGAGCAAGGCATAATGACGACTCGCGCAAAGCGGCGGCTGGCCGGCATCGTTGACGTCATCGTCATCGGTGCCGGTCATTCCGGTCTGGCGATGAGCTACGCGCTGTCGCAGCGCTCGATCGACCACGTGGTCCTCGAGCGCGGCGAGGTCGCCAACTCCTGGCGCACTGAACGCTGGGACTCGCTCAGCCTGTTGACGCCGAACTGGATGAGCCGGCTGCCCGGCTACCGCTATCAGGGCGGCGACCCGGACGGCTACATGGGCGTCCGCGAAGTCGTGGACTTCGTGTCCGGTTACGCCGTGGCAACATCGGCGCCGGTTATTTCACAGACGACCGTCGTTCAAGTGACACCGGCCGGCAACGGCTATCGCGTTTCAACGGAGCGGGGCGACTGGCACTGCCGGGCGCTGGTGCTGGCGACCGGTGCATTCAACGTGCCGGTCGTGCCGCGTTTGGCCGAGGGCGTACCCGCGGGTGTTACACAGCTGACGGCCATGGACTATCGAAACCCCGGCCAGCTCGACGAGGCCGGCGTGCTGGTAGTGGGCGCCTCCGCAACCGGCCTGCAGCTGGCCCAGGAGATCCGGCACAGCGGCCGGCCTGTGACGCTCGCCGTCGGCGAGCACGTGCGCATGCCGCGGGTCTATCGCGGCCGCGACGTGCAATGGTGGATGCTGGCCTCGGGCGTGCTCGACCAGAGGATCGAGGAAACAGACGACCCGGATCGCGCGCGGCGCGTACCGTCGCCGCAGCTGGTCGGGTCGCCCGAGCGCAGCACGCTGGATCTGAATTCGCTGAGAGGGCAGGGCGTCGAGATCGTCGGGCGCCTCGCCGGCGTCCGCGATGGCAAGGCGCAGTTCTCCGGATCCTTACGCAACGTCTGCGCACTCGCGGATCTCAAGATGAATCGGCTGCTGGCACTGTTCGACGAGTGGGCGGCTGTCAACGGCTACGACTCCGAGGTCGCGTCGGCCGAGCGCTACGCGGCGACGGATGTTGGCGCTGCGCCCAGGCTCGGTCTTGAATTCGGCCGGGAAATAAAAACGGTGCTCTGGGCGACTGGATTTCGTCCTGACTACACGTGGCTCGAGGCGCCCGTGTTCGATCGCAGGGGTAACCTGCGCCACGACCGCGGCGTCGTCGATGCGCCGGGACTTTATGTCCTCGGGCTTCCCTACCTGCGCCGGCGCAAATCGAGCTTTATCCACGGCGCCGAGGACGACGTGCGCGAGCTGAGTGTGCACCTGGCCGACTATCTCGATCGTACGGCGCGGCCGCAGCTTGCAGCCGTCGCGGTATAAAAGCCATGGACCGGGGCAGCGGCCTGACGGACGTCTACGTCGCTCGCAGCGCGAATGCATTGCGAGCGGCAGGGGCGAACATCGACACCGGGCCGACCGACTGCTTTCGCATGCACCGCGTGCAGTGGCAGGAGACGTGCGTCAGCGAAGACGGCACGCAACTCATCTGCCGCTTTCGCGCACCGGACGCCGAGTCCGTGCGCCTCGCGCTGCGCATGTCAGGCATCCCTTTCGATTCGGTCTGGACCGGCGCAAGCGGACGGATCGAGCCCGGCGCTCGACTGGCCGGCGACGACAACCGGTAAGAGCTCGCTCTGCGGGCGACCGCTCTTATTCGAATTCTGCGACCGGTACGAAGCGCATCGTGCCGCCGTCCATCGCGAGTTCGACGTAGAGCTCGCCGTTCTCGACGTAGAACGCTGATGCGCGCTGAAGTTGCGACATGTAAACGAAGTCCTGCGTGTCTTCCGGGCAGGCCATGCGCGTCGAAATCAGCGGCCCGAAGCTCAGCGCAGCTTCGTCGATCGTGTAATCGCCACCGCCGCTGTTGCAGTCGAATTCGACCTCCGCCCGGCCTTCGGCATTCAGCAACAGCAGGTAGCGCTCCGGCTCGCTGACCGCAATATCTTCGTCGGGCGTCGTGCTGCCGACCCATTGCCACAGCAGGCCGATCACCGCGTCCGGCGATGTGGAGCGTGCGAACGGGTCGACCGGCACGTCGGCGGGTTCCTCTGCCGCTGCGTCCGGTGGCGCAGCATCCGCCGGGGCCTGGTCGGCCGGTGACGTGGCTTCCGCGGGGGGCTCGGGCGCCTGCCCGCCGCCGCAGGCGGAGAGTGTCAATGCGATGAGG
Organism: Gammaproteobacteria bacterium; assembly: GCA_029884165.1. Lineage (GTDB taxonomy): Bacteria > Pseudomonadota > Gammaproteobacteria > Steroidobacterales > Woeseiaceae > JAOUIH01. The sequence continues at coordinate 3,520 of JAOUIH010000099.1, read as the reverse complement.
GCGAGCAAAGGGAATCGGGTGCGCTGCAGCATGTAAGCGTCTCCTCAGAACGCGAGGCCTGGTCTCAACGGCGCACAGGGTACTGCAGCGGCGGCAAGGATGCATCTGGCCGGGGGGCGACGCAGCAGCGCCCGGGGAGGATCGTTCTGGCGGCATCGCCGCTCGCCCGCGGAGCGGGCTCCCGCGAGAGAGCCGCGAGGGTCAGCGGCGACTCCGGAACGCGTGCCATTGGCTGGCTGCGCGGAGTGCCTGCGGGGCAAGCTCCTACTTCGGCGAGAGCGTCTCTGTCGAGGAAAAAGCCTTCATTACGCGGCGGCCCACCGCGGCCAATCCGACCAGGATAAACACCCCGAACTTCTTGGCGAACAGCAGGCCGGCGGCGAGCAGTCCGGTCTTGGCAGCGACCTTGCCGGCGACCAGCGCGCCTATACCGTAGGCGGCGACGGCGTCGAAGTCAGGATCGAAGTCGGTATAGCGATGCCCGTCATTGAATTCCGCCATCGCGAGTACCTGGTCCCGGCTCGCATTGATTTCGGCCAGCTGGTCGGTGGCCGCGATGAAAGTCATGCTCAGGATGCCGCGGCGGCCCAGCGCGCGAATCTCGTAATTCAGCGTCGTATCCGGGCTGTCGCCGAAACGCAGCTCCTTGGCCCAGTAAAGTTTCTTCGCGCCGCCGTCGTAATGCGGGGACTCGGCCCAGCCGACCAGTTCGATGGCCTCGTAACCGGCGGCGACCCGGTCGTCATTGCCGGAACGAATGTCTCGCTGCATGTCCGACAGGAGATCGCCGTAGTCGATGTCGGCGGCGTCCTCGTCGGAAACGTAGCCGTCCTCGCTGTAGTCGATGGTCACGGCCCAGGATTCGCCGTCCACCGGCGAATACTGTGCGGGAAACAGCATGCCCAGCACGTCCTGCCCGGGCGGGTTCCCCCACAGGTCGACGAGCACGGTCTCGGCATCCTGGCCGTCGAGGTAATAGAAGTCCTCCGGCACGCGCAGCGTTGCGAGGCCATCGCCGAGGACGATGTCGCCCTTCTGCGGATCCAGTGATTCGAGCAGCGTCGCCAGCTGTTCGTACTGTGCCTGTTCCTCCGGCGTCAGCGTTTCGAATTCGTCGTCCTGCGCCTGCGCCGTGAATGTGCAGGCGGCCAGCAGGACGATGGCGGCGCCGCGCCATTGAGCGATCGGTAAAGTCATGGGACCGGCCTCGACATCGCGTGGGACGGCCAATTCTAGCCCCGTGGGTCCGCGAAAACATCGACCGGGGACACAAAACAGCGATCGGATGGCCGCCGGGCGGGCGCGCGGCCCGACACCCCTCGCCGCAGGGCAGGCTCCGGCAAGTTCCGCGGATCCCGTCGCTTGCTCGTACGCGCCGGCCCTGCGGGCGTCCGCAATGGCCGCTCCCACGGTGCTGCGCTACGCTGATCAGCGATGACCGCCTTTGTTTCGATGCTCGCCTATACCAGCTGCGCCGGCGCCTGCGTCCTGCTTGGCGGCTTGCTCGCTCGGATCGAGCGCATTCGCCCGCTGTGGCTCGAGACCGAGTTCCGTCACAGCATCATCGCATTCGGTGGCGGCGTGCTCGTCGCCGCGGTCGCCCTGGTCCTGGTTCCCGAGGGCGCTCGCCTCGTGCCGTCCGCTCCGGCGGCGGCATCGCTCGTTCTTGCCGGCGGCCTCTGCTTCCTGCTCGTCGAGCGCCTGCTCGCAATCCGGCGTCGCGAGTCGCCCCAGTTCATCGCCATGTTGCTCGATTACCTGCCCGAATCCGTGGCCCTGGGAGGCATGTTCGCGATGGAGGCGCCGGGCGCAATCCTGCTGGCGGCGCTGATCGGGCTGCAGAACCTGCCGGAGGGTTTCAATGCCTACCGCGAGCTCAATGCGCTGCCGGGATCGAGCGGCGGCAGGTCGCTCGTCCTGATGCTCGTGCTGATCCCGCTGGGACCGCTGGCAGGTTCCATCGGCTGGACTATCGGACCCGGGCATCCCGTAGTCCTCGGCTCCCTGATGCTGTTCGCGGCCGGCGGAATACTCTATCTCCTGTTCCAGGACATCGCGCCGCAGTCGCGGCTCGAGCGCCACTGGGCGCCGACGATCGGTGCGGTCGTCGGCTTCTGTTTCGGCCTGCTCGGTTCCATGCTGGTTCGTTGACGGACGGGCTGGAGCGGGTTCTTGCGGGCACACCCGAGCGGCGTTGGCTGTCACGAACGCCCGGGTGGGCCACGTCCCTGTGGCCCAGGGCTTACGCCTGCTCTGTCAGTCCCCGAAGCGAGGGTTCAACGGGGCGAAGATGTGATCCGGGTTGTGACGCCAGATCCAGGCGTGCAGGGTCCAGAGGCCCGCGTCATGCAGCGGCACCCAGGTGTCCTGTACTCCGGAAAAACCATCCGGTGGCGGCAACGTGCAGCCTGGCGGTCCGCCACACAGGGTCGCGTACTCGACAGCGCGCAGCTTTGCCTGGCCGCCGAGGCCCGGCGTACAGTCTTCGTACACCAGGATCTCGGGCTCGGTGACGCTGAACGCACCGTCCAGATAGCCGGGATTCAGCAGGTGGCAGCCCATGCCGGGCACGACGACATTGATGTCGATGTAGCCGGCGGCGAACGCGACGTCGATGTCGTGGTAGGCCGCCGTGGCGCCGCGGACGGCGGCCAGCTCGGCCAGGGTTTCGGCCGACAGGCCATGCTCGTCGGCGGTGGATGTCCCGGCCAGAGACATCCCGGTTACGGCCAATGCCAGCACCGCGGTCGCCCGCAGGCCAGATAATGGCAGAAGTTTGTTTGACATAGTGCAGTCCCCCGATTCGTTCTTGTTGTGAGTTGTAAAGGCCGTCGACATTGCAGCGACGGCAGTGCCTTGAAAATAGGCCCCGGCATCCGGCGAGTACCGAAAGAATCACGACAGAATGGGGAAGGTGTGCTAGAAATGCTCGAAAACAAGAGTGCCCGAGACCGGTGGTCATGGAAGCGAGGAACTCAGAAGGGGGAGAGCGCCCGACGGTGTACCGTTTCGGGGAATTCGTGCTCGACGTCGGTCGCAGCGCGCTGTTGAACGGTAATCGCCTGGTCCCGCTGCGCCCCAAGTCATACGAGGTTCTGAAAGCGCTGCTCGAACGTCCCGCGCGGCTGGTCAGCAAGCGTGAGCTGCTGGACATCGTCTGGCGCAACCAGGTGGTGTCCGAAGACTCGCTGGTTCACTGCATCACAGATATCCGGCGCGCGCTGAACGACCAGGACCGGCGCCTGGTCCGCACTGTCGCCCGGCGGGGTTACGTGCTTGAGGCCGGCGTTACCCGAATGGACGAGGTTCCGGCCGCGTTGGCGCTCACGCACAGGCGATCTCCGCCCCATCGGGACCTGTGGTTCCGGCTTGCCGCCGCGCTGGCTGTGCTTGCCGTCGGACTCATGGTGCCGGCGGTCAACGATGCTATCGACGAGCCCGATGCCGCGGATACGCGGCCGGCGGCCGCGCCGAGCGCGCGACTCGACTACGAATTCGCAGAATTCCTGTACCAGCGGCG
>JAOUIH010000098.1 GCA_029884165.1 Gammaproteobacteria bacterium | reverse complement strand
CCGACGAGGAAAAGCGGCAGGAGATGGGATTACACGCGGCCTTCAGGTCCGTCTTCCCGATCGTCAGCTATTCCGGAAACGCTGCGCTGGAGTACGTGAGCTACCGTCTCGGTGATCCCGTATTTGACGTCAAGGAATGTCAGATGCGAGGCCTGACCTACGCTGCGCCGATACGCGTCAAGGTGCGGCTGGTCATTTACGACAAGGAAGCGAGCGGAACCCCGAAACCGGTCAAGGACATCCGCGAGCAGGAAGTCTATCTTGGCGAAATGCCGCTGATGACGGATCACGGCACGTTTGTGATCAACGGCACGGAGCGTGTCATCGTATCGCAGCTGCATCGCTCGCCTGGCGTATTCTTCGACCACGACAAAGGCAAGACGCACTCGTCCGGCAAGCTCCTGTTTTCGGCTCGCATCATTCCTTACCGCGGTTCGTGGCTGGATTTCGAGTTCGATCCGAAGGACAGCGTGTTTGCGCGTATCGACCGCCGCCGCAAGCTGCCGGTCACGATCATCCTGCGTGCCCTGGGTCTGAGCAACGAGGAAATGCTGGACACGTTCTTCGACAAGAACGACTTCTACCTGTCGAAGAAGGAAATTCGCATGGGGCTCGTCCCCGAGCGTCTGCGCGGCGAGACCGCGATATTCGATATCAAGATCGGCCGCAAGCTGATCGTTGAGGAAGGGCGGCGAATCACCGCGAAGCACGTCCGCGAGATGCAGCAGGCCGGCGCCGATGCGCTGGTCGTTCCGGCCGAGTACCTGGAAGGCAAAGTCCTTGCGCACGATATCGTCGACAAGGAGACGGGTGAGTTGCTGGCTGCCGCCAACGACGAACTGACCGAGCCGGTCATCCAGACCCTGATCGAGAAGGGCGTCGAGCACATACGTACGCTGTACGTGAACGACCTGGACCGTGGCCCGTACCTGTCGAACACGCTGCGCATCGACCCTTCGACGACCCGCCTCGAGGCGCTGGTCGAGATCTACCGCATGATGCGCCCGGGCGAGCCGCCGACGAAGGAGGCCGCGGAGAACCTGTTCCAGAACCTGTTCTTCAATCTCGAGCGTTACGACCTGTCGGCCGTCGGCCGCATGAAGTTCAACCGCCGCGTCGGGCGCGAGACGTCCGAGGGCAGTGGCGTACTGGAAACGAGCGACATCCTCGACGTGCTGAAGACGCTGATCGATATCCGCAACGGCTACGGTGCGGTCGACGATATCGACCATCTCGGCAACCGCCGGGTCCGCAGCGTCGGCGAAATGGCCGAGAATGCGTTCCGCGTCGGTCTCGTGCGCGTCGAACGCGCGGTCAAGGAGCGCCTGACGCAGGCCGAGACCGAAGGCCTGATGCCGCAGGAAATGATCAACGCGAAGCCGGTCGCCGCCGCGGTGAAGGAATTCTTCGGCTCGAGCCAGCTGTCGCAGTTCATGGACCAGAATAACCCCCTGTCCGAGGTTACCCACAAGCGGCGCGTCTCGGCGCTCGGCCCGGGCGGTCTGACCCGCGAGCGGGCGGGCTTCGAGGTCCGCGACGTGCACCCGACGCATTACGGCCGGGTTTGCCCGATCGAGACGCCGGAAGGTCCGAACATCGGCCTCATCAATTCGCTGGCGGTTTTCGCCCGCACCAACGAGTACGGCTTCCTGGAGACGCCGTATCGCAAGGTCGAGAACAGCAAGGCGACGAGCGAGATCGTGTATCTCTCGGCGATCGAGGAAGGTAACTACGTCATTGCCCAGGCGAACGCGGAACTCGACAAGAACGGCAAATTCGTCGAGGACCTCGTTTCCGTCCGGCATCGCAACGAGTTCACGCTGTCCGACCCCGCGTCGATCAACTACATGGACGTGTCGCCGCGACAGATCGTATCGGTGGCCGCGTCCCTGATCCCGTTCCTCGAGCACGACGACGCGAACCGCGCGTTGATGGGCTCGAACATGCAAAGGCAGGCGGTCCCGACCCTGCGCTCGGAAGCGCCGCTGGTCGGCACGGGCATGGAGCGGGCGGTAGCTGTCGACTCCGGCGTTACGGTCATCGCGAAGCGCGGCGGCATGGTCGACTCGGTCGACGCGTCCCGCATCGTCGTGCGCGTAAATGACGACGAGACTGATGCATCCGAGCCGGGCGTCGACATCTACAACCTGACCAAGTACACGCGCTCGAACCAGAACACGTGCATTAACCAGCGCCCGCTGGTCAAGGAAGGCAACAGGATCGCCAAAGGCGACGTGCTGGCCGACGGACCGTCGACGAACATGGGCGAGCTCGCGCTCGGCCAGAACCTGCTGGTGGCGTTCATGCCCTGGAACGGCTACAACTTCGAGGACTCGATCCTGATCTCGGAGCGCGTCGTCCAGGAAGACCGGTTCACGACGATACACATCGAGGAACTGTCCTGCGTGGCCCGCGATACGAAGCTCGGCCCCGAGGATATAACGGCCGACATACCGAACGTCGGCGACGCCGCGCTCGCCAAGCTGGATGAGTCCGGCATCGCGTTCATCGGCGCCGAGGTTCAGGCCGGAGACATCCTCGTCGGCAAGGTCACGCCGAAGGGCGAGACCCAGCTGACGCCGGAAGAAAAGCTGCTGCGCGCGATCTTCGGCGAGAAGGCATCCGATGTGAAGGACACGTCGCTGCGCGTTCCGCCGGGCATGGATGGCACCGTGATCGACGTGCGCGTGTTCACGCGCGATGGCGTCGAGAAGGATGCGCGCGCGCTGTCGATCGAGCGCTCCGAGCTCGAGAGCGTCCGGAAGGACTTAGACGACACGCTGCGAATTCTCGAGAACGACATCTACGAGCGCGTCGAGCGCATGCTGGCCGGCAAGGTCGCCCAGGGCGGGCCGAACAAGCTCGCCTCCGGCAGCAAGATCACGGCCGCCTACCTGCAGGAAGTCCCGCGGGAGAAGTGGTTCGAGATCCGGCTGAAGAACGACGAGGCCAACGAGCAGCTGGAGCGTGCGTTCGAGCGCCTGCAATCGCAGCGCGCCGAGTTCGATCGCCGTTACGACGAGAAGAAGGCCAAGATCACCGCGGGCGACGACCTGGCGCCGGGCGTGCTGAAAATGGTCAAGGTCTACCTGGCTGTCAAACGTCGGGTGCAGCCCGGCGACAAGATGGCCGGCCGACACGGCAACAAGGGTGTCATCTCGACCATCGTACCGGTCGAGGACATGCCTTACCTCGAGGACGGCACACCGGTCGACATCGTGCTCAACCCGCTCGGCGTGCCGTCGCGCATGAACGTCGGCCAGGTGCTGGAAACGCATCTCGGCATGGCGGCCAAGGGGATCGGCAAGCAGATCGACATGATGCTGCAGGCGCACGAATCGACGGCCAAGATCCGCGGCTTCCTGGAGCAGGTTTACAACACGACGGGCGGCAAGAGCGAGGAACTGAAGGAATTCACGGACGAGGAAGTTCTCGAACTGGCGAAGAACCTGGTATTCGGCCTGCCGACGGCGACGCCGGTATTCGACGGTGCGACGGAAGCCGAGATCAAGAACCTGCTCAAGCTCGCGAACCTGCCCGAATCCGGCCAGAGCCGCCTGTACGACGGCCGCACCGGCGATTCCTTCGATCGGGAGGTCACGGTCGGTTACATGTACATGCTGAAGCTCAACCACCTGGTTGACGACAAGATGCATGCGCGTTCGACCGGTCCTTACAGCCTCGTCACCCAGCAGCCGCTGGGCGGCAAGGCGCAGTTCGGCGGCCAGCGCTTCGGCGAGATGGAAGTGTGGGCGCTCGAAGCGTACGGCGCAGCCTATACGCTGCAGGAAATGCTGACCGTCAAGTCCGACGACGTTCAGGGCCGCACCAAGATGTACAAGAACATCGTGGACGGCGAGCACCAGATGGATGCCGGCATGCCTGAGTCCTTTAACGTACTCGTTAAGGAAATTCGGTCGCTGGGAATCAACATTGAACTGGAAACAGACTGATGAAAGATCTTCTGAAGCTATTCAAGTATCAGAACCCGGTCGACGATTTCGATGCGATTCGCATCGGGCTCGCGTCTCCGGACATGATCCGGTCGTGGTCTTACGGTGAGGTCAAGAAGCCCGAGACCATCAACTACCGGACGTTCAAGCCCGAACGGGACGGTCTGTTCTGCGCGAAGATATTCGGCCCGATCAAGGACTACGAATGCCTTTGCGGCAAGTACAAGCGGCTGAAGCACCGCGGCGTCGTTTGCGAGAAGTGCGGCGTCGAGGTCACCCAGACGAAGGTACGGCGTGAGCGCATGGCGCACATCGAGCTGGCGAGCCCGGTCGCCCACATCTGGTTCCTTAAGTCGCTGCCCAGCCGCATCGGCCTGATGCTCGACATGACGCTCCGCGAGATCGAGCGGGTCCTGTATTTCGAAGCCTTTGTCGTCATCGAGCCGGGTATGACTCCGCTCGAGCGCGGCCAGCTGCTGACCGACGAGATGTACCTCGAGGCGATCGAGCAGTACGGCGACGAGTTTGATGCCCGCATGGGCGCCGAAGCGATTCGGGACATGCTGTCGTCGATCGACCTGCAGCGCGAAGTCCTGCAGGTGCGCGAGGACATCAACGGGACGCGGTCGGAAACCAAGATCAAGCGTCTTTCAAAGCGACTGAAGCTGCTCGAGTCGTTCATCGAGTCCGGCAATCATCCGGCCTGGATGGTATTGACCGTGCTGCCTGTGCTGCCGCCGGACCTGCGTCCGCTGGTACCGCTGGACGGCGGCCGCTTCGCGACCTCCGACCTCAATGACCTGTACCGCCGGGTCATCAACCGCAACAACCGCCTGCGCAGGCTGCTCGAGCTGAACGCCCCGGACATCATCGTGCGCAACGAAAAGCGCATGCTGCAGGAGTCCGTGGACGCGCTGCTCGACAACGGCCGTCGCGGCCGCGCGATCACGGGCACGAACAAGCGCCCGCTGAAGTCGCTGGCGGACATGATCAAGGGCAAGCAGGGCCGCTTCCGCCAGAACCTGCTCGGCAAGCGCGTCGACTACTCCGGCCGTTCGGTCATCGTGGTTGGCCCGACGCTGCGCCTGCACCAGTGCGGCCTGCCGAAGAAGATGGCGCTCGAACTCTTCAAACCGTTCATTTTCTCGAAGCTGCAATTACGGGGCGAAGCCACCACGATCAAGGCAGCCAAGCGGCTGGTCGAGCGCGAGGGGCCCGAGGTATGGGACATCCTCGAGGAAGTCATCCGGGAACATCCGGTTCTCCTGAATCGTGCGCCGACGCTGCATCGACTCGGCATCCAGGCTTTCGAGCCGGTGCTGATCGAGGGCAAGGCGATCCAGTTGCATCCGCTCGTCTGCACGGCGTTCAACGCCGACTTCGACGGCGACCAGATGGCCGTGCACGTGCCTTTGTCGCTCGAAGCGCAGCTCGAGGCGCGCGCACTGATGATGTCGTCGAACAACATCCTTTCGCCCGCGAATGGCGACCCGATCATCGTCCCGTCGCAGGACGTCGTACTCGGTCTGTATTACATGACCCGCTCCAAGGTAAATGCCAAGGGCGAGGGCATGGTGTTCACGGACATCGACGAGGCCCGGCGTGCCTACGAGAACAAGGCAGTCGAGCTGCAGGCCCGCGTCCGCGTTCGTGTACCGCTGCACGAAACCGATGCTGACGGCGAAACCGCGACGACCGTGCGCCTGGTGCAGACGACGGTCGGCCGGGCACTGCTGTCGACGCTGGTTCCGGAAGGCCTGTCCTTCGAGCTGATCAACCGGGACATGACGAAGAAGGCGATTTCCAACGTCATCAACGCCTGTTACCGAAATCTCGGCCTGAAGAAGACGGTAGTGTTTGCGGACCGGCTGATGTACACGGGCTTCCGCTTCGCGACGATCGCCGGTATTTCGATCGGCGTCAACGACATGGTCGTTCCCGAATCCAAGGAGACGATCCTGGCGCAGGCCGAGGCAGAAGTTAAGGAGATCCAGGACCAGTACTCGTCCGGCCTCGTCACCGACGGCGAGCGTTACAACAAGGTCATCGACATCTGGTCGCGCACGAACGACCAGATCGCCAAGGCGATGATGGACAAGCTGGGTTCGGAAACGGTCACGGACTCGCTGGGCAAGAAGGTCGAGCAGGAATCCTTCAATTCGATCTACATGATGGCCGATTCCGGCGCCCGAGGCTCCGCCGCGCAGATCCGGCAGCTCGCCGGCATGCGAGGCCTGATGGCCAAGCCGGACGGCTCGATCATCGAGACGCCGATCACTGCCAACTTCCGCGAGGGACTGGACGTACTGCAGTACTTCATCTCGACTCACGGGGCGCGCAAAGGTCTCGCCGACACGGCCCTGAAGACGGCCAACTCGGGTTACCTGACTCGCCGCCTGGTCGACGTTGCGCAGGACCTGGTCGTCACCGCGTTCGATTGTGAGACGCACAACGGCGTCGCGATGGCGCCGATCGTCGAGGGCGGTGACGTCGTCGAGCCGCTGCGCGAGCGCGTGCTGGGCCGGGTGCTGGCCGAGACCGTCATGATCCCGGGCACCGACAAGGTGGCCTTCGATGCCGGCACGCTGCTGGACGAAGGCGCCGTTGCTCGCCTGGAGGAGTTGTCGATCGACCAGGTGCTGGTGCGTTCGCCGATCACCTGCGAGGTGCGGTACGGCGTCTGCGCCCAGTGCTACGGCCGAGACCTGGCCCGTGGCCACCGGATCAACATCGGCGAAGCCGTCGGCGTCATCGCGGCCCAGTCGATCGGCGAGCCGGGCACGCAGCTCACGATGCGCACGTTTCACATCGGCGGTGCCGCATCGCGGTCTGCCGCCGTCAACAACATCGAGCTGAAGAGCTCGGGCGTGGTTCGGTTGAACAACATCAAGACGGTGCATCACCAGAAGGGCTACCTGGTCGCGGTGTCGCGTTCCGGCGAAATCTCGGTCATGAACGAGCATGGTCGCGAGCGCGAACGCTACAAGGTTCCCTATGGCGCAACGATCACCGTCCAGGACGGCGCCGAGGTCAAGCAGGGGCAGGTCGTTGCGACCTGGGACCCCCATACGCACCCGGTCGTTTCGGAAGTAACCGGCCATATGCGCTTCGAGAGCTTCATCGACGGCGTGACCGTTACGGAGCAGGTGGACGAGTTCACGGGCCTCACGAGCATCGTGATCCTCGACCCGAAGCAGCGCGGCGGCGCCGGCAAGGACCTGCGCCCTATGGCTCGCCTGGTCGACGACGACGGCAAGGACGTTTGTTTCGCCAATACCGATATCCCGGCGGTTTATGCACTGCCCCCGGGTGCCATCGTCAGCATGAGCGACGGTGCGCAGGTGTCGGTCGGCGACGTCATCGCCCGTATCCCGCAGGAGTCGTCGAAGACCCGCGACATCACCGGCGGTCTGCCGCGCGTCGCGGACCTGTTCGAGGCGCGCAAGCCGAAGGATCCCGCGATCATGGCGGAGTACTCCGGTACCGTGAACTTCGGTAAGGAGACGAAGGGCAAGCGCCGCCTGGTCATCACTGACGAGGCGGGTGAAGCGCACGAGGAACTGATCCCGAAATGGCGTCACATGAACGTCTTCGAGGGCGAGCAGGTCGAGCGCGGTGAGGTCATCGCCGATGGCGAGCCGAACCCGCACGACATCCTGCGGCTGCAGGGCGTCGAGGCGCTGGCCGATTACCTCGTCCGCGAGATCCAGGACGTCTACCGCCTGCAGGGCGTCAAGATCAACGACAAGCACATCGAGGTGATCATCCGGCAGATGCTCAGGAAGGTCATCGTGCAGGAGCCCGGCGAGAGCAACTTCCTGCGCGGCGAACAGGCCGACAAGGCCCGTGTGCTCGAGGTCAACGAGCAGCTCGAAGGGCAGGGCAAGGACCCGATCACCGTCGAGCCGCTGCTGCTCGGCATCACCAAGGCCTCGTTGGCGACGGAGTCGTTCATTTCGGCGGCCTCGTTCCAGGAAACGACCCGAGTCCTCACGGAGGCCGCGGTGCGTGGACTGAAGGACGACCTGCGCGGGCTGAAGGAAAACGTCATCGTGGGCCGCCTGATTCCGGCCGGCACCGGCTACGCGCACCATGCCGAGAGGCGGCGGACGCGGGAGCAGGACCTGGCGGAGGGCCTCAAGGAGCTGGACGTCACCGCGGCCCTGCGGGCGGCGGCGGCCGAAGCAGAGGCGGCGGCCGAGATGGGCGAGACCGTCGAGGAGGAGGCCCTGGCCGACCTGCCCGACGAGACAGGCGACGACGCGAACGCAGAGAGTTGAGCCCGGTCCCGGGCGGCACCGCCGCCCGGGACCTCTGCTTGACACTGCGGACGGGGCGTCCATACAATGCCCGCCCTTAACCCGAGGGCCCGCTGCTGGCGGGCCTTTGCAACTCAAGACGAGCCAATCGCAAGCGCCTGAACAGAAAGGCTTTTCGATTGGCTGCAGGGCGCCTGGACTGGATCGAGAGGGATCCGGCACGCGTCCGTGCGCGCACATAGCAGCGCAATTCATGCACCCGCGGACGGTGCACCGGTTGAAACGACTGAAGACTTGAAGACAAAGGCGCCCAATGGCCACTACAAACCAACTCGTTAGGAAGCCGCGCACGAACAAGGCTGTGAAGAGCACCGTGCCGGCGCTGGAAAGCTGCCCGCAGAAGCGGGGCGTATGCACGCGCGTGTATACGACGACCCCGAAAAAGCCGAACTCGGCCCTTCGGAAGGTCGCCCGCGTGCGCCTGACCAACGGCTACGAGGTCACCAGCTACATCGGTGGCGAGGGCCACAACCTGCAGGAGCACTCGGTCGTCCTCATTCGCGGCGGCCGTGTAAAGGACCTGCCGGGTGTTCGATACCATACGATTCGCGGCACCCTGGACTGCGCCGGCGTGACCGACCGTCGCCAGGGCCGCTCCAAGTACGGCGCGAAGCGACCGAAATAACGCCAGCCTGATTCAGAGATAAGCCATGTCGAGAAGAGCCCAAGCCCCCAAGCGCACGATCCTGCCCGACCCGAAGTTCGGCAGCGACCTGCTGGCCAAATTCATGAACATGATCATGCGTGACGGCAAGAAATCCGTCGCCGAGCGCATCATTTACGGCGCACTGGACCGTATTTCAGAGAAGCAGACCCACGCCGACGACAAGTCGATCGAGCTCCTCGAGCAGGCGCTCGAAAACGTCAAGCCCGCGGTCGAGGTCAAGTCCCGACGCGTCGGCGGCGCCACCTACCAGGTGCCGGTCGAGGTTCGCCCGCAGCGCCGCCAGACGCTTGCCATGCGCTGGGTGATCGATGCAGCCCGCGGCCGCAGTGAGAAGACGATGGCGCACCGCCTCGCGCACGAGCTGATGGATGCAGCCGAGAACCGCGGCAACGCCGTCAAGAAGAAAGAAGATACGCACCGGATGGCGGAGGCCAACAAGGCCTTCTCGCATTACCGCTGGTAAGCCTGTCCCGCTTGCAGGACAAGTCCCGTGCCACGCATTACCCCAATCGAGCGCTATCGCAATATCGGCATCATGGCTCACATCGATGCCGGTAAGACGACGACGACCGAGCGTGTGCTTTTCTACACCGGTGTCTCGCACAAGATCGGCGAAGTGCACGACGGTGCGGCCATCATGGACTGGATGGAGCAGGAGCAGGAGCGGGGGATAACGATCACGTCGGCGGCGACGACCTGTTTCTGGACCGGCATGGACCAGCAGTTCGAGCAGCACCGGATCAACATCATCGATACGCCCGGGCACGTCGACTTCACGATCGAGGTCGAGCGCAGCCTGCGCGTGCTGGACGGCGCGGTGACCGTTCTTTGCTCGGTCGGCGGCGTCGAGCCACAGACCGAGACGGTTTGGCGCCAGGCGAACAAGTACCACGTCCCGAGGATGATCTTCGTCAACAAGATGGACCGGGCGGGTGCGGATTTCTTCCGGGTCGTCCGGCAGGTCAAGTCCCGGCTGGGTGCGATTCCGGTTCCGGTGCAGTTGCCGATAGGCGCCGAGGAAAAGTTCGAGGGCATCGTCGACCTGATCCGCCGCAAGGCGATCTACTGGGACGACACCACGATGGGCACGACCTACGAGGCCCGCGAGATTCCCGAGTCGATGCTGGCGGACGTGCAGGCCTGGCGCGAGAAAATGATCGAGGCCGCCGCCGAGGGCGACGAGGAGCTGCTCGAGAAGTTCCTCGGAAATGGCGATCTGACGGAAGATGAAATCCGCCGCGGGCTGCGCGAGCGTTCGCTGCGCAACGAAATCGTCGTGACGCTGTGCGGCTCGGCCTTCAAGAACAAGGGTGTCCAGGCGATGCTGGATGCTGTGATTTACTACATGCCGTCCCCGACAGACGTGCCCGCGATCAAGGGCCACCTGGAGGACGACAGCGAAGGTGAGCGTCACCCGGACGACAAGGAACCGTTCTCCGCGCTGGCGTTCAAGATCGCGACCGACCCGTTCGTCGGCAACCTGACTTTCTTCCGGGTGTATTCGGGCGTGCTGAACTCGGGTGACACGGTTTATAACCCGGTCAAGGAGAGGAAAGAGCGCATCGGCCGCATACTCCAGATGCACGCCAACGATCGCAAGGAAATCAAGGAAGTTCGTGCCGGCGACATCGCCGCGGCCGTCGGCCTGAAGGACGTGACGACCGGCGATACGCTGACCGACCCGAACCACATCATCATGCTGGAGCGGATGGAGTTCCCGCAGCCGGTGATTTCGGTTGCCGTCGAGCCGAAGACCAAGGCCGACCAGGAAAAGATGGGCATCGCGCTGCAGAAGCTGGCGAAGGAAGACCCGTCATTCCGCGTGCACACCGACGAGGAGTCGGGCCAGACCATCATCTCGGGCATGGGCGAGCTGCACCTCGAGATCATCGTCGACCGCATGCGCCGGGAATTCAAGGTGGAGGCCAACGTAGGCAAGCCGCAGGTTGCTTACCGCGAAACCATCCGCGCGACAGTCGAGCAGGAAGGCAAGTTCGTTCGTCAGACCGGCGGTCGCGGCCAGTATGGCCACGTTTACCTGCGTCTCGAGCCGAAGGAGCCCGGCACCGGCTACGAATTCGTCAACGGCATCGTGGGCGGCGTCGTGCCGAAGGAGTACATCCCGGCGGTCGACAAGGGTATCCGCGAGCAGTTGGAGAACGGCGTCGTCGCCGGCTACCCGGTCGTCGACGTCAAGGTGACGCTGTTCGACGGCTCATACCACGACGTCGATTCCAGCGAAATGGCGTTCAAGATCGCCGGCTCGATGGGCTTCAAGGAAGGGGCGGCCAAGGCTCGCCCGGTGCTGCTCGAGCCCATCATGAAGGTCGAGGTCGTCACCCCGGAGGATTACATGGGTGACGTCATGGGCGACCTGAACCGCCGGCGCGGCCTGCCGCAGGGCATGGACGATTCGCCGTCCGGCAAGGTTATCCGTGCCGAAGTCCCGCTCGCGGAGATGTTCGGCTATGCGACGGACCTGCGCTCGATGAGCCAGGGGCGTGCCGTCTACACGATGGAATTTCTGAAGTACAGCGAAGTACCCAACAACGTCGCCGAAGTGGTGATGAAGAAAGCGTCCTGAGCGATCGGTCGCTGCTTATCCAAATAACAGAACAGAGATAAAAAGATGTCCAAAGGAAAATTTGAACGTACAAAGCCCCATGTGAACGTAGGCACGATAGGTCACGTGGACCATGGCAAGACGACGCTGACGGCGGCGTTGACGAAGGTCATGGCGGAGAAGCACGGTGGCG